>NZ_CP080421.1:3600000-3961791 GCF_019457515.1 Shewanella mesophila
ATTATCTTCTCACTAGGGCCAGTTGATCTTTGCTGGTTGAACCTTGTTCGAGACAAAAACGTTTTAACTGAGGTGAGTGGATTGCTGCCTAGTGATCTCAGCAAAACTCATTAGCTATTCATCGAATATCCATACCATCAAATATTAACCTCCCTTTCGGGACCGTGGCAGGGGTAATTAGAGTCGTTTTTCTATGCTTATCTCTTGTTACTATCACAGATCTCCAAACGACTCCGTCATAAATCCCGCTCCAAGTGTGATATCCGCCGCAGTTTTATTAACCAGTTCATGGTACAAACAGAAACTACCTACCGTTCATTTTTTAGCCAACTCAAGATGTGTAAAATTAACATCTTATAGCTGAAAAGGTGGGTTTTATGCAGTTAATGCAAAGGATATCGTTATGCTGAAAAAAGTCAGCCGCCTCGATTACTTTACACTACAAGTGTTTACAGGCTTGATTGAGCTTAAAAATGGCAGTGCGGTTGCCGATAAAATGCAGACGACTCAATCTAAAATCAGCCGTAGCCTCACCTGTTTACGTGAAGTATTGGAAGATGAACTCTTTGTACGCCAACAGTATGGCTTTGAGCCAAATCAAGTCGCACTCAAAATCTACCCCATGGTGCAAACCATCCTAGAGCAATACGACAAGATCGTCGCAACGACCATAGATAAAGGCGCCGAGCCATACCAGCTCAGTGTCGCTACCTATGAGCAATGGTCACTAATGGCAATGAACTGCGTGCATGAAACTTGTCACTGCATCGAAGGCGGCGTGAGTATCAATATTCAACCTTGGACTGACAATGTTGATCAGCGTTTATGTCAGGGAAAAATCGATTGCAGTATCTCGACCGAACCGATTAACCATCCTATGGTGAACAACTACAAGCTCGGCGATATTATCTACTTCTTTATCGTCGCCAAAACCGGCCACCCTATTTTGACCTCAAACCAGCCCTTGATTGAGTTATTCAACTATCCTCTTGCCCTGGTAAATACCAACTTGCATGAACAACAATCCCATCCGATTGAAGTGTATGCAAGGGCGAAAAAACTCGATATCAAGATCGCACTGAAGAGCCCAAGTCTAAGAATGCTGGTCGACCATGTAAGCCACAATGATGATATCGCCTTGCTGTCTTCGGCCATGTCGATGGTCTATTTTGAAGAGCGCAGCGATGTCGACTATATCGACATATCTCAGCTTTGGCGTGAAACCAGTGGGATAGAGTGCGAGAGCTACTATTTACATTGCCATAAAAGCATCAAGCCCCAATTAGCCAACTGTCTAAAAACAGTGCTTAGGGAGAAACTAACACAGATGCAGTCTCACTATGAGGCGGTCGCTTCGGGTCATAAGTTACCAAGTAGTAAGTCAACAGAGCATGTTTCCAAGCACTGCTGCTCCCATGAGGTAGGCAATGGCTCGTCGACAAGTTGCACGACGAAACCTCACTGCCCTAACGACACCAGCGATGATCCCGCGCCACGATGCTGCGATAACTAACTATCAATCAGTATAAGGCTTGAATGCCTTAAGTTAGTGGACGCTCTGATTGATCAGCAATGTGACCTCATTTTTAAGCCAATCGAGATGTGAACTAGGATGATGCTTTGCGCTGATAAGATAGAGCATAGGTTGCGGTTCCTCTCGGTAAAGCAACTCGGTATCGATAGCGGATAAACAACAAACGTGCAATCCAGGTAATAGATGACTCTGATCATATACCTTGTTGTAGGGCAGCAAACTCACCGTCTTGTTATCAGACAGGTAACGGAACAGATCGTGAAATCCCAGCCCCGTTTGCGCATTGTCATAGGGAGCCTGATGACAAAATAGTTTTTGCTGACGACAAAAGGTTTGGAACGGATCTAGGGACGATCTATTTAATAAACTAAATGCACTGAGATAGGGATAACTCGCAATATTAACTAAGCTAATCTCCTGACTTAATATGGGATGATGCAGGCCACACAAAAGATAGAGATGCTCTAATTGCTTTAGCGGCATCACCTCAAGACGAGGATCATTTTGTAATAATTCAGGGTTAGATTCACTCAGGATCGCAATATCAATCAGTCCATTAGCCGTATCTTCCAAAATATCTTCCGAGCCACTGCGTAACTCAAAACTGAGCGGCAGATGTGCAGCGTTGATCGCGGCGCTTAGCTGCTGAGGAAAATGCTGGATCAACAGGTCGCTGACATAAATCACCATAGCCGTGTTTAACTCTAGCGGGTTAAGTTGATTCAATTGATATAGATGCTCGGAACATTGCACCAACTCCTTCACGATTGGATAGAGTTGCCGAGTAAACTCGTTCGGTTCGAGGCCATGCTTTTTTCGAATAAACAGTGGATTATTAAAAATCATCCTCGCATGTTGTAGGCAACGACTTACTTTAGGTGCGGGTATATTCATATCTATAGCGACAGAAGAAGCTGAATGCTTTTCGTAAAGATTAACCAATATATTAGCACTAAGCATATCCAAGCTATCTAGAGTTATATTTTTCATTTGAAAATACCTCTCAAAACATTAAATATACCAAGTTAAATTATAGCCAGCATAATATCTTTAACAATAATTTTATGCACAAATAATTAAATAAATAAAATAGATCTAGATCATACTTCTTAATTTCAATGATTTACAAAAATACAGCAAACAGCTAATTTACAATAAAATTTAAAGCGGTAAGCCTTAAGCAACCAGATATCCTAAATTTAATAAACACATATCCAACTATCGATTATCTACAATTCGAAATAGCTAAAACCAGCTATCAGACCCACCACTAAATTTTAATAATTTGATTTTAATAATTGTTGTAAATATCGCGCATAAAGTAATAATTAAATGGAGAGTTAAGAAATAGAAGTACTATTGGAGGTTTATCATGAACGCCACCGCTACAGTTATTTTAAGTTATGCATTTATGTATTTTGTTTTATTCATAATTGTTCCTCTCGTAATCGTGACCTTCGTAATGACTTGCATAAAGTTCTTTAGATCAAATGAGGTTCAGATGGTCGATGCAACGGTAAGCATCAAACCCCACTTGCTCGATAAGGAATCTATGCATTTCCTAAAAAGCTTAAAATCAATTGCGAGTAATCGCTACGATGTGCTGTACGGGGCGTCTCTGGTTAATGTGGTCGATATCGATGATTCAGTAAAGAATCACGAAGAGGTTCAGGACTTCATGGAGCATTGCCACCTAGACTATGTGGTAGTAGACAATGAATCATCAGCGGTCAAACTAGTGGTTAGCGACCCAAATGCGAGCTCTGCTGAACAGATGAAGTTTGTCGAAAAATGCTTAGATTACATCGGTGTGCAATTTATCAAATTGGATAAAGATAAGCACTGTGATGAAGCCCTACTGCGCAATGCCCTCGCCGCCTAATGGTTAACAGTGCTCAAGCAGTAATCGCACAACCGAGCGTCAAACTAACCACTTGGCGCTCTCCTCTAAAGCCGAGATCATGTTCACCATGAGGTGTAAGGATACGGTATGTGCCAAATTAGCCGTTATATCTCAATTCTGCTCTATGTCGCCATGACGACATGCCTTTGGTACGGTATCCCTACCCCAAGCATTGCAGCAGATAATGCAACACGCAGCAACACATGCATGAAATGTCATAAGCGCAATGGTCAACTGTTAGGCATACATGCAAACCCAGGACTTGCGATCCAATGCCAAGATTGCCATGGCGAAAAAGGCAATCATCCTAAGAAAGGTTCACCCATAAATACCTTTGGCGCCGATAGCCAGATGCCCGTCGATGTGCAAGTTGCTATTTGCCTAACTTGTCACGATCATCAAGCCTTGGCCGAAGTTGAGTGGACCCACAATGTTCACGCAACCAAACTCGCCTGTGCCCAATGCCACCAGCTACATCCTGAATCCGATCCTATGTTGACGTTAGACAGCAAACAACATAGCCAATTATGTGTTACCTGCCATCGGGTCAATCAATAGGAGGCCTGTTATGGAACATTCAAAACGACAATTTCTCAAAGGCTGCGGCGCACTGCTTGCTGGGGTTTCGGTTTATACCGTCACTAAATCCCCTCTAGCTGAAAACACCGAGGCAGAGCCACACTCTGAGATAAAGTATGCCATGGTTCACGACGAGAACATCTGTATAGGCTGTAACGCCTGCGTCGAAGCCTGCCGTGAAGTCAATCATGTCCCAGAGGGCGTCACTCGACTTAACATTGAGCGTTCGGGCCCCTTTGGGGAATACCCGGAACAGAGCTACCGATTCAATCGCGTCTCTTGTCAACACTGTGAGGCCGCACCTTGCGTTAGAGTTTGCCCAACGGGGGCTGCTTACATAGATAAAGAAACCGGTATCGTCGCCGTGCACGAAGAGCGTTGCGTCGGCTGCCAATACTGTATTGCCGCCTGCCCGTATCAGGTCCGATTTATTAATCCTGAGACCCGCACAGCCGACAAATGCGATTTTTGTCAGCAGACCCAATTGAAAAAAGGATTAGCGCCTGCTTGTGTGCTTGCTTGCCCAACTAAGGCATTAACCTTTGGTAACTTGAAAGACCCTGACTCAGACCTAGTACGACTCCTAAAGAGTAAACCGACCTATCGCTCAAAAGTGGACCTAGGTACTCGGCCTAAGTTGTTCCATGTGCAAAACATTGATGGGGAGATAATGCTATGAGTGCTTTTCACTTTGAAGGCCTAGTATGGCATTGGCCTATAGCCATCTATCTGTTCTTAGCGGGATTATCAGCTGGCGCAGTGTTTTTCGCCATCATGCTAAAACATTTTAAATTAGCAGGCGAAGCCTATCACTCCCCCTTCGTACAGGCGGCGGCAATCATAGCGCCAATCGCCGTATTTGGCGGCCTTGGAATATTGGTCCTCGATCTGACCAAGCCATTAGATTTTTGGAAGATATTGGTGTTTTACAATACCACTTCAGTGATGTCGATGGGGGTCTTGGTATTGATGGCTTACCAGGTTGCACTATTTGCCTGGATGGCCTGTATCTTCAACCAGATGATACTTCAGCTGCTAGGCGATAGATTGGCATTTGTCAGCAGTTTCATTAAATGGCTAGTTAAACAAGAAGCGGCTATTACCGGCGTGTTGGTGATCCTATCTATCTCTCTGGGGGCTTATACTGGCTTCCTACTATCGGCGTTGATTGGCTTCCCATTGCTGAATAACCCTGTGCTGCCTTTGCTATTTTTAATCTCAGGTTTATCCTCTGGTGCGGCGGCAACACTGCTCGGTGGGGTGCTGTTACGAGGTAACCCTAATGGTATCGAAGTACGCTTCATCCATGGTATCGAAATTCCGATGATCTTGGTGGAGATAGGCCTAATATTCACCTTCTTTGTCGGGCTCATCCTCTCTGGTGGCCAAAGCCAAGTGGCTGCACTCAACGCCATAGGTTATGGCTTCTGGGGCTGGATATTTTGGGGCGGCGTGATCGGTGTCGGACTGACGCTACCCCTTGCCGCCAACCTATGGATGAAAGTGTCAGCCGACCGTAAGTTTACCTATGTCGCAGTGACCGCCAGCTTTAGCCTTATCGGTGTATTTTTGCTGCGAAACTTTATCCTCTACACCGGACAAATGACGGGGATCTAACGAATCTTTCTCAGAATAAAGAGGTGATCAAACAGTCAAAGTTTACTCCGTTGACGCCACGCCCTTAATTGATCCAGTATTGAGGGCGTTGTGCGCTTATCTACCCAATTATCTTTCACATCAATCGCCTTGTTAGCCCACTGCCATCCCATCAGGAAACTCAAAATAAACCATAAATAAAGTCAGGGTCAGTAGATCTATCAAGCTTGCTTTTTGCAGCGAGTTATTGGGTATTTATAGAAAGTAAGAAGCTTTATGGTGAAGTTATTCTACATAAAAAGCTGACAATGCGAGAAATGATTAACAAACGCAGACCGAAGAGTTCTGCTAAAAACATTCTACTCTTTATTAAGCGAATTTTGCTTAGATTACTTGGCTGTAATCCACTCGACTCGATTAGCACATTTCTGTCTCGAAAAATTAAAAAAGTTCATAAGCCCTAATCAACACTAAGACTATTTTCCTATCGATGACCATTAACATATACAAAAGTAATTTCTTCTAATTTAGCTCACCGGTGTTAATTAATTAGATGACAAAGTAAATCAACAGAAAACCAATAGTTAATACACGTTAAAAACACACAACAAAAATAGCAACCCTTGTGACAAAGCTCTCAATATCAATCACAAAACCGTATTTACATTGAATAAAAACCAGCTATTTCATACAGTGGTCTTTCGTCTAAAAAACAAATGTATCGCTTTGTATCACCAAAGCGAATAATAACTTTATTACACAGGTGCATTTTGAAACAAGGAACCGTATCAAGCTTAACACTACTTGTTGGTATTATATTACTCACAAACATCAGTGCCAGTCTGTTAGAAAGTGATTTAGCATTCCCTAATCAATCTCATCAAGAATCCAATATTGTTCAACATGGGACTGGACAACTAAATACCCTATTAAAATCTGATAACCAGACGGTAAGCCACTCACTATACTGGCATTACATTGAGAGATGTGGCAAGCAATACCTAAACCTTCTCCCAGCTGAAATAGCACAGAGCCAGTTAAGCTCATTAATGTTGACCTGTATGTTTTTTCTCTTATTCCTTTCTGCAGGCCTACCCTCTTATGAAAAACTAAAATATAGGACGCCTAAAAACATCCTAGAATTCACTTCACTTCTTATGAGGTGGATTAAACCGATCAAAGGTACACCCTCTTAACTTATCTTCACCCAATTATTAAAGGCGTTAGCCGATAATAATTTTAAAACTCGTCTGAGCCAACCTAATACACCATTACTACGGTTTATTAGTCAGTTTCTACAAACTTATTTAAATTAGGTTATTTATATGCCTTATAAAAACTCAAGCCATCTGAGGGTATGCGGCTGCGCTGATAATAAATGCCGACAAGTGATATCTACAGGCTTATTATTCGCAACGCTGCTATCAAACTCGGCTGTGGCCGATAATGAAAACGTTGCCGCGGCAATCAATAGCAAAACATCGCATTGGTCAGGCTATGTTAGTGCATCTGTCACCAGCAACACCTTCGAACAATCTGCACCTAGCTCCTATCAAGCAGTCAGTGGCAGTGGCCGTATTGGCTATCGTGATACCTGGGGTAGCATCCGCGTCTCTACTGGGGGTGAAATTGAGACTCATCACAATGAATCCTACTTCTACGACACCTTTCTTGAATACCGAACGCCAACGGCTCAACTCGGCGATAACTGGAGTTATATAGGAAGTGCAGGGGTATATCTCCCCACCAGCCATACCAGCAAGGAAAACAAGCTCAGAGCCGCCCCGAGGCTGGCGGGATATCTGTTCTATCGTCCGAGTCAGAATTGGAATTTCTATATATCACCACGGATAAAATACAACGCCTATCAATATGAAACGGGTCGCCATGGAGAGCATTTCGTTGAACACCGTATCGACATACTCGCCGATATGACCTGGCAGTTTATCGATAACTGGTATCTGGATATCAACGGTTCTTATGCCATGGCCAAAGCCTTTAATACCAACAGATACGACAACCGTTTCACCATTAGTGAGGAGATAGGTTGGTCGTTTTCCCCTAATTGGGTAGCGGCTATCGGGCATAACAACAGCGGCTATTTCTACGACCCGGATCGCGGCGCTTCCCATGGCTTTGAAGTCTATGACGAGCGCAATTCGGTGTTCTATCTATCAATCACAAAATACTTATAAAGTTAAGCAGAGAAGAGGTTTTATGTATAAAAGCAGTGTCGCTATCGCCATTTTAAGTGCGATAGGATTAAGTGCCTGTGGCACAGACGAGCCGTATCAAGAAGTCAAAAAAGATGAGCGAATGATCGTCGTACAAGACTTTAAAGATGCTACCACTAATGCTGACGCGAGCACAGATAAGCTCACCTCAGCCACCACACTTGCTGAACTGGCAGCCAAACAACCAGAGCGACTATTTCTTTACACTCGTAGTCTGGGTGAAGCCCCGCGTTACTCGGCGCCGATCCATGGTTTTTCTCAAGGCGCAGAGAAGTTAGTCACCCTAAGAATGACAGAAAATGGAATTCAAATCAGACAGATAGACCGTGACAACATAGGGCTAGGCCATGATTCTCGTTATGATAACGAGTACAACAAGGCGCCAGTGCTCACCATTCCTGGTGACTATATCGACTTCCAATGCCAACAGGACAACTGGGGCGATTGCACCAACAGAGAAGAGGAAGTTAACGATCGTAATGTCACTTGGGATCAAAAGAAATTCTTTATCCCTAAATTTGAAGCCGCCCAGATCGCCGAAGAGAACTATACCGATCTGGTAACCTTCAAACAGTGCACCACAGAAACTGAATCTGCCCACTTAGTACAAGATGGTAACTGGAAAGGCTACCAAATGGACTTAGCCGACGGTGTGCTTAACTTTGAGATTGAACATACTTATCAAGCTAATCCAGCCTGTTTTGGTAAGTTCTTCAAAGGGAACTTCGATAACCTTTCTTTCACTACCACAGAATACATATCTATTGTGGCGATCGATAAGTTGGCCAGCGACGACTTTGAAGCCGTACCTTATAGTGAAGATGAAAATGGGACCTTTGGTTTCTTTAGGACTCAACACCAGTATCGTGATGGTAACCATGCAGCGGGTAAAGATGGTTATGTTCGTCAATATTTAAACCACTTTAATCCCAAGAAGGAATCGATCACCTATTACCTGAGTAACAACTTCTATGAGCCGAAGAATAAACCATTCTTAACCGCTGCTCAGCAGAGCATTACTGCGATTAACATTCAGAATAAGTTGTTTGAAACAGGTTTACCCGAGATCAAACTGGCACAAGCCGGAGAACATCGTCATGGCGACCTGCGTTATAGCAACATCACCTTATTCGATGAGCCACTCGATAACGGCTTAGCAGGATATGGTCCTTCAGCGGCCAACCCACTCACAGGCGAAATCGTCAGTGGCCGCGTCGACCAATACAGTGCCAACTTAGAGCAAGGTTCAACACGTTACTATCGTCGTGTGCAGCTTGACTATAACCGCGGCATGTTAGATGCGAACTCAGTTAAGGATTTGACTGGCGTAGACTACACGCCGTCAGAGGAAGCGGTTAATCGTGCCAAAGAAGTAGCAGCCAATAAACTGATCGCTGCGCAAAATAGCACAAGCACAGATCCTATGGTGCATCAGCCAAGAAACCAAGCGTTGCCACAGACGGTGATCCCC
This sequence comes from Shewanella mesophila, assembly GCF_019457515.1. NCBI lineage: Bacteria > Pseudomonadati > Pseudomonadota > Gammaproteobacteria > Alteromonadales > Shewanellaceae > Shewanella > Shewanella mesophila. The sequence goes on from NZ_CP080421.1 coordinate 3,609,318, forward strand.
GATCTGTCTACCACTGACGCAGATGATGCACCTTTCGAAGCACTAGTGGCTAAGCAAGATAAAACGGAGGCTTTCTGGGCCGAACATAACCTGATGAGCGTAGATAAAGCCTTTGGCCTCACTGGCGGCGCTTTACGCGAACTACCTAGAGGAATTAACGGCTATGAGATCGACTGGAAAGATGCCAACTTCTGGGTAGATGGTGTTGTGGGCGCTAAGCTTAAAGATATCGAGAGTATGCCTACAAGCTTCCAAACAAGCCTGGTTACTAAGTTAGCCGCGCAGGCATTTGCTGGCACACTAACCCATGAGCTGGGTCATACCTTAGGCCTAAGACACAACTTTGCAGGTAGCCGAGATCAGGCCAACTTCTTTAACGAGCAAGAGATAGCTAAGTTCAACGAGGCATTTGCCAAGGCTGGCTACCCTAACCTCAATGTGAAAGCCGACTTCTCCAGCCAAATGGATTATAACGCTGACCGCTTCGCGACGACTTTCCAAAAATATGATCTTGCGGCGCTGCGTTTTGGTTACGGACGAAATGTCGAAACTCAAGATGGCAACCTTGTCTCGTTGAAAGATGAAGATGCTAAACGTCGTGAAGAGCTAAGAGATGGCAATATCACCGGAGATACTCAATATGGGGCGCTGCACAATATCGCCGCAGAAAATGATCTTCGTTACTTTGCATTCTGTACCGATGGCCACGTGTCACTCAACAGCAACTGTAACCGCTTCGATGCTGGTACCAATAACGACGATATCGTGCAGTATTATATCGATAGCTACCATGACAGCTATGCCACTATGAACGTGCGTCATAATCGCCAGACGTTATTCGAAGATAATATCCTGCCTTACACCATTAACCGTCTACGTGGCTTCGACGACATCCGTCAGTTTGTCGAAGATACTGCGACTGTCGAAGCGCTATTTTCATTTAACCAAAATGATTTAGCCGAATTTTGTCCAGGCCATGAAAACTACTGGTTCTGTGCATCGCAACGAGCGGTAGACAAAGCAGCGGATACCTTTCTCACTGTAGCGGGACTCAACGATATCTACTTGCATGTGACCTACAGAATGAATAGCGACGACAGTCGTGCCTTAACTAAGGTGCATTCACTGGAAGATATCCTGACACGCATCTATCGACTTAATGCCAGTAAGCTTGATGAAGGTTTCGAACTGGGTAAGATCATCACTGATTATCATCAGGACAGCGAGAAGTTAAAAGAGCTACTGGTTAAAGCCGATATCGTCGCCGACTATCAAGATTTGGTTTACGCCGACATTAGTGTCAACAAGGGTCATCTACTTAACGGCCTTAAGGCGCCAGCTTCTAGTCCAAATCACCCCTATGTTAATGAGCGTGATGTTCTTGGCATGTGGCCTGATAAACTGCTGGCGATGCGTCAACTACTGACTCGAAAATCACCTCGCAGCACGACAGGCCGCACCTATTACGCGCTAGCCGACGCGCCAAAAGTGAAGGAGCAGTTGCAAGGCATGTTGTGCCAAATGACCATGGGGAACACGGTAGCCGAACTTAATGGATACCTGACTAACCCAGTGCTAAGTGATGAGTGTAAGCCTGTCGAGGCTAAATACTATATTAACGATGTGGACTATGCCGACCAGCATATTGAAGCTTTACCAAGTTATGCGACCTCGCTAGGACGTTACTTTGGCTTCCCTCAGACCAGCTATGACATGAAAGGCAAGAGCAACCTGCTACAGATGATGTTAAAGCAGGTGGTACTCGCGTCACATGATAGTGATTATCGCGGTGAAGAGAAGGCCAGAGTATGGCGCGAATATGTCGGTATTCATCTATCAAGTGATGCTATCGATGCAGCAAAAACCATCTCACTGCAAGGCAAAAACTATGTTGCCACTTCCGAGAATATACTGGCGAGTATGTTAATCGATCAGATCACCGTCCTTAAGGCACTGATCGCAAGCTCACCCACCTTAATGGATCATGTGATGAATAGAAATGGTGAAACATTCCAGCAACTGGTTGTCGACCCTATCATCGAACGTGATGAGCGAGTATTAACCTACCTGCCTGTGCTGTAATTTATTCCCTCGCATCGTCATACCAAAGAAGCCGTTTAACGGCTTCTTTTTTTGCCGTCGCAAAGATGAGTAAATACTTCCCTTTCAATAGTGAATAAGTCACTCTATAACGTTAAACATGTACTAAAACGTATCATTCCGTCGCCTAGAATGTTTAGTGTAATAAAACAGGTTAACAGATCCCGATAACCACCGAGGAGATATCCCAGATGGAGCCTGAACAGCAACCATCGATTGTTAAATTACAGGCTGAATTGGCCCAGTTAAAGCGAGAAAATGCCAAGCTAAAACTGCTAAATGCCCGCGCAGAAGAGAAGCTATTTGCCGCCTTAGATGGCAATGGCTTATGCCTTTGGGAGCAACATATTCCTAGCGGTAATCTCACCATCTTTAATATGAAATGGGGCGAACTGCTTGGGTTTAGCCGTGAAGAACTGGCTGCACATGTCGATAGTTGGAAACAGAACCTGCACCCAGAAGATAGAGAGTGGGTGATAAAGGAATTTGAAGATCACGTTAAGGGCGAGTCAGACTATTATCAGGCCGTCCATCGCATGATCCATAAAGATGGCTCTGTCACTTGGGTCTCAGATCGTGGCCGTATCGTCGAACGTAAGGCCGACGGCACGCCGCTGCGAATGATGGGAACCCACATGGATATCACCCAAGAGAAGCGTTACGAGCAGGAACTCTCTATCTTGGCTCACAGCGATCCACTGACTAACCTGAGTAATCGCAAAGCCCTAAGCCATGCCTTTGAAGAACATCAGACACAATCTAGTTTAGGTGGTGCGCTATTTTTCATCGATCTCGATGGCTTTAAAGGACTGAACGATAAACTCGGACATAAGTTTGGCGATCTATTACTGATCCATGTTGCCAATAACTTAAAGAGGATCGCAGGAGAGCAGGCTCACTGTGCCCGCATTGGTGGTGATGAATTTATCATTATGCTCCCCACCATAGATGAGCAACACTTGAGTCAGCTAGCACTGAAGATACTCAATACCTATGATGACGATTTCAGACTCGATGGCCATGATATATCACTGGGCTTAAGCATTGGCGTGTATTGCTTCGCAGCCGATGATTCATTTGCGATGAGCTTCGAGCGAGCAGATGCAGCGATGTACCAAGTCAAAAACCAGAGTAAGCATGCTTATCAATTTTGGCAGCCAAGCACCAAACTCATTCTCTCGAATTAGTGTTGAGCATTAATGGATAAATCTAAAAAAGGAAGCCTTTGCTTCCTTTTTTAATCCGCTAAAACTAACTTAAACGCCTGCTTATCTAAAACCTACCTAAGCAAATACCTTATCTAAGCACTTTGCTGAGAAACGCTTGTGTTCTGGGCTCTTTAGGCTGAGTAAATAGCTCATCGGGCTTGCTGTTTTCAACAATATAACCGCCATCCATGAAGATCACTCTATCGGAGACATCTCGGGCAAATCCCATCTCGTGAGTGACGATAACCATAGTCATTCCTGCAAGGGCCAATGATTTCATTACATCCAACACATCGCCAACCATTTCTGGATCGAGCGCCGAGGTAGGTTCATCGAATAACATCAGCTCAGGCTTCATCGCCAAGGCGCGAGCAATTGCCACACGTTGCTTTTGCCCGCCAGATAAACTTGATGGATATGCCAGCGCTTTATCCGCTAGACCCACTTGTTCAAGCAAGGCTAGCGCCTCAACATCCGCATCAAATTGGGTCATCAAACCTAGTTTGACTGGCCCTAAGGTGATGTTCTGCTTAACGGTTTTATGGGGAAACAGATTAAAGTTCTGAAACACCATCCCCACTTTTTGGCGAAGTTTATCGATGCAGGCACCTTTAGCCGTGATCGATTGACCATCGATAACGATATCGCCTTGGCTCGGCTGCTCTAGCAGGTTAATACAGCGCAGAAATGTGCTTTTTCCGCTACCACTTGGGCCGATAACACTAACGACTTCGCCTCGAGCGATATGCTCATTAATGCCTTTAAGCACTAGATTATCGCCAAAGCTTTTATGCAGGTTAGTTATATTAATCACTCTGCTTTAACCTCTTCTCAAATTTCGACAGCATAAAAGTGAAACTGTATGTCAGCAGCAGATAGATGAGTGCACAGGTAAACAGGGGCACACTATCTTCAAAGGTTCGGCTACGGATAATCTCTCCGGCGCGCATCAAATCCACTCCACCGATAAAGCCAATCACCGCGGTTTCTTTTAAGAGCACGATGAACTCATTACCTAAGGCTGGCAGAATATTCTTAATCGCCTGTGGCAATATCACCTCTTTCATGGTCATCCCTTGAGACAAGCCTAAGGAGCGTGCCGCCTCAGTTTGACCTTTATCTACCGCCTGAATTCCCGCACGAATGATCTCTGAAATATAGGCACCACTATTTAGGCCAAAGGCGATAATGGCGGCGCTGATTTTATCGACATCAAATGCAGCGAGCACGATAAAGTAAAGAATAACTAACTGCACAACTACTGGTGTACCTCGTATCACCCCAACATAAAGCTGCGCTGGCCAGCGCAGATACCATTTAGATGACATCTTCATTAGCGTGGTGGTAATGCCGAGTATCGACCCAAGTATCATGGCGAAAAAGGTCACGATTAGCGTGACCTTAAGACCATTTAAGATCAGTAAGCTCCCAACTAGGCCGTCGTCACCAATAGGGGTAAAGAGTGAAGCATTAATTGCATCTATCATTGTTGGCTCACTTTATATGCTGAGACACAAGCGCTTGATATTGGCCGCTTTGCTTCATATTAACCAGCGTATTATTGATGCTCGATAGCAGTTCTGGCTGCGACTTAGCCACGGCAAAACCGTAGAACTCAGGAGCAAATGCAAGCTTGATAAGTTTAAGATCTGGGTTCTTATCCAAGTAGTTTGCCGCTGGCTCACTGTCAAATAAAACGAGATCGACCTTGCCATTTTTCAGTTCCATAATGGCTTCGAACCCGGTATTAAATGCGGTGATCTCCTGGGTGTATTGCTTCGCCATCATATCGGCAGTAGAACCCAACTGCACCGCAAAATGTTTACCCGTTAGATCTTCGATAGTGTGAATACTATCGTCCTCTTTATTCACCAATACCACCTGGGTCGCTTCGTAATAGGGAGCAGAAAAATTCACGCTCTGTTGACGCTCAGGAGTAATGGTCATTCCCGATGCAATAAAGTCAATTTTGCCTGAGTTCAATGCTACGATTAACGAGTCAAACTTCATGTTTTCGATCTTAAGCGTTTTACCTGCATCCTTGGCGATTTGACGGGCTAAATCGATATCGAAACCTTTGATCTCATCGCCGCTGGTACCGCCAACATATTCAAAAGGCGGGAACGACGCGTTGGTTCCAACAACCAATACATCTTCTTTCTTGCCACATCCTGTTAACCCCAAGGCCGCCATTAATGCAACGCAGCCCAATAACATGGATTTTTTCATTGTTAACTCTCTTTTTAATAATAAACACTTAGCTAGGCACGACTATAAGTACATTCAACCTCACGGTCAATACTTATGCATATTTATTGATTATAAATTCAGTTATTTCACTATCCATTTACACTGTTAACAATTATCTCGAAAAATCTGTCACAGAAAACAGAGCGGAGGCTAATACCAAATGCCAGATTTGTGGTAGCATCTGGCCATTCCGCTACGCAGCTCAGATCTCATGTACCAGACACCAGGTCAAGCCTGCAACAGAGCCTAGATTACAGGAAGCCATTGTGAGCGATTCAGCAACCCGTCTTAATAAATACATCAGTGAAAGTGGCATCTGTTCACGTCGAGAAGCCGATCGCTATATCGAACAGGGCAATGTATTTATCAATGGTAAACGTGCCCAAATTGGTGACACGGTTAGCTTTGGTGACAAGGTTAAAGTCAATGGCCGCGACATAGAGCCTAGACAGGAAGAGGACTTAGTCTTCATCGCACTAAATAAGCCAGTAGGTATTGTCAGTACCACTGAAAGCACCGAGCGCGATAACATTGTGGATTTTGTTAATCACAGTGACCGGATTTTCCCTATTGGCCGCTTAGATAAAGACTCTCAAGGCTTGATATTCCTGACTAACAATGGCGATCTGGTCAATAAAATTTTGCGTGCAGGTAACAACCACGACAAAGAGTATGTGGTCACCGTCAACAAGCCGATCACCGAAGCGTTTTTAACCGGAATGCGCGCCGGTGTGCCCATGCTTGGGGTCATTACTAAAAAATGTAAGGTAGAGCAGATCTCGACTTTTGTGTTTAAGATCGTACTGGTGCAGGGCCTTAATCGCCAGATCCGCAGAATGTGTGAGCATTTCAACTTTGAAGTCACTAAGCTGGAACGTCAGAGCATAATGAATGTCTCCTTAAAAGGCTTACCTTTAGGAGAATGGCGAGACTTAGATGACGAGGAACTATCAACCCTATTTAAGCTGATAGAGAACTCCTCTTCTGAAGACAAAAAAGCCCCAAAAAAAGCGGTGAAAAAACCCACTAAGAAACCCAATAAGTCGCTACGGGATAAGATTGAAGGCCCTGAGCACTTTATGCAAAATCATGGTGGTAATAAGAAGAAAAAGCCTGCTGGTGCCAATAAAGGCAAGCCATCACACTCGAGACGTCCTAAGCGTTAGCAATATCAAATCGTCCCCCGACAGTAAAAAAGCAGACGACACCTCGCGTCGTCTGCTCTCTAAATCGATTCAGCTAACGCAGTGCACCTTCTTTACCGCCCTAGCCTTTGGCATTAAATCATTAGCCTACTCAATACATCTCAGGTTTTTCAATTCAATGCTGCCTAGAGGCCTTTGAATTCTCGCTGATTGCTCAGGTGCAGATACCATATTAGATGCACCAAGCTTAATCACACTTGCTCTATTTTGGTGAAGGCTTTGCTCAAAACAAAAATAGCCTAGTGACACTAAAAACAAAAATAAATATAACTATCAATACGTTAACCGGAAAATTAAAAGTTGGCACGAAACTTACATACCTATATATAGGTAGTCGATATTCTACCCAGTGATTAGTAGTTTACTAAGGAGTCAATCATGAAAAATCTTACTCAATTTAGTTCGTTAGTACAGCAGCAATGGCAGTTCTTCACTCATCTTGGTGTAAGCCAGTGGGATGTTGAATAACAGCGTAACGCACTAACTCGGCTCGAATACTCGCGCCCCAAAATATCTATTGATGAGGAGTTTCAAATGAGTCACTTAGGTAAAAATATCACCCCAAAGATGGCACAACGAATTGTAGAGGAAGTCAGAACTAACAATTACCTACTGTCGGACGTCGCTAAAAAATTTGGCGTCTCAAACAAAATGGTTTACCAGCTCGTTAGGCAGAGCGAACAACAAGGAAGTCGTGCCAATAGTTTAAAAGCAGAAATAGATAAAGTGACTCAGCAACTTAATCTATTAATGCGCGAACTTAAATTGCTCCAACATTAAAGAATCCGTGCTCGGATAAACAGAGAAATACAATAATAAAAATAACAGGTCGTCAGCAGGAAGCGTGTAGTAGAAAGTGAAAGGGCAGCAGTCATAATAGCTCATGCCAAAAGGCACAGTTTCTAGTACGACAACCATTTTAAATCGAGGTATCTTACAGGTGGTATCTCGAAGCGCACCCCCAAAGGCGCTTTTCGCCTAGTGAATGGCAGGATGCTCATTCACTAGGTTTTTTCTTTTCTACTTTCCCCAACTATAAAAATATTGCATTGCTATTAACCCTTTTTTAAAACACCCTCGTTTATACCGACAAGATTGACGATCTCATCAGCATGACTAACGAACTTAATTTCGGAGTAACCAATGAAAAAATCGGTATTAGCAGCCATATTGTCAGCAAGCTTATTAACTGCCACTTTTGCTATCACGGCACCTAAGGCACAGGCCAGTGACATTAACTTTCCTCATATTGAAACCATAGGCACTAGCCAAATCGTGGTCAAAGCCGATATGGCAGAGCTTAATGTAGAAGTGGTCACAGAAGCTAAAACCCCAGCAGAAGCTAAAGCAGGATCAGATAAAGCGGTAGCCGACTTTATCGGCAGGCTGACGAAAGCAGGAGTAAAGCGCGAGCAGATCCAAAGTGCGAATTTACAACTTTATCCGAACCATGTTTACGACCCACAGACACGCACTAACAATGAAGTGGGTTACAAAGCCAGCCGAAAAGTGACCGTGACCATTACAGAACTCGACACACTCAACGACATCTTAGACAGTGCATTAGCCCAAGGCATTAATCGCATTAACAACATCGCCTTTAAATCGAGCAAAGAAGCTGAGCTAATTGAAGAAGCTCGCTTACTTGCCATTAAGGATGCACAGCAAAAAGCAAAATTTCTCGCGAAGGGATTTGGTGAGCGATTAGCGGGCGTATGGGAAGTGCGTTATTTTGACCAACGTCCGATCCAGCCCGTAATGTATAGAATGGATGCGGCACCTAAAGGCAATGTAGCCGAGAGCTATCAAGAGGCGCAGATGACGATCAGCGACCGTGTCGAAGTGGTCTATCGCCTAAAATAAGCAATACTCGAAATCGAGCTCACGTGATCCAATATAAGGCGCACTGGTTAAATTAGTGCGCCTTATAAATCAACTCTATATGCTACTATCGCCTTAGAAACGCGTTCATTTACCTAAGGGCTCACTTGCATATTCAGCCTCTCAATCGTTGCCTATATTGCCTACTGTTATTATTGGCGCCACTTTTCCTTAGCGCTTGTCATGATGCGCCCCCAACAAAGACACCTCAACAGATCCATCGATTAGTGGAAGACACGCTTATTGATGGCACATTATCTAAAGATGCCCAACTCGCCATAACATTAGAGCGCATCAGAACCGTGACGGTTTGGAACACCAAAACCCACACCCCTATCTATCGTTGGCCTGCAGAGCAGTTTGATACTCCGGCCTACCTCGTTGCGCTGTCTGGTAATAACCGCTACGTAGCTGTCGCAGGTAAGCAACAGGTATCCCTGTTTGATTTGAGTAATGGCCAACTTGCACTGCGTTGGCAAGTTAGTGGCTTTGACCCAGATTCAAGCATTTCAACCTTGGCACTCAATCAAAGCGGCAAGCAACTCGCCATAGGGATGAACGAAGGCAGTATCATCCTAGTTAACCTATCAAGCCAACAGTTATCCATGTTTAAACAGCATGATACCGAAGTGAGCCACCTAGAATTCAGCCAGTTTAATGAACATATTCTGTCTGCTGGATACGATGGCAAAGTGCTTTGGTGGGCTAAGGGTAGTGGAGCGGTTATCAAGACGTTTTCACTGCCACAAAGAATCACCAGTACCAGTTTCGATGAAACCAATCGGCGCCTATTTTTTGCCGATAGCTTAGATAATCACCGCATTATCAACCCCACGTCAAACACAGATATCACTCAGTTAGATTATCCTGAACGCTATCGCTATTTTCGCAAAGCGCTGTTCATTGACCATGGGCATGAGCTGATCACAGCAACCTCAAAACAGGCCATCATCCACTGGGATGCCAAATCAGGAAAGGAGATCCAGCACTGGGATATTAGTGCATTTTCTCTCGGTACTACGGTTATGGACATGGTGCTGGATGACACAGGGGAATTACTGACATTAAGCTCTGATGGTGGCCTTGAGCGGTGGGCACTCTAGCGACCCATTTAGTCCGAGCTCAGGCAATTTGTCAGCTTTCTATATTAAGCATTAGATATTCAGCTTGAGCTTTTTAGCCAAAGGCTCTATCGCAGTGCCTTGCAATACAATCGAAAACAGCACAATAAAGAACACCACATGCACCAACTCGATAGCCCCTTCGACACCAGCAGCGGCCGGAATAAGTGAAAACACGATAGGAGTAGCCCCTTTAAGGCCAATCGATGAGATAAACAAACGCTTCTTCCAGCTAGCCTTGATAAACGGAAGATAGCAAAGCTGCACGGCTAGTGGACGGGCTACAAACATTAGCAGTGCAGCAGGAATCAAAGATAGCGCAAACACAGAGAACAAGGTTTGGGGAAAGATCTGCAAACCTAAGATAATAAACATCAGTGATTGCGCCAGCCAAGAGATGCTATTAAAGAAATGCTTAGTTATCTCACCACCACGCTTAATACCATTACCAATCACCACACCACAGACATAGGAGGCAATAAGAATATTCCCCCCCGCAAGATCGCTTCCATAAGCGGCAATGATAAAACTTGCGAGTACAAATACCGGAATAAGCCCATACTCTTGCAGCTGAATGCTATTGAGGGCTGCTACGGCTAACTGACCAACAACAAATGCAATACCAATCCCCAGTGCGATCTGCAGCGCCAGCATCTGGCCAATCTCCCATGCTGAAATCGCTTTGCCTGGGGCCAACGCAATCCCCGTTAAGATCATCACCATAACGAGAGCGACAGGATCATTGGTTGCCGATTCAAATTCCAGCACGGTATCTGTCTTCTCTTTTAGCTTGAGCTTTTTAGACTCAAGAATCGAAAACACCGCGGCGGCGTCAGTTGACGATACGATAGCGGCAAACAACAGGCAAATCACCAAACTCCAATCGGTTAACGGATACAGTAATCCACCTAAGATAACAGTGGTAAAAAACACCCCAAAGGTGGCTAACACCCCTCCCTCTTTATAAGCCAACTTAATGCTATCCGTAGAGGTATTTATCCCCCCGACAAACACAATAATGTTTAGTGCAACAGCCCCAACAGTAGAAGTGACAAGCAAATTATCATAGACAAATGAAAACTCGCCATTGCCTAAACTCAGGCCTACGCCCATGAAGATCAACAAGCTAGGAATGCCCAAGGTTTTTGAAGGATGGTGCAATAAAATACCCACCGCGATCAGTGCGGCGACACCAAGCAAGATAACTTCGTATGACATAGTGCTCCTTGATAGTCTTGTACCTATTCGAACAAATAGGTGATTAACCTGAATTTGGAATCAATCATATTAATGAATATTGCTTGTGAAAATGAGTGATATTTAGGACTCACCGGTTGATATGGCGGGGTAATTCTAGCAGAACCTTATAGATATTGATGAATATGACGCCCTGATTAACCGACTTTAATTTAACATTACTGATTAAAAGCACGTACAAAGAAGCTCAATCTAAAATTGAGCTTCTTTGTACGCCATGTGCTTAAACACTAGGCTTTCTCAGATAAGGCAGTAACAATAAAATCACGCCCACCACTAAAAATGGCACGCTTAACATCTGGCCTGCGCTCATAGTCCAATCTTGAGCATAGGCAGCCTGTTTAACCTTAACGAACTCAATGGCAAAGCGAGCACTGAATACCAGCACCAAAAACAGGCCAAATATAGCCCCTTGCTTTTGTTTCATCTGAGTTGATTTGTAGATAATCCATAGGGTAATGAAAATCGTAAGATAAGCGATCGCTTCATAGAGCTGGGCTGGGTGTCGAGGCAGCATATCGACACGCTCGAAGATAATCGCCCAAGGCTTATCACTAGGAACGCCCAAAATTTCAGAATTGGCAAAATTAGCCATACGAACAAAGAAGCCAAAAATGGCAGTCGCAATAGCAAGACGATCGAGCAGGAATAAAAACGGCAGTTTAACCTTACGCTTATAATAATACAGTGCCAAAATCGCCCCTAAACCACCACCATGACTGGCAAGGCCGCCCTCCCAAATAGCCAGAATTTTCACTGGATGAGAGAAGTAGTAACTTGGATCGTAAAACAATACATGAGCGAGACGCGCCCCGACAATAATACCAATAACACAATAGATCAGCAGGTTATCTAACGATTCAACATCTAAACCCTCTTTGGTATAGATATGTTTCATCACCTGAAAACCTGCGGCTATCGCAGAGGCAAACAGCACTCCATACCAATGTACAGTCAGCCCCATAAACGAGACCAGAACTGGGTCCATATTCCAAACTAAATGATCCAAACGCTTTTGCTCCCAAATCGATGACCAAATGATCGACATAAAAAATATCTGCTGACACGCAGTTTTACGCGCTTCGCCGAGGTTATTCAAGACTTTGACTTTGGATTAACTAAACTTTATCTAATATCAATCAGTAGAAAGAACATCTTCTAAAGCTGCAGGTATGAACGCTGAAAATAAAAAGGACTCAGTCACCAAAGCGACCAAGCCCTTAATCTACACCAATTAATATGAGTTAACGCTTAACGCGTTATTTTGCGACAGAGGCAAATAGCTGGTTAAACTTTTCTAAACCTTCATGAACGGTTGCATCACTAATGGTCAAAGCTGGCAGGAAGCGGATCACGTTGCCGTAAAAACCACAGGCGAGTAAAACCAATCCATGTTTGGCGGCACTGGCAATAATAGCCTGAGTCAGCGCGGTATTAGGCTGCTCTTTATCGCCATCGACAATCAACTCCATCGCGATCATCGCGCCTTGATTACGCACCTCACCAATAAGATGAGGATATTGCTGCTGCAACCCAGTCAGATGCTCATTGAAAGTCGCACCAATTTGCACCGCGCGTTCTACTAAGTTTTCCTCGGCCATCACCTCCAGTACCGCTAGCGCCGCGACACAGCCCACGGGCGATCCGCCATAGGTACCACCTAGACCACCAGACAGTGGCGCATCCATAATGTCGCTCTTACCCACCACAGCCGCTAGCGGGAATCCACCGGCGATCCCCTTCGCCATGGTGATCAGATCCGGTTCGACATCTGCGTGCTCAAAACTAAACATCTTACCTGTGCGGCCAAAACCACTTTGGATCTCATCGGCAATTAACACGATCCCATGCTGATCGCATAGCTTGCGTAGCGCCTGTAAAAACTCTGCTGGCGCGGCGTAGAATCCACCTTCCCCCTGAACGGGTTCGACAATAATGGCAGCGACATCACAAGGTGCAATATCTACCTTAAATAGGTTTTCAATCGCCTTGAGCGAATCTTTTACACTGACGTCATGCAACGCCATTGGATAAGGCGCGTGGAAGATATCCCCCGCAAATGGGCCGAACTGATGCTTGTAAGGGCTAATTTTTCCCGTCAGCGCCATGGTCAAATTGGTTCTCCCATGGAAGCCGCCATTAAAAGCGATAACGCCTCGACGGCCAGTATAAGCGCGCGCTATTTTGACGCAGTTTTCAACGGCCTCTGCACCCGTTGTTACAAAAATCGCTTTCTTATCACTGTCACCTGGGGCGATCTCAGTCAGCTTCTCTGCAAGCTCGACTGCCGATTCATAGGGATTCACCATCACGCAAGTATGGCTAAAGTTATCGAGCTGAGCCTTAACCGCCTCGACAATTTTTGGATGACTATGACCAGTATTGCACACCGCAATACCCGTACCGAAATCGATAAAACGATTGCCTTCCACATCCCAAATTTCGGCATTTTTAGCACGTTCGACATAAACTGGGTAAGCGTTGCCTTGGCCTCTTGCAATAGCCTTAACTTTACGAGCCTGTAATTCTGCGTTGTTCATCTGTTTGTCCTTTACTCAACCTAAACTTACTTATCCAATCCGCCAAGACACAAGTACTTAATTTCTAAGTAATCATCTAGACCATATTTAGAACCTTCACGACCATTACCCGACTGTTTCACCCCACCAAAAGGCGCGGCGGCATTAGAGATGATCCCTTCGTTAACTCCCACCATGCCATATTCCAGCCCCTCTGCGACGCGGAAGATACGACCGATATCACGAGCGTAAAAGTAAGCGGCTAAGCCATACTCGGTGTCGTTAGCCATGTTGATCGCTTCGGCTTCGTCATCGAAACTGATAATAGGTGTCACAGGGCCAAAAATTTCATTACGCGCCAGAGCCATATCATTGGTTACGCCAGTGACAATCACAGGTGCGAGGAAACTCTCGCCTAAATCGCTACGCTGACCGCCAGTCATCACCTTCGCGCCACTGGCAACAGTCTCTTCCACCAGTTTGAGCACATTATCGACGGCAGTTTTATTGATCATTGGTCCAACAGTAACGCCTTCGCTTAAACCGTCACCCACATTTAAGCCCGCCACCGCCGCAGCAAACTTTTCGGTAAATTCCGCAGCAACCTTACTTTGAACAAATATTCGGTTAGTACAGACACAGGTTTGACCCGCATTACGGTATTTAGAAATCAGAGCGCCCTGCACTGCGGCGTCGATATCGGCATCATCGAATACGATAAATGGCGCGTTGCCACCTAGCTCCATCGAGACCTTTTTCACACTGGTCGCACACTGTGTTAGCAAAATCTTGCCCACCGCAGTTGAACCAGTAAAGGTAAACTTGGCAACATCAGGATGTTGAGTCAATACCTTACCCATACCCACAGCATCTTCACCGACAACGATATTAAACACCCCAGCAGGAATGCCAGCGCGTTCCGCCAGTTCGGCCATAGCCAGCGCAGACAAGGGCGTGGCTGGCGCTGGACGAGCCACATAAGTACAGCCTGCCGCCAGTGCCGCAGCGGCCTTACGGGCGATCATGGCGTTAGGGAAGTTCCAGGGCGTAATAGACGCCACCACACCAACGGGTTGTTTAATGACTAAGATACGTTTGTCATTCGATGGTGCGGGGATAGTATCTCCGTAGACTCGCTTACCCTCTTCGGCAAACCAATCGATAAAGGCGGCACCATAGGCGATTTCCCCCTTTGCTTCAGCCAGCGGTTTACCTTGCTCAAGGGTGAGTATTCGCCCTAAATCCTCTTGATGCTCCATCATCAGGTTGAACCATTTACGCATTAACGCCGCGCGTTCATTAGCGGATTTTTTTGACCAAGCCGGTAACGCCCTCTTCGCCGCTAATATCGCCATCTCTGTTTCGGCGCATCCCGCATCGGATACGTGGGCAATCGTCTCTTGATTCGCAGGGTTCACCACCGCGAATCGCTTGTCGCTATGGATCCAGTTGCCATCGATATATGAGGCGAGTTTGATTAACTGGCTATCTTTAATTCCCTGCATAATTACTCCAAATCAAAAGGGTTCACTAACTTTTACTTATCTCTCTATTGAATAGCAAAACCAACTCAGGTTAAATACAAAAAAATCAACACAATGTTTTATAGCGGTAAAACTTATGAGCAAGCAATCGATAATTCCTAAAACGGTAACCGAATACGATCTACGATTGCTGCGTATCTTTCGCACCGTAGTAGAAAACGGTGGCTTCGCCGCAGCCGAAACAGAATTAGGCGTAACCCGCTCCACGATCAGCGTCCATATGTCTAATCTTGAAAGCCGTATGAAACTGAAACTCTGTAGCAGAGGACGGGGCGGTTTCGCCCTCACAGAAGCGGGCCAAGCTGTGTACCATGCCTGTATCGAGCTATTCGACTCACTCAACAATTTCTCAATGTTTGTCAATAACCTAGGTGAAGAGTTAATCGGCGAATTGGTGATACTCTGCGCCGACCAACTCGACCATACGATGCAACAGAAGTTGGCGCAAGTGATCGCCTATATTCATCGGCGCCAACCACAGCTGCACCTCATCTTAGATGGTGAAGCACTGCACCATATCGAGAAATCACTGCTACAAGATAAAGCCCATGTTGGGCTACTTCCCAGCTATCAACAGATAGAAGGTCTAAACTATCGCACCATCTTCAGTGAACCTATTTATCTCTGTTGCAGCGCGCAACACCCCTACTTTCACTTAACTGATCATGAGATCAGTGCCGAAATGTTGGCTAAGACCCACTCTATTCATCCGGGAGTCGATATCGATCCCGATGGCAGAGAGCAATTAAAGCGCCTAAACCTTTCGGCAAAGGCATATCAGTTTGATACTCGTAAAACCTTAATTCTATCGGGCTGCTACCTAGGTTATCTGCCGCTAAGCTATATACAGCAAGAACTTAAAGCAAAACAGATGAAGATAATCCACGCCGATGAAGCCAGTTATCAATTTAACCTATCTATGGTCAGTAAACATTCGGCGAGAGAGACAGCTAAAGTCGAGCTGCTAATGGCGGCGTTTAATGAGGTATTTGCACTGGGTGAAGTGGGATAAAAAATGCTGCGGCAACACCTTAAGTAACGATACTGCCAACAGCTAAAATGATGGAAACCGCAGTAATATAAAAATGAAATGCGATCATCCTGAACGCAAAAACATAAATAAAAGGCCCAACATCTAAGTTAATTGCAGGGAGCACAAAGAACGGGCCAAAACTAGATTTAACTAATTAACCTGAACTCGGGTTAGTTAGATATTACCAATCATAAATTTATATTTGATGTAAAAACGGGTATCGTTCAAATCTTCACCATTGTCAAAATCAACAATCGCGTGTCTCGCACGAACACTTAAACCTTTCATCACGTTATCGAGTGAATAACTGATTGATAAATCAGTTTCAGTAAAGTCAGAGCCTTGATCTTCAGGTACATCAAACTGACCATAGAAAACATAGCCACTCAGTCCTTTAACGCCTACACCGCGTGGTGCGTTTAACTTCACTTGCTACCGCCTCGGCAACTGATACAAAACTATTATCGAACCCGTTCATAGAATCAGTAATATAAAGTGCCGATAGAGTTAGGTTTTCAACACTATTGTTGTACGCAGAATATAGTAAAACAAGCCCCCCAATGAAGTGTCGTGTTTAGTATTCGTCGCACCGTCAAAGTCACGGGTAAAGTCATACAGCCTTAACTCACCTTTCATACTACCTTGACTGAACATCTTATTAATTGCGGTATCAGCCAGTGCTGGTATAGAGAGAGCCGATACAATCAGAAGCGATAAATATGTTTTTTTCATCATCTTATTTCCCTTTTTCTCAACAACAGACACGAAAATATTCAAAGCCTTGGGATAGTGTTATTTGTAATCGTTGTGACTAGGATTAAGTGTTCTCCAACTTTACAACCTGAGTTAACGGCTACTTTCTTTTAAAAGCTATTTAACAAATAACGCCAACCAACAAAGGGCATACATCAAATGCAATAGATTTAAATTTGACCGTATATTTAAACAACCGAGATCTAAAAAGTGGCTCACGAATTTGTGTAAAGTGGGAAATGACAAAACATGACGAGGATGCTACTCAGCCAATTGATAGCTATGTTATAATTTTAGATCTTTTATTTTTATGGAACTTACCTTGAATTATTTTAAACCAATCAAACAGGTTAAAGCTTCTGAAGAAGTATCGCAGCAACTCAAGCGTGCCATTTTTGAAGGTAAGTATGTTGCTGGCGATAAACTTCCCTCTGAGCGAGAGCTGATTGAGAACTTTGAGGTAAGTCGAACAGTCGTTCGTGAAGCGATAAAAGGTTTAGAAGCTCGTGGATTAGTAGAGATCAAACAGGGCGCGACTGGCGGAGCCTTCGTGAAGGAGCTTACATTCGAAAGGCTCAGCAACGACTGTAAAGATCTGTTTCTCTTGGGACAAATGTCTTTTACTGAGATCTGCCAAGCGCGTTTGGCCATAGAGCCCGTCGTCGCAGGTTTGGCAGCAAAGCATTGCACTGATGAGCAGGCAAAGATACTTATCGAAGCCAATAATAATGAAAGCAAAACCTTAGAGTATCCCGAAATCGTATTACTGCGCAGCCGCGTACACTATCTACTCGCAGATATGTGTAACAATCGCTTTTTAACCGCTATCGACAAATCATTAATTCAGCTAGTTGCTAATATTACTCATAAATTTCAACCCGATACCGACAAAATCCATCCAGCAGGACTACATCAATCGATTATTGATGCAGTGATCGCTCGTGATGAAGTTGGTGCAGAAAAGGCCATGCGAGCACATTTAACTGAATTCATCTCGCTGTTACAGGGCATCGAAGAGGAATACAGGGAATGGCTTAACGCCAGTCATACACTGAGCTAACATCACTCACCAATGAGATTAAACTCTGCTAACTTAATGCTGGAACGATAAAGCCTAAAATCGATTCAGCAATTCAACATCAAAATCTTGTTCGGTAATTGAAAGTTCAAGGGATGTCATACGCTGCTTGATCGCCTCTAGCTCAGTATCAACGTTATTCAACGTCAGCGTATTATCATCCAATAGATAAACCAGTTTTAAGCTAGCGAAATAGAAATTTAAGATGATCAAGGCATCATGACTGTCTTTATCTGCCCCGAGTTTAATCGCCTTCAACTTACGATAGATCCGATTTTGTAGCGCCTTTAAACGCGATACATAATAGATCTCTTTAAAATAATCTCTATGACGCTGTTGATATAATGCCCCCGCACAAAGAGCGAAACCAATGAGAACACCGAGAAAGTTAAGGTGTAAATTCCCTGTCGACTCACCACTTTGTATCTCGACATTACCAAAAATGCTAATCAACACTTGGCCAAAAAACAGTGATAACAGCGCTAGGCTGCCGATAAAAACCGCAATCACCCGATTTAAACGCTGGCGATAAAGCACCTTATCGACCTCGACTAACTTCATTCTACTTCTCTCTAATCACTAAAAAATATGACACAAGATTATCATGAGCCCCCTTGTAAGTCGCAGTCTTACTGCAATAAAACATTTGAACTATTGATTTAAGCTAGGCAAGTTAAGCTATAACTTAATTGGTTTGTTAAAGCGTGGTTACCACTAATTTAACAGCAACAAAACATTTGGAAGTAAAAACATCTAGACGTCTAAATTGACAGAAGTCTCTCAATCTCATATCCTCTCACCTATTGAGATGACCCATTTCGTTTTAAACGAAATGTTCCAGCAAGGAGGGCGTGGGAACCATTGGTGCACATCTGATTTTAAAGACACGTACTCATCAATGAGACGTTTAAGTGAAAAAGAGAGATCACATTGACAACTTCGACACATGCCCATCAATCAGCGACTAAAACGCAGGCTTCCTTTATTGCCTTGCTGCCATTATTTCTATTCTTAGCACTATTTATTGGTGCAGGGGTTTATTTCCAAAGTCAGGGGGTCGATTTCGCTTTCTATCAATTACCCAGCGTGATCGCGATCCTACCGGCGATCATCTTGGCATTGGTGATCTCTAAACAAAAGCTCAATAAAAGCATAGAGACCTTTATTGCAGGCATTGGCCACTCCAATATTATTGCCATGTGCCTTATCTACTTACTCGCAGGGGCCTTTGCTTCTGTAGCTAAAGCCACTGGTGGCGTCGATGCTACTGTCGCTTTAGGCTTATCCTTGGTGCCATCGAATCTATTACTTCCAGGGTTCTTTGTTATCGCCGCTTTTATCGCTACCGCAATGGGCACCTCAATGGGCACCATAGCAGCCGTGGCACCTATTGCACTCGGCGTTGCCAACGAAGCGCAAATTGATCATGCAGTTATGGCTGGCGCGGTAATTTCTGGTGCACTTTTTGGTGATAACCTTTCGATCATCTCTGACACCACCATTGCGTCTACTCGGACACAAGGTTGTGAGATGAAAGATAAGTTCAAAGAAAACCTTATCTTCGCCATTCCAGCCTCAATCATCACCTTAGTGATCTTCACCTTAGCGGGTCAAGGTCAGGCAGATGTAGCCGCACAAGAGATTGACTTTATCAAGGTGATCCCTTACCTCACCATCTTAATCCTTGCCGTCTCAGGCCTTAACGTATTTGTGGTGTTAACCCTTGGTATTTTACTCGCGGGTGTTACAGGCTTGCTCACCATGGACTATGGTGTGATCCAATTTGGCCAAGATATCTATAGTGGTTTCTCTAACATGCAGGAGATCTTTATTCTCTCAATGTTAGTCGGTGGTTTAGCCGCATTGATGCAACAGCAAGGTGGATTGGCTTTTGTCAGTAAACAGATTGAAAAGTTAATCACTCGTTTTTCTAAGGCGAAAGGCGAAGCCTCTACTCGCGCTTCAGAGCTAGGTATGGCGGGCATTGTCGCCATGACCAATACCTGTGTTGCCAATAACACAGTATCAATTGTCGTCACTGGGGATATCGCGAAAGAACTGGCACAAAAGCACAATGTAACGCCAAAGCGAGCCGCCAGTATTTTGGATATCTTCTCCTGTATCGTGCAGGGGTTGATCCCTTACGGCGCACAAGCACTATTGATCGCCTCAACCTTTGCCATTAGTCCATTAGAAGCCGTAGCTCATGCCTGGTACTGCATGGTGTTAGCTGTTGTCGCTGTAGCAATAGTGAGCTTTCGTAAACGTCATTAAGCACTAATATAAAGAGACTGTGAGACATAAGCTTCAAGATATAGTTTCACAATCGCTTACTATCGCTTAGACTGTAGCCATAGGGATATCACCAATGGCGCAGTATGACGTAACACGATCTTGGCAGAGTGATTTAACTCGCTAGCGATCATGACCAAAAGCGCCAGGTTTATCAAAGGAGTGCAATTATTGCGCTCCTTTTTTATATAACAAGAATAACTGGCGACTCTATGGCAGCTTACTACCCAATCAATTATGACTTCCACCGCATGGTGATATTTACGGCCTTAGCTGGGGCAATAGTCTCAGCCTTAGGTCTCAGCATCAGTCTCATTGCCAAATACCTGCAAATTGGCAGCTTGGTGTTTAATCAGCGACCCGATTTTTTAGGTAACTATATAGACTCTCCATTAGCCTATATCTTCAATATGGGACTCATCTTGGCGGGGATCTGTATTTTACTGGCCATGTATGGTCTTCAGCAGCTGCGCCTCGGTCATTTTGGCAACTATATATCAATTGCAGGGTTTACCGTTGGGGCATTTATTATCTTGATTGGGATCTATCCCATCAACTACCTCTTTGAACATAGGCTGTTTTCGACAGTTTTTTTGATATCCACTTTAATACTTTACTTTTTGACCCTTTGTTCGCGCCTCAATCATAAAGATATCTGTCCACTGCCGCTCTTTGGCGTCAGTTTATTAGGGTTTATCTCGGCATCATTATTAGCACTGATGCTCAATTGGAGCATATTGGACTTTTCGCCATGTACCCATCAAGAGACAGAGATCTGTGCCGTATCATTAGTCATGTGGTGTCAAACCAACCTAGTGATGGTTTGGTGTATCATGCTGGCCTTAACCATTAAAAAGCTGGCACGGCAGAGCTATCAAAAATCGATAGTCAACCAATTGACCGCCAGCTATTAGCGTGAGTTTTCAATGCGTTTAGCCCAATATATCGCCCTAACCGGGCTCAGCTCACGTCGCGCCGCAACCCGTCTTATCCGTGACGCACGAATCACTATCGACGGTAGAGTTGCCAATCATATCGATAGCATCTCGCTAATAACGACAACTCATGGCATTCAGCCCGTCCAACATGTCTGTGTCGATGGACAATCCCTTGCCGCAATTGAAGCAAAAGAGTATTGGCTCTTCAACAAGCAGGTGGGCACCGATTGTCGGTTATTACCAGATGATCCGTCGAGTCTGATTCACTTGCTGCCAAGGCAGCCGCGCCTCTATCCTGTGGGGCGTTTAGATAAAGATTCTCATGGATTACTGCTGCTCACCAATGATGGTTATCTAACCCAGCAGCTAATGCATCCCGATTATCACCACAGTAAAACCTATGAGGTCTGTTTAGACAGCCCTTTTAACGATGATTTTCTTAATAAGATGGCCGCAGGCGTGAGCTACAGATCAGTGCTGACTAAACCTTGCCAAACTCGGCGACTTAGCGATACCTGTTTCGAAATCATCCTAACTCAAGGGCTTAATCGACAAATAAGACGCATGAGTCAGGCTCTTGGCTATAAGGTGATTGACCTTAAACGAATCGCTATCGAATCATTACAGCTTGGTGAACTGCCAGCAGGAGAGATGCGCCCCCTAACGTGTGCGGAAGAGTCATCGCTCAAAGGTTTGATCAAGCATCAAACATAGGGTAAACATCTGTATTTTCTTGAGTAGCGGCAGGCTTCATTACATTTTCGCCGTATTTTTGAAGATGTACCGTCATGGCAATCTATCACCTGCGATGAGCGAATGTGCAGATGCGGCTTCGGGATGCTATAAAGCCATACTTGGCCGCTTAACGAAATCATCAGACCTACATGGATGTAGGGAATGCCGCAAGATGTCGGGAACATTTTCGGCCATGATTTCGAAGGCCAAAACCGCGCTTACACTAGGTGATTTTCTCTCTTCGATTTGACGGTATTTGATGTGACTTGAGAATTAAGATCTAAGAAGCTTTTGCCCCAAAAGTTAGCTAGCCTTCGAATGAAGGCCGATTGCATTTTTGGGTTTAGCTTCTGGCTGAGTTGGCATTGGTTAGTTTGTATGAAGGTTATTCCTTTATTGTTATCTATCGCTTCTCTGGGAGGGTATGTGCAGATACTTCTGCTCCACGGAGAGCTTGGCAACAGCCATATGCTTGCGAACGAGAGACAGGGATTGTCGAACTGGCTTTTAGATAGGGATATCGTTGTGAATCCATCCTTGGAGGCTCGACGATGGCATCCCTGCCATCAACGTCCGCAGCTGCATCTACACTAGGTTATTTTCTCTCTTCGATTTAGCTTCATTTGGTGTGAGTGGCGAGTAAAAAGCTAAGAAGCTTTTGCCCCAAAGTTTGGTAGCCTTGGAATGAAGGTTTGGCATTTTCTGGATTAGCTTATGTAGCGTTTGGCTGGGTGGGAATGGGTTAAGTGAGCTTGAAGGTCGTACCTTCGCTGTTACTGAACGCCTGTCCGGCGAGGAATGTGCAAGCACTCTTTTGGCACGCCGCCAGCACATCCATGTGGGCTCTGCGAAATCATCCATGATTTCGAAGGCCAAAACCGCGCTTACACTGGGTCATTTTATCTCTTCGATTTGACCGTGTTTGGTGTGACTTGAGAATTAAAAGCTAAGAAGCTTTGCCCCAATTCCGTGTTTCGACTCGTTATCTCAATCGAAAATTCCTACTTTTGTGCCATACAAAATCTCATCCATTTACCTAGTGTTTGGCCTTACCAGAAATCGGCTAATAATGTATGGGTATACAGTCGTATTTAAATTTAGATTTTTTGGTATAAATTTTAGACAAAATCAGTGCGCACCAATTCCATTCGCAATAAATAAAATCCCATAAAATCAATTAACTATGGTGATAGATTTTTAGTTAATAGGTTTGGAAAACGCGCATGCGCGTTTTTCCTGATGGATTACTTATATGAAAAGCGGCAAAATGCTGATAAGTTCATTACATACAGATAGTTAACTGTGCGCGTTTTCACTGGTCCAACGAGATAAACGCGCATGCGCACTAATAAAATGTGAATATAATCCTACATGGGAAAACGAGATAAATTGCAAAAATTTAGAGAGAAAATACTCAATAAATCATATAGCCGTTTCCGTAGAGTCAGCAGTGTTATCTTTTATAGTTTAGTTTCTTTACTAACTGTTTTTGCTGTGGGGTTTGTTATATTCACAATTCCAGGGTTAGAAACGAGAGAAAGTTTTTTTTGGTTAGCACTGTTTGGTGCTGTACTTCAGCTAATAATAATTTGGTATCTTTATTACTCGGGCGATGTTCCTTCATTTGCTAGAAATGCAATTTATGGTTGTATCATGCTGGGTAATATGTGGCTTTGTTTATTTATGTTTTCCTTAAAGCCATTGGAGTAGTGTAATGATCAAGCTATCACATAACCAACGGCTCCACCGGACAAATTTCCGCTGTCACCTTTTGTGCAAAAAGACGCACAAAAGCCGCCATCAAAAATTTGCGCGGTGAGGCGGGCGTTAAGTGTCACTATGGAAATCGAAGAAATATCTAAAATTGAAATATTAGAAAATGGTGAAATGTTTGTCGTGCTTGCTAGCGGCGGCAAGCCTATGTATCAATATATTTATCGAGAGGCAGCTGAAGTTTATTGGGATAATGAAGCAAAAGGTTTCAAAGCTCCCGTACCAAGAAAATGGACTAACACAGACTGGTTTAAGCAAATTGTCAGTGTTGCAGCTTCTGGATTGGCCATTACATTAAGGCTGTCAAATTCCACAGTTTGGGTTAATGTTCCAGAGCAAACAAAGACAGAAATATGTAATGTGAAAAACACTTAATCGGGTAGCCGGAGGTATCTAGCCTCCAGCCCCCACACCACCCTGCATGCGGCTCCGCACACGACTAAATGGATTAGGAGGTAGGGCGAAGCAGGATGCCAGAGCTGAAGGCGGTTCATTTAGAACGCCTAACGAAACTTTCTGGTTAGCTTCTTGGTTTCGAGAGTGAACTGCGATCCATCCATCTCTCAGTGAATATAATCCCGCCTTCTTAAGATAATCATTACTCAGTGCTTGCTGTATCCCCGGTGTTTTCGAGCTTCGCCACGGCCCTTTACTTGTGATCCCACAAGCAACAGCTGATTGGATCCTGACGCCACGTTTAAGTAAGTTCTGCACCTTAGTCCGTGGTTTTCGCCACTGACGCCAGTAGCACATACGTACTCGACGACGGATCCAATGATCGAGTTTGACACACCCTTGGTAAGCGTTAGCTATGCCAAAGTAGTTTATCCAGCCTTGCATGTATTGCCGCACTTTAAACAGCTGATAACCCATGCTTACACCCCAGTTTCGGTTCGTCAGCCGTCTCATCTTTTGTTTGAAAATGTGCAATGTTTTAGCATGCCACTGGATCTTACCTCGGTTAAATGTAAACCCAAGAAACTTGCTTTGACCTACCTTAACCACTTGGCTTTTCTGTTCATTAACAACCAGTTTTAGCTTAGTCGCAAGGTATTGAGTAATGCTCTTGAGTACCCGCTCTCCCGCTCGAATAGACTTTACCAAAATGATAAAGTCGTCCGCGTAGCGGGCGAATTTATGCCCTCGGCTTTCCAGCTCTTTATCCAGACTATCCAACATAATGTTTGATAGTAATGGCGAGAGTGGACCGCCTTGAGGCACGCCTTCAAAGCTTACTTCAAATTGGTCATTGACCATCACACCAGCTCGAAGGTATTTACCAATAAGCGCCAACAGACGCTTATCCTGCACCTTGCTCCTAAGTTGAGTCATCAAGAGATCATGATTAACTCGGTCAAAGAACTTAGACAGATCAACATCGACGGCAAATTTGCGTTTCTGTTTGATGATATCCCTTACTTGCAGTACCGCTTGTTTGGCATTTCTGTTCGGCCTAAAACCAAAGCTGTTGGTCGAGAAGAATGGGTCAAACAGTGGCGTGAGTATTTGCGCAATCGCTTGCTGTATGACACGGTCAATGACATTTGGGCTCCCCAATTTGCGTTTACCGCCATCGGGTTTGTCGATCTCAACACGCCTGACCGCTGAAGGTTGGTATTCACCTTGCCCATGGTTGATGAGACAGGCAGAGTTATTCGTAGTGACAAACGTGGAGTTATTTCGTCGAGTGCAGAAAACATCCTCAGTCGCTTGAATATACCGTCAGCAAATTGGCTCAAAATTGTCACGGAGTTTGGTCAATTGTTCCACGGCCCTGTTGGTACATTGGAGGAATTTAGCCGATACTGCGAACACCTCAACAAGCGACGACGGCACTTTTCAAGCAGCTGCAAGTATATGCAAAACCACTCACTCTAAATGTTACAAAAACATCGACTTTCCTTAGACGAAATTGCTGAGTTAACCATCTGCACTTATTAGAAAGCTATTTCAACCAAATTTCATCATTTCCTACAAATTTCGATAGAAGGTTCTCTTTCGCGAGGAGGATTCATGATAAGAATACGACTAAGTATTGAAATCGCGCTTTTAGCTCGTTATGTTGTTGATTAGCAATGGCTGGCTAATAACTTACTAAACTGGCAAAGAAAACGGCAAATATGCAGCCAACTAACCCACATAAAAACCGTCACTTTGACACAGAAACCACTTGTAGCAACTGTCATAACGTTCACGAAAAATCACAAAACTACTGTGAAGGTTGTCACGCTCGTTTTAACTTCGTAGTACCGTAAGCTGGCTAAGAGCATTTAACCACTTCATCTACAATAAAAACCACCCGCGTTAAAGGGTGGTTTTTTTATAACGCTGAGCTCAATAACTCACACTCCAGTATCTCCCATTTTCCACAAATGCAACTGATTGCCCTTTTATCCAGCTCCCCTCTGCTTAACTGCTAAGTAGCTCAGTTTGTTAGTGCTCCATCCACTTGCTTCGGTTACGTTTGAGAACATTCTTATCTGCTGAGTGGCCATGAAGGTCGTCCTTTCCTTATGGCTGACGCTTTTACTTCAACCGAGGTGTGCACAGTTGCCCCTTATGCAATGGTGCAGTCACATTAGGCGAGCACTTTCCTAACTTGCTCAACAATGTGGCTCTCATTAAGGGGCTTACCGTTCATGGTTTGTGTGCTTAATAAGCCTAACATCAAGGTATACAATGAAGCTCGGTGCTCTAGAGAGACGTACCGCTCTAACATAGACATATACTTTTGATTGGCGAGTAACATGCATGGATCACTCGCTACGTTTTCTTGCCCAATAACATCGATATAATCGAAGACCAACTTCATTTCCTGGAAGAATCGAGGCGCTATCTGATTAAATATTAATATAAAATTTTCAATGCGCTGCTCGTCGCTAGCGTCAGGCAACGCTGGCCGTTCAAACAAGACATTTGCATCAAAATTCACACTCGCCTCTGTCGCAGCTCGGAATAGCTCATTTTTACTTTTATAGTAATGGTAAACGGCGCTTTTGCTCATCCCGAGTTGTTCACATAACTGTCTCATTCCAACATTTTTATAGCCAAATTCAAGGAACACTTCGGTGGCTTTTAGCGCAATCTCTTGTCTTTTTTTGTCATGGTCGACAATTTTAGGCATCTATTGATCTCGATTATCTAAGTTCTACAAACTATATCACAACTCACATTTATTAGACCAACCGGACTATAAAACCCTTTACCTTAAATGGCGAATGCATTAACTTATAAAGACCACCTGGTCTAAATAAGGTTTTTGGCGATGAAAACAAATCCTCGAATACTCGTTGCGGGTTCTACAGGCTATCTAGGCAAGCATATTATTGAGCAATTACTGTTCAAAAAAGCCGATTTCATCGCATTCGCAAGAAGCAAGGAAAAGCTACTCGATATAGGTTTAGATGAGTCTCAAGTGTTATTGGCGCAAGTCACCAATCCAGATGAAGTGCGCGGAGTATGCGATGGCGTCGATGTGGTGATTTCATGCTTAGGTATCACTCGGCAAAAAGATGGCCTTAGCTATATGGATGTGGATTATCAAGCCAACCTTAATCTACTCGAAGAAGCCAAGCGCGCTGGAGTAAAAAAGTTTATCTATGTATCTGCTTTCAATGCACAAAAGTACCCACAAGTTAGGCTATTGAGTGCAAAAGAGCGCTTTGCAAATATACTGTTGAAATCTAACGATATAGTGCCATGCGTGATTCGTCCAAACGGATTTTTTTCTGATATAACAGAGATTTACAACATGGCAAAAGCAGGTAGAGTATATGCTTTTGGAGATGGAAACGTTCGCCTGAACCCTATTCACGGCGAGGATCTCGCTAACTTCTGTCTAGAAGCTATAGATAAGACTGAAACCGAGTTAGCAGTTGGCGGACCTGATGTGCTGTCTGTCAATGAGATAGCACTTTTGGCTTTTAATTCATTACACAAACCAGAACGAGTGACTCACTTACCTGACAGCTTACGCCTTTTATCACTTAATATTGTCAAACGGTTACCTGAAAAATGGGGTGGGCCAGCTGAGTTTTTCTTAACCATGTTGGAAAGCGATGCCATTGCTCCCCAACATGGTTGCCATCGACTTAAGGGTTACTTTAATGAACTCTCAGAAAACGAGTCGTAGTGGCAAAAACAAATGTTCTTCCAACCCAGAGCAAAAGTCATTTGATTCCAGCCAAACTGACAAGGGCCTGTAAAAGGTTGCGGTTTTCTCTCTTTAAGATCTAGAGTCAAGACACCTACTCCTTGAGCCGTTTCCTCAGTTTAACTTACCCTGTTAGGTAATTGGATGCATCTTCTGATCTGCATGGATGTGAAAGAACGACGTATGTGCAGATACGCCGGTGGCACGCTGTGCGCCCTCTGACCTCCAAGGAGGAGGAAATGCCAGAATTGTAGTGGTCAACTAAAATTGGCCCTGGCTGCTCTGCAGTTTCATCTGACCTATATGGATGTAGGGAATGCCGAAAAATGTCTGGAACATTTTCGGCCATAATTTCGAAGGCCAAAACTGCGCTTACACCTATCTCTAACGCTTCTTCGATTTGGCGGTATTTGGAGCTAGTAGCGAATCTAAAGGCTGGGTTATTTTGCCCCATTGCGCGTTTGTACATGTACTAATTCATATAATTATTTTTTATCAATCAGTTATGTATTCACGATTTGAGATAATAGGTTTGGAAAACGCGCATGCGCGTTTTTCTAGATGGTATATTTAGCAAAATGCTGATAAGTTCATTACATACAGATAGTTAGCTGTGCGCGTTTTCACTGGTCCAACGAGGTAAACGCGCATGCGCACTAATAAAATGTTCTTGACCTGCGGTAGACGATTTTTAGCAAAAAAGAAGTGATATTTAAGTCTAGCCGAAGGAATAGATAGAGCCAAACGCGATGGAAGAAACGCCTCATTTATGATAGCTTGAAGGCACTTGCTAAGGCTCGTAAAGCGAAGCTTTCAAAGAGACCTGCAATTGACTTCAAGTAAAGCAGCGATGCTTCCCTCACGCCGCAGGGGGCATAAATTAAGCCCCAAGGGCATGGAATAAGAGCTCACGGATTGAGTAGCGATAACCTCCTCTCTCCGAAAGTAAAGAACAAGCCGTTACACGAGACCTTCGGCTCGTGAACTAAATCGTTAAGAGCCTATGAGATACATAGACGTAGAGTGGAAGCATGATTTCAAAGATGAGCCTACAAGGCTTGTCTCAGAAATTGGAGCGGATGATTACGAAACAAGAAAATTGGAGTTCTTTCCTGATGGCTCAGTTGGCTTTGCTTTCGAATCAACAGAAAGCCTCAATACGAGGCTAGGTACTGATGTTGTGCCGCCCTTAGAAGAAATAAACTCACAACAAGAGTTTCGGGGGAAAACAATATCAAAAAAGCAATTCGAGTTGCTTTGGCAAGAGTATGTGCCAAGTAGCTCTTAACAAGTTTAGGCAAGCGACGCCAAAAAGCGGCGCGCCTGCTAAAAGCGTTAGGTTTTTAAAGGAGTAAGGCTTTTGAATTCAATTAGGAAGATTATATTAATTAGTTTGTTTTTACCATTTGCAGCTTTCGCAGAAGGTAAAATTGGAATTGCCGCAGGTGTGTCTGTTGATGGATTCTTTAGTCCTGAAATAACCGAGTTTAAAATTAATGAAGTTCATTCTGGATCCCCAGCAGAAAAAGCTGGAGTTACAGTGGGTCAATTAGTTATTGAACTTGATGGTTGCAAGATTCCTGGCTGTCCAGCGGCTAAAGCTAAAAAACTAATGGATAAAGAAACAGGTGAAATATTACCATTGCTTGTCAAAAACTTAGATGGAAGTGAAGTTTTGCTGAAAATCCATGTCGGTGAGTAAAAACCTAACAAATAAGGATAGGCCGCGCGCAGCCGCGTCCTTATCCCGAGTGTTGAACAAGCCCGATTGATACCTTTAATTGTAAATAACAGATCGAGAGTTCGGTCTGTTTGAATGATTGGTCAGTAGTTTGTTTTCACCAGAACATATCTAGCCCTTAGCAAAGCAGCCAATTAGACAAGTCCCGCTATATCAGTGTGTTGTATTTACTCCCCTTCTTTTAACTCAGTGTTACCGTTATCCTTATTCTTCCTGCGCTAGGCTGTGAACATTGAACTCGTCGGTCGTCTGTTGAGATGAATGCCCATGAAGCGCATCGGCTGACGGCAGCAAGGACAAGTGCGGTTCACCACAGTACGCTTTAGCTCTGGCACTTCCAGACTTCCTACTACTTGAGGCAGCGCACCAGCAACCGCAAGCATTAGCTGGATCTGCTGACGGATCTTTCGACTGCTACCTTGCAACAAGCCATAATCTCTGACTCGTCGTAGCCCTTTGGGTAATACGTGTTGCAGCACTAACCATAAGAACTTCACCGTAGCTAAGGTACGTATTTTTGTCGTTTTACTCTGGCTGTCTTGATACTTAAAGCTGACTTGGCCATCTATGTCGCTGATAATATCCTTATCGGGTAATACACCGCGATAGAGGTATCGGGACAGGTACTTTAGAGCTGGTAAGCCTTTGCCCACATGCAGGCAATCGACTACCCACTTCTTAGGCAGGTGTTCTGGTAACATGATGTTGAGTTTTTCGGTCAGTTGTTTAAGCAATCTTGCTTTCCACACAGTGGCGAGATTAAAAGCGTTGAACAGATATTTACCTCTGCTTTTCAACCACTGATTTTTGGCTTTGTTGAAGCTACCTGCGGGAATGATGAAGTGAATATGCGGATGGTAGTCTCTACGCCTGTTGTGGGTATGCAGTACGCCAGTAAAGCCAACCTCTCCACCGAGTTGCTTTGAGTTTTTTGCGAATGCTTTTAGCACGCTGGCAGCTACAGAAAACATAGCTTGATAGCTCAACTCAGGTTGATGTTTTGCAATGACTCGAAGCTCAAAAGGTAGGGTAAAAGTCACCATGTAATACTCAACGGGCAGTAGTTTAGCTTGCTGCTTGTTGAGCCAATCTGTCGTGGTGTTGTGCTGGCATAGAGGGCAGCTCCGGTGACCACATGAGAGTGGATAATCAGTGGTATGAGTACAACTCTGACAGGCCCAATGACTCGTGCGTTCAGTATTGGTGCGACAGCTGAGCATCGAATAAATGGCTTGTCGCATCGCGGTTGTTATCTGTTGCTCGTATGCCTGATTAAACGCATCTAGATGGTCACGTAAAATATCGATGAACTTCATACGCCACACTCCCACTTCAGCGCTAACCCCTCTGTCAGCAAGTTAATTGCCTCGACGGTGTTCTTGCGAGTGATCTGGGGAAGTCGTGTATATCGAGCAGTGGTATTAAGGCTGTTATGGCCGAGCAGGCTTTGAACAGAGCGCAGATCTAGCCCTTGTTCTAGCAGGTGTGTAGCATAACTATGGCGTAGATTATGCGGGCTGATGGATTTATGAATGTTGCACTCAGCAATGACGCGTTTTAGCGCTTTTTGGATCCCACCTTTGTCTATCAATGAGTCAGACTTGTTATCTTTACCGGGAAACAGGTAGCGGGGATGGCGATGGGTTTTCCAGTAATAACGCAGTGCTAGTAAAGTACGTTTAGGCAACGGAACCAACCTATCTTTACCGCCTTTAGCGTTACGAATATGCACCTGCATTAACTGTGAATCGATATCCCCCACCTGCAGTGAAATACCTTCGCCAAGCCTAAGCCCCATGCTGTAGAGCACCAAAAAGAACACCTGATAACGCAGTTGATGAGTGAGGCTAATGACGATAGCGACTTCAGCAGGGGTTAGAATATCGGGCAAACGTTTTACCGGTGGCGGCTTGACGATGTTGAGCCACTGCCACTCCTGATTGAGAACATGACGGTAAAAAAACTGCAGGCCGTTACGGTCAAGTTTAATAGTGCTCCATGAGTGTGATGCGATTAAATCGGCAAAGTAGCGCTTCAAATCATCAGTAGATAGGTTATCGGGGCAACAATCAAAGTAGTTCGCAATACGCCTGACTGCACGACTATAAGCGCCGATGGTTGCGGGTCGCTTGCCTTGTAGGGTTAAGTTGGTAAGATGTTGTTCATAAAGAAAATCAAAGCGTTGTTGTTCGGATGTGTTCATGACAATACTCCTAGGTTAGCGCTCCAAATGGAACGCCTCTAGAAAGTATTTAGGATGGAAAAGCAAAGAGGCTTGTTATCTCTTCTGCCGCGTAGCGGCTTCGTTCAACAAGCAAATTAACAGGACAAAAAACAGTTGATTTTGCTCCTGCATCGCTATTTTAACCAACTATTTTTTGCCCATTATTTGGGCATCATGTGGCTAGGAGGCCTAACTCATGAAGATTAAGATCAGGAGAAGTTCTTCTCATTCATACGGTATTTTTCGGAAAATGAAAGTCGTATTGGACGGCAAAGTAATTGGACATTTAAAAAGAGGAACCGAATTAGAGTTTGAATATTCTGAGGGTAGCGAAATTTTCGTAAAAATTGATTGGTGCCGAAGTCCTAAATTAAAATTATCAGTAGAAAATACATCATTGCTCTGTGGTACTGAAAATTTTTTCAAGGCACTTTTATTTACATTTATATGGCCTGTGAATGTTTTCAAACTAGAGTGCGGTTAATTCGCCACATAACAAGGGTTATCAAGTCGGACTCGTAGCAGCTTGCTCGCCGCTTAAAACGGCGTTAAGAATCAATCAAGCATGAGTAATCTAAGGCGAAAATTAGAGCTAAAAATTGATCCTGAGCAAGGCTTGGTTTTAGACCTAGATGATTGGAACATCGAGATTACATCGAGGATGTCTTGGCTGAACATTTTGATATCGATTATGAATATCTTGTCGAAGATGAAAAATCAGGCAGATACACTTTGTATTTCTGTGACTCTGCCAAAGAAATTGATATTCAAAATGCCATAGAAATATTACTCTTAAACTCACATAGTAGAGCAAAAGTCCTAACGCAGAAATGTCCAGAAATGAGTTAACTTGTGATTGCCCAAGAGGTACCAGTAAGGTCAAATCGAAGAGATAGAAAACTCGGTGTGAACACAGTTGTGACCTTCCGAGGCATGGACGCCGAGGTAGAGCTCACATGGAAGTGCTCGTAGCGCGTCACAAATGTGTTTGCACATGAGGCCTGCTGCAAGCGATTCAAAACAATGAAGGTTAACGCTACCATCAGCCATACCAAAAACCAATTCAGCCAAATGTTATAAGCCAAAAATGCCAACACCTTCATTCGAAGGTAAATCCACTTTTGTCCAAAAGTGATTTGATTTTAACTTACCTAATGCTCCAATACAGCTAAATCGAAGAGATGAAAAGTCGGGTGTAGATACGCTGGTAAGCTTCCGTGACAGGGAAGTCACCGCAGAGTCTACAGGGATGTACTTGCGGCGTCTCACTAGCGTATCTGCACATATGGCCTGCCGCAGGCAATTAATAACAGTAACGGCTACCGCTAAAACAAGGGTAATGAATTTCAATTAATCACAAAGAAGGTCACCCTTTAACGCAAAAAAGGGCTTAGATTTTCATCTAAGCCCTTTCAATAACTGGCGCCTGTTACTCCATAAAGTAACTAAAGCGCCCTCACTAATCGCTAAAATTAATGAACAATCTCCATTTCTGCCAACAGGTTATCGGCATGATCCAGATACTTCATCACCCATAGCATGTAACGGCTGTCG
Source organism: Shewanella mesophila (assembly GCF_019457515.1). NCBI lineage: Bacteria > Pseudomonadati > Pseudomonadota > Gammaproteobacteria > Alteromonadales > Shewanellaceae > Shewanella > Shewanella mesophila. The sequence goes on from NZ_CP080421.1 coordinate 3,642,677, forward strand.
ACCTGAATAGAGCGGTTGGTGTCGGTATCGTAACCCCAATCACCAATGATGCTCTCATACACACCGTCGAACAGTAGACCGACTAGCTCGGCGCGGCCGTTTAGTGTTGGCGAACCAGAGTTACCGCCCGTTGTATCTAAGGTCGATAGGAAGTTAACAGGCACAGAGTCAATTGATTTCACGTAGAAATCGCCGTACTGCTTCTGCTTAATTAACTCAAGCTGCTTCTTAGGTGCATCGAATGGATCTGCGCCAGTATCTTTAGCCAAAATCCCCTCAAGGCGGGTAAATGGCACAGCCTGCAAGCCATCTTGTGGTGAGTAACCTTTCACATGACCCACAGTCACACGCAGGCTTGAGTTAGCATCGGCATAAACAGGCTTACCTAGCTCTTTGTTGTAAGCGATGATGGCATCCATATACTGAGGACGCACCTTCATTAACTTACCGGCTAACTCTTTCTCTTGCTTCTCTTGGGCCATATCTGTGTCGTACATGGCTACCGCAAACTTAATGAACGGATCGTTAGAGGCTTTAAAGTCACTGACCGATTTGTCCATCCAAGCGAGACGGGTTTCTTTATTACCAAGTTTGGTTTTAGCATACATCTTGTCTAAGGTTTTGCTCAGCTTAGCGGCATCGAACTTCTTACCCAGACCAAATGCTTTATCGAGTGCAGGGATACGCTCATCGGCTGGCAATGCGGCGTAACGCGTTAGTAGATCGAGCACAACCGCTTTATCAACACTTGGCGCATAACGTCTATCGATACGCTCCATACCAGACTTAAAGCGCGTCATATCACGCTCTTGATAACCTGGCTCACGCGCCATATCATCAAGCTGCTTTTCATTGGCTAAACGATATAGATTTCGTGCTGTAGGCAACATGGTGGTGTAACCCAGATAGCCTAAGATAATGTCGCGCGCTTGGTGATCTTGGCTCTCTTTGATCAGCTTATCGAGCTCAGCCATGGTCTTGCCGTATTTAGCCTGACGCGCGCTGTCTTTGTTGATCCAAGCCGTTAGCTCTGCTTCACGCCCTTTACGGTCATCAAGCATGGTCGACTTGCCATAGAACTCGATCATCGAGGTGAAGTTTTTGGCATAGTTAGCCAAGCCAGCAATCAGGCTCTCATACTTGATACGCTCGTCGCTGCCTTCTGGGGCGGTTTCTTTAATGATCTCAATAAAGCGTTCGCGCAGCATCTTACCTTCTGGGTAAGCCCACTCGAACTGGTTTTCGACTTCATTGGCGGTGCGGTAACGGTTAGTGCGACCAGGATAGCCAGCCACCATCACGAAATCACCGTCACTCACGCCTTTGGCCGAGACTTTAAGGAAGCTCTTTGGCTCGTAAGGCACGTTGTCTTGGCTAAAGTCGGCAGGCTTGCCATTTTTCGCCACATAACCACGATAGAAAGAGAAGTCACCGGTGTGACGTGGCCACATCCAGTTGTCGATATCGCCGCCATATTTACCCACGCTCGCCGCTGGATTATACACCAAGCGCACATCGCGGATCTCAAGCTGTTTAACCAAGTAGTATTCTAAGCCGCCATGAAAGCTATATACCTGACAGCGATAGCCATCTTCCGCTTCACACTCTGCAACCAGCGCTTTCTCTTTGGCTTCAATGCCTTGGTAGAAATCGTTACCGACTTTCTCTGCTTGTCCCGCTTTAACCTTGTCGGTCACATTGGTGACGGCTTCGGTGACATAGATACGAGATCCAGGTGTGGCAGGCAGTTCGTCAGCATAAGATTTTGCTAAGAAGCCATCTTGCAGTAAGTTTTTCTCCGGCGTTGAGTTGTATTGAATAGAGCCATAAGCACAGTGATGGTTAGTCACAACCAGCCCTTTAGGTGACACGAATGATGCGGTACACCCACCGAGACTGATGACAGCATTCATAGGGAATTCAGTTAATTTTGAGATAGATTTAGCATCAATCTCTAATCCTTTTGCTTTTAGCTCATCCGCCATTGCGGGTAACTGATAGGGCTGCCACATTCCTTCATCAGCTTGTGCGGCAAAAGAGGCCACCAGCGCTGCTGTTATTATCAATTTTTTCATTTTGCTAAGTCCGTTTTGTTATCGTTATTTCATCGATATCATGATGATTGTTAAACCCTAAATTTCAAACATAAAAAAAGCCGGGCTAATGCCCGACTTTATCACAATTTTTAACAACTCACACAGCGACAACCCTGCCTAAAACAGGGATAGAGTTGTAACCAACTGTGTCATTACAAGGCGACCCAAAGCTGGGCAGCAATAATAACTAATCCTAGCGCCGCTGATGCCATTAGCGCTGGCTTTCCACCACACACTTGGTAACCACCAAGATCTTGTTTACGCTGACTAAGTGCCATAGCGATCGGCAAGAAAATAATCATCACCACTAATGGAATAGCCGCAAACCCTAGCACCTGAATAAAACCATCGGGGTAATAAAGCGCGCACAATAACGGCGGTACAAAGGTCACTAGCCAAGTTATGATACGGCCACCAACATCGTCTTTAGCACGAGTCAGCTCAGCAATATAGTCAAACAGACTCATGGTTACCCCAAGGAAGGAAGTGATCAACGCCAAGTTAGCAAACAGGTCAATACACTGCTGCAAAATAGCCGAATGAGCGATACCTTGAAGCGCCGAAACCAATTTAGGCAATGAGCCTTCAAACCCATAAACCGTCGCGCCACCCACCGTACCTAAGGTCACCATTAGCCACAGGATGTAACAGACTAATGGAATCGTCGAGCCAATAATCAACACCTTACGCAGTGACATAGCATCACCATCCAAGTAGCGCACAATCGTCGCAATACACACATGGAAACCGAATGAGGTAAAGACCACAGGAATTGCCGCTAGCCACAGGTTACCTAGTTCACCTTTTGATACGATCTCACTCGCCGATTCACGCAAGATATAGCTAGGGCTCACTTCAGGTAGCAAAAACAACACCACGACGATAAAGAGCGCAACCATGGCGGTAAACAGCACCCGAGAAACTTTGTCGATCCAAGAGACACCAACGGCGATAAAACCACCGAAGACCACAGTAAAAAGCAGCACCGCGAACTCATGGTCCATGGTAATACCCAGAGGCTCAAAACGAGATTTTAATAGCGAAGAACCGCCCATCAGGTACACCATAGTCAAGGCGAACAACAGGCTTAAGAAGGAACCACCTTGGAGTAACTGGCCTACTTTACCTAATGTTTTACCTGTAATGGCGTGCACGTTTAAACCAACGCCTGCACGCAGGTTGATTTCTAACATTAACAAAGAGGTATAAATGGATATGGCCCAAATGGATACCAATAGAAGTAACGCGGGAATCGTGCCTAATGAAGCGGTTGCCAGCGGCAGTGCCAACATTCCGCCACCAATTGCAGTACCAGCGACTATGGCAATAGAGCCAAGCATTTTTAAGTTCACAAAATTGTCCTGTCTTTAATTATTATCTATTTGGGAAGGTCAGATTTAGAACGGCTGCAAAGGCGGGAATTAGTAAAAAAACAAACTAAGTGCTAGCCTCCTAACCGAACTTTTGCATCTCTGCCTAAGTACGAGTTGGGTTGGCCTCAACAGCTTAGCTAACATAGTGTACCGATACTCTAGCTAAGCCCTTGAGGCTGCATAAATCGGTAACAATATCGATAGGTTTGTTTCATCACTACCTTACTCTGTAAATTTGACTGCTTGGCACATTAACAGAGGCAAACGCAGTGCACAAGGCATCTATCGCAATCCAAGCCAAGATTGTGCAATCGAGCAACAATGCAGAAATAACGGCACTACAGACAGCTTGATTACCGAACACTTTTCACTACTGATTTAATAATCTAGGATCTTGCCATAGCCGATCTTATCAGTATAATTGCGCCACTGCTTTAGGGGAGTAGCTAACGAGTCTCTATTTGAGTCGCGAGTGAGTATCAACACACTTGGCCATATGCCATGGTACTCACAGCAAAATGAAGGGCTGTAAACGCCGCCACTTTTGCCTGGCAAGACCTAAGCACAGTAACCGCTCAAATTAGGGGGGCGGCGGACTGTGCTTGGATTTTTTGCCCCCTAAGGAACCATCATGGAAGCTTTACTCGCATCAACTTTCACCGTTGCCATTGCCGAAATCGGCGATAAAACTCAACTGTTAGCGCTTATTCTTGCCGCCCGTTTTAAAAATAAAACCGCCATTATTTTGGGTATCTTGCTATCAACATTAGCCAACCACTTTGCTGCTGCCTGGTTTGGGCAATGGGCCATCAATTGGCTAAGTCCAGCGCTGGCCACCTATTCAGTCGCCTTCTCCTTTTTTGCCATTGCCTTATGGGTATTAGTGCCAGATAAGGTCGATAGTGAAGAGAGTCGTTTTTATAAGATGGGTCCTTTAATCGCCACCTTTATTCTGTTCTTTCTGGCTGAAATGGGCGATAAAACCCAAATAGCTACAGTAGTACTGTCGGCCAAATATGATGCTCTCGGTTTAGTCGTCATAGGCACCACCTTAGGCATGATGATCGCCAACGTACCAGTGGTGATCGCTGGACACTTCAGCGCCGATAAATTGCCAATGAAGTGGATCCATCGCGGTTGTGCCGTCTTGTTTGCGCTATTAGGGGTGGCGACGCTATTGGTCTAGGAGCTGGGAGTTACGAGCTAAAGGCCTGAAGCGAGAAGAATACCAAGCAAAAAACCAATGGCTTAGCCATTGGTTTTCATTCACTTGTCGCTTATAACCCGAGAGCTTGTTTAACTCGCTGACCATAATCACTGTCGGCGTTGGTAAAGTGTGTCACCATGCGTTGCTGAACATCTAGCGTCGCTTGGCTCAATGACCCAGATATAGTGGCCACCAGACGTACTTTCTCCTCTTCTGAGAATATCCGGTATAGATTTCCCGCTTGAGTAAAATCGTCTTGATCATAACGGCTGTAACGCGCCGCTTCGCCCTCAATTCGTAGTGGTGGCTCAGCAAACTGAGTCGGTTCCACTAACGCTGCAGCCGTACTATTTGGACCGTAGTTTGCGCTAGCGTCGGCGCCAGTCTGACTGCCACTAAATGGACACAGAGTACCAGCCATTGCACCGCCACGTTGATGGTGGTTAGCTTGCGTAGCATGCGGGCAGTTAACAGGTAACTGGTTATAGTTAGCACCAATACGATAACGCTGGGCATCGGCATAGGCAAATAATCGCGCTTGCAGCATCTTATCTGGTGATGCGCCCACACCTGGCACTAAGTTACTCGGCGCTAGCGCCACTTGCTCCACTTCGGCAAAATAGTTTTGCGGCAGACGATTAAGCTCCAGCTCACCCACTTCAATTAACGGGTAATCGCTATGCGGCCAAACCTTAGTCAAGTCAAACGGGTTGATATGATAATGGTTGGCGTCAGCTTCTGGCATGATCTGCACATTGACCGTCCAGCGAGGGAAATTACCATCATTAATCGCAGCGACCATGTCGCGTTGCGACGAGTCCGGGTCAATCCCTTTCAAAATATCGGCTTGCTCACCCGTCAAGTTGACCACGCCTTGTTGTGATTTAAAGTGGAACTTGACCCAAAAACGCTCACCCTTGGCATTCCAGAAAGAGAAAGTATGCGAACCATATCCATGCATTTGACGATAGTTAGCGGGAATACCGCGATCTGACATTAATATGGTGACTTGATGCATGGCTTCAGGGTTTAGCGACCAAAAGTCCCACATTGCCTGTGGATCTTTTAAGTTGGTTTGTGGATTACGCTTTTGAGTGTGAATAAAATCGGGAAACTTGATACCGTCACGCAAAAAGAAGGTTGGCGTATTATTCCCCACAATATCGTGATTACCGCGAGCCGTGTAAAAACGCAGTCCGAAACCACGCGGATCACGCTCCGCATCGGCAGAGCCCATCTCACCGCCTACGGTGGAGAAACGAATGAAGGTCTCTGTTTGTTTACCAACGCCATTAAAGTGATCCGCTATGGTGAAATCACTTAGATCTTTAGTTAAGGTGAAGGTGCCATATACACCAGTACCTTTGGCATGAACGATACGCTCAGGAATACGCTCACGGTTAAAATGCGCTAGCTTCTCAATTAAGTGCCAATCTTGAAGTAGCAGTGGACCACGCTCGCCAACCGAGAGTGAGTTTTGATCATCGGCAATAGGGGCGCCGCTTTGGCTGGTTAAAGTATTGTTCGTCTGAGTCATTATGTTTATCTCCAAAGTTCAAATTTGTCTGCGCTAAATAGGTTTATTCAACTAATGCTTGCTGTTAATCCAATCTTCAATCACGTCATAGATGGTTGCCATAGTGTGAGCTCCTAACCGACGCCTTCCGTCAATGCGACTTCAATAACGCAATAATAGAGCGAACAGGAAAACAATAAAAACGATTAAAATGAATCAGAGTTATAGATTTAACAGATTAAGAGTGAGTGATGATGACTTAAATGTAGGAGTGATGGAAAGCTTAAAATACTGAAGTGCTTGAGCGATAAAGAGATTTTTAAAATAAAACAGCCCAACGAATGCGGGCTGATAGTCAATAGAGTGGTTACAGGAAAAGCTCACCTGCTCCTTTTACCAATCGATATAACATTATGCAATCGATTGATCATAAGTTGTTCGGTACTGCCCGCAACGACTAACCGTCAGAAGCTGGTAGCTCTGGCTCACGATATAGCTTTACTAAATAGTAGGCATCGATTAACACTATAAAGAAGTTAACTAATGCAACCGGAATCGCCCCAATAGCAACACCGTAGGCGACGAAAAGCAACGCACCTATTAAGTTCCACCAGCGTAGCTTCTTGATATTTGACATCATCAATGACACAGCCACAACCACTGAGGCTAGATAACCTACCCATTCCCAAATTGTCGCGCTATCCATAGATACCCCTTCAATTAACAAACTCTATTTTTTATTATGGACACTAACTGCTATAAACGACAGTAATGGCCAAGATAACAAGCGTTTATTTAGCACAATAAATACGCGCTATATCGCTAACAATTAACGCTGCACTACGGCAGCCGTCATACGGGAGATACAACATAGTTCGCCCGCGCTATTATGGATCAGAATTTCCCACACAGAACTGCGTTTCCCCAGATGAACGGGTTTTGCCGTCGCAGTGAGCACCCCATTACGTGATGCCTTCAGGTGATTGGCATTAATCTCTTGCCCGACGCAATAAAATTTCTCGAAATCGACAACAAAATTAGCGGCGTAACTGGCAACGGTCTCGGCCAATGCGACGTTAGCACCACCATGAACAATGCCAAGTGGATTATGGATCGCTGGAGAGGCTGGCATAGTAGCCTTCATATAATCCTCGCCAATTTCAGATATTGTAATCCCCATGGTTTGCATCAATGTACCTTTACCATGCATGCCTGCATCCATCTTGGCGCAGTCTTCCAGTGTCACAGGTCTAAACCAAATGCTCATGCGTTATTCCATTTTGTCTTTAAAGAGGGAGCGTTAGTCTACTGCGTCAGACCGGAAATATAAACGGGTAGAAGCAATTGCCTTACGGGTTAGTCGATTGCAATTCGAGAGTGAAAAGTGCCGTTTGCCTGGTGCATACCAAGAAAAGCGCCCACCCCAAAGGTTGGGCGCAGTTTCGAGCTCTAAGGCAGTACCAGACTAACCTTATTAAACAATAAGATTAACCGCCGCAGCCATCAGAACTTCTGGAGTTGATATAGCGAACATCTTTCGCTCTGTCATAATCTACAGGGTCAAGCGTGCCATGCTTTTTAATGAATTGATAAAGCATATCTGCGTCAATAAAACCTGTATCTCTCGCCTTTTCCTTCAACTTGGGATATTTATTACCGCCCGCAGCGTTGTAGCTAGGGAGAGTAAATCGATAGTTATCCTCTAGGTTAAAAGGCTTACCGCCAACCGTTCTAATATCGACATCTTTAGCTTTACAATCAACGGTCATCTTGATGCCACTGAAGTGGGCAAAGCCGCCAGAACCTCGAGTCTTAAGCGCCACCTTAGACAGATACTTCTTCAGTTCTGCCCCATCCATTTCAGTCACAGTCACGCTGTTAGAAAAAGGCTGCACCTTAAGCACATCACGATAGCGAATAGGCCCTTTCTTTATGGTGGCACGAATACCTCCAGAGTTCATGATGCCGAAATCTGCAGGCACAGGAAGCTGAGTCTGAGCATGGGCGATCATCATCCCCAGAGGTGTAGCCTGGTTACGAACAACCTTACGCTTACCAATGAAATCCGCTTTTGCAACACCGATCTGCTCTCTCAACTTCAGCTGACCATTACGCTGATAAGGACGGAGCAGTTCAAGGGTTTCTTTATCCTTAGGCGTCATCATTTCAGGCGGATAATAGGAACCAAACTTGGTTTCGGTATTCACCGGCACCAACTGGTAGTTTGCCAAGTGTAACTCACCACCATAGTATTCAAAATCGGCGCGACCAACATACTTGCCCCATTCGTAGGCTTGCATGATCCAAGTGCCATTTTGACGATCAGGCTTACAAGGTTCATCTCGACCATAATCTTTTACGTACTTACCAGTATCCCCTTCCATACACACAGGTAATTGCGAATGACCGCCAATAATTGCTTGGATCTGGCCAGGCTTTAGGCTACGAGCCAGAGCAACATCACCGGGCGCGTTGCTGCCATGTACCCCGTTTTCATAGTGACCCATATGGGTAAGGCCAAAAACAAGGTCCGGCTGATACTTCTCTTCAAGCTCAGCCAAAACCGCTTTAGCCTCAACTTGAGCGGGTGTGAACTTTAGCGCTTCAACGTACTCTGGATTGCCGATCACCGCAGTATGTTCGGTAGTCAGGCCGACCACCGCTAGCTTCAATCCTTGAACCTCGAATAGTTTATAGGGTTCAAAGTAGCGTTGCCATTCACCATCAACTTGGCGATAGATGTTGGCCGATAACCAAGGAAACTTTGACCAGCCTCTCTGCTTATCCATCACCGTCGATGGATTATCAAACTCATGGTTACCTACGGCCATGGCGTCATAGCCAAGGTGGTTCATACCGATAAAATCTGGCTCGGCATCTTGAAGATCAGACTCAGGAACCCCCGTGTTGATATCGCCACCAGAGAGCAGTAAAGTCTCCCCACCTTGTTCGGCGACCTCTTTACGGATCTGGTCCAGTATGGTTTTTCGTGCAGCCATACCATACTCACCTCTTGAGCCCTGCCAAAAGCGGCCGTGGTGATCATTGGTATGCAGCACGGTGAAGCGCTTACAGTCATCACCAGCGGCTTGACAGGCAATGGATGCTGTCGTCTTAGGCGCCTCTTTCACCTTTTCCTTACCACAGCCGCTCAATACTAATGTTAGAGCAATAGCTGAGCCAGTAAGAAATAGGCGAGAAGGACGGAGTGAAGTATTCATAATAATACCTTCAATAATATTCAGATAAGCGTTGTCACTTGCCCTAAGGACTTTGTATCGATATTGACAACAACCCGCGCAAAGCAAGCTATAGACAACGTCTGTAGCGTTAAAAAAAGCAGCACCCAGAGCGATCCCGGTGCTGCTTTTTCAGGCTTAACTGATGATTAGCCTTGGCGGCGACGCAACCAGACTAGCGGTAGAAGTAGAGTCATAAAACCACCTAAACTACCCGCCCCATCTGGCTTAACCCAACCAGGCTCTTCGGTGTTTGTCACCTCAATGCTAACAGACTTAGCGAAGCTTTCTTCGCCAACTGTTGCCGTGAGTTCGAACACAAGTACTTGGTCAATATTGACACTAGGTGCAGTCACATCAAGTGTCAGACCTGTAGCGCTAAACACTGCCGTAGTACCAGATACCTGTTTCCAGCTGTAGCTAGCCCCTTCTGGTGCATCGGCAACCGCTGCAGTAATTGAAGCCTTTTCACCTTCAGTCACTTTAGTTGTACCAGCAAACTCTACATTCAGTGTCAACGGCACGTTGATCACGCTTAGGCTAACCGCTTTAGTTGTTTCCAACGTACCGTCACTGATGGTCAAGGAGAAGTTCAAAGTGTCATCGACTGCAACCATTGGTGCGGTCAGAGACAAGATCGCCTCATTGCCAACAACAGTCTTCTCTTCACCAACAATCTGTTCCCACTTGTAAGTAAGCGCAACACCTTCACCAGCTTTGATTGCAGAGGCATCGATGGTATATGCAGCCCCTTCAGTAACACTTTCAGGAGTAACAATATCACCTTCGACTACCAAACTAGGGCTTGGATCATCACCACAGGCAGCACCATACACTTCTTGCACTAACTCAGGGCGGTCAATGAAGGGGTTACGGTTACCCTGGTATTTGTATACCTGGTTGTTACGGTTCTGCTCGTAGGTATCAACAGCATCTAACTGACTCCACGCATACAGAGTACAAAGCGTACCAATAAGCGGAGCGTCATCCTCCTCGGTCGTCGTTAGACGATCGACCGCGACGAGATCAGGCATATTAGTTGTAGCTGTATCGGTACCTTGATAGCGCGTATCCATATACATGATCATACGGGCAACGTCGCCTTTCACCTCATCACGAGGCTCCCAGCAATCCGTGGCTTTGTCCAGATAGTTACCAGTACCAACACCGTTGAATAGAACCTCTTCACCAGTGTCCTTACACAGACCAAAGTCATTATTGCTTCGTGCAGTGTTGATACCTGGATCTGAAGGACGCAGGTGGTGAGCATCGGTATAGCCCCACTGAGACTCACTTGGGAAGCCATGGCTCTTGGCCCAAACGTGTTCACGGTTCCACTTACCTACACCGCTACCACCCGTCTGGTTGTCATACTTGGAAATAGAAGCACCTGTGTAGATTTCGATAACATTTTTATCGTTATCTGGATCTTGGTCTGCATAGCTCAGAGCGCTCCAAACCTGCTTATAGGTCAGTTGCTTATGATCTTTCGCAATGACAACAGACAGGGCATTCTTAAGTTCTTCGGCATTGGCAAAATCACCACTCAGAATATCTGAGTAATAGATCTCACTATTGAACTTAGTAGGATCGGCAACCGGAGTCAGCGTCTCGCAACCCGTGCAAGGACCAGTTTCTGGCTCTGGTTCTGGAGGCGTAACCGAACCGTCGCAGGCTCCCTCACCAGCACAACCAAGGCCGTCAGAGGTATCGACATCAAATACTGCCCACTGATTGTTGGCTCCAGGGAAATCGCCTTCAGCAACTGTGTCACCGGCAGTGACACTGGCTTTACGACGCAGCGTCTTGTTCGCTGTAGAGAAATTGGCATCATTTGGATCGGTCCAAGCAGAGCCTGGATCTTCACCACGCTTACCGAAGCGATCGATAACCACATCGTCTTTGGTCAATACCAGCGCATCATCACCGTTGAAATAAGTGACCGTAGAAGCATTGCCTACTTTAAAGGCATCTGCAGCACCTGCGTTGTGAAAAACAAGACTCTTTCCAGGCTCCAGAGTGCCAGTCAGTGTCTCACTGTTGCCAGGGTTTGATGCGTCAGCACCATTACCAAACAGGGTCAACTTATAAACGTTGGCATCCAGATCGATGGCAGTGCCACCGACGTTAGAAATCTCAATCGCTTTGTTGTTGCTGCTACCTTCAATATATTCGGTCAGCAAGAGTACGCCAGGCGTCGCTTCAGTGCTACAAGCGCCTTCACCCGAGCAACCAAGGCCATCAGCAGTGTCAGTATCGAACACGACCCACTGATTGTCTGTACCAGGGAAATCAGCCTCAGCTACGGTATCACCAGTAGTGACACTGGCTTTACGACGCAGTGTCTTATTCGCTGTGGAGAAATTAGCATCGTTTGGATCTGTCCAAGCAGAACCAGGATCTTCACCACGCTTACCGAAGCGATCGATAACCGCATCGTCTTTGGTCAATACCAGTGCATCGTCACCATTAAAGTAAGTGACGGTAGAAGCGTTGCCCACTTTGAACGCATCAGCGGCACCAGAGTTGTGGAAAACGAGACTCTTTCCTGGATCTAGCATGCCAGTCAGCGTCTCGGTGTTACCAGGATTTGATGCGTCAGCGCCATTGCCAAACAGAGTCAGCTTGTAAACATTGGCATCCAGATTAATGGCACTATCACCAACATTGGAAATCTCAACCGCTTTGTTGTTGCTGCTGCCTTCAATGTACTCAGTAATCAGTAAGTCGGCATTGGCTGCTGTAGACAAGCCGCCCAAAACCATGGCAGTGGCCGCAGCAACTGCATTCATTTTAATTCTCATAATCGTATCTCTTTTGAATCCTTGATGGGAAGCGCACTGTCCAAAGGCAGGCGCTTCATTATCGAGAGCAACGCTTATTTGCGAAGACGACGGCGCATAGCAGCTAATCCGAATAGGGATAGTAAGCTGATGAAACCAGTGCTACCAGCACTACCGTCACCACCTGTTTTATCGCTTTCTTCTTCTACAATGTCAGCAATCAAGGCGTCACGGTTAGATACCTTGGCACGGAAAGATTGCTTAGATCCTTCCACAAGTTTGCCATCACGCATTAGGCTTACGGTCACGTCGTAGATAGCAGATGGTGCACCAAAGACCTCAAAATTCACCAAAGCAGTGTCGTCATTAGAAAGGACCACATTAGGCTGTACCATTTGGGTCAAATCTAAACGCTGTTCATCATCCACAGGACTCATACTGATGGTCGCCACATCGCCAGCTTGAGCGGCAATATCTGTAGGGATCTGGTAAGGAACCTTGATCAGCTTTCTCAGTTTTGGCAGGTTCAGAGGCACGTTAGCATCCGCATCACCAGGCTTATAGCTAAGAGAAATTAATGCTGGATCGTGATCCGACGCGCGATACATGTTTGGTTTGTAGAACTTATGCGCGCCAGTGCCGTCGATACTACCTTTAAAGCGGTTTTGGTAGTCATACAGGCCAGTCTCGGCTGCATTAACATGCCAGTCAGTAGCATCAATCACACGATCTTTTAGCGAAGGAGAGATCAAGATGTGATCAAGCGAGCCAATTTCATCACTGAAAGAGTAACTCCAAGGCGTCTCGCCCTTCTCCTTGAACTTTTCACCGACGATATCGACGTAGCCGTAAGTTTTAGTGATGGTAACTGGTGAGCCATCTTCGTTAAACTGAGGCTTAGGTCCAAGGAAAGTGTGGCTAGCGCTAACGATCGTTTTGTTACGTGGGTTCTCAGTTAGAACCAGTACTGGATCTTCTTTAGCGTAAGAGTTCAAATCACCAAGGATGATCTTATCCCCAGGAATGTCTTCCATCTCTTCGCCTAAGTGAACGGCACCCGCTACGCGGAACTCAGCACAAGATCCTTGGAAATCTAGATCCGGTGCTTCACGGTTGTTCCAAGTTGTAGCATTACCAAACTCAACACCTTGCCACTCTTCCCAACAAGTAGAGCCTTTTGACTTAAGGTGATTGACAGATAGCGTCAAACGCTTGCCTGTTTGGTTAACGATAAAGGTTACCACCAAGGCGTCACGGTGATAGTTCTGACCGTTCTCTAGAATTTCCTCATTCTGATCTTTGATCACCTCACCTAAGTCGTTCACTATGGTAGGTGCTTTTTGCTGAGGCATTGGGATCACGCGAGTGCGCTCAATGCTCAACTTGCTTGGGCGATAGATGATACCTGTAGCAATGGCATCAGAACCAATGGCGTCCAGATTATCCAACATTTGATTGCCGTTGTTGTCAAAACCAACAAACACATAACGGTTCTCAGTTGAGTTAGGACCATTGTAATCTTGGGCGCGCTCATCCACATACTGGATATTGACCTGATTAACAATCTCTGCAATGGCTGAGGCATCGCCAAAACCGTTGTTTTCAATCTCCATCAGTGCCATGACATCGGCATCCTGAGCACGAATAATTTCTACCAGCTTGGTTCTCTGGTGAATGTACTCATCGAAAGTCTCTGCACCTCGGCTCTGACCATAGTTGTTATTGTCACCACCGAAAGGAGAGTTGAAGAAGTTAAACAAGTTCTGGCTAGCAACGCGAATAGCAAACTCATCTTCTGCCACTGTGTCTTTCAGAGCAGGTTTCGTCGTACGTGGTAAGTTATGAATAAAGTTATCACTGGTCAACTGGTTGGTAATCGTCAGGCTATAGTCCTGATCAAACTTATCAGTTCCTGGGATCAACTCAGTTTCATATTGACTGATCACACCCTGCGCGTTAACGAGGCTATCATCGATACGAATATAGTTTGTGTGTGGGTCACTGTTAAAACCAGCGTAATAAGGCAAGTCAGTGCCGTTGGACTTAGTGGCACTCTCAATCACTAAACGATAGTCATTGTTTTGCTCATAAGCCGCTTTTGATTCTGGGCTTCCGGCAACGTGCAAGTGGTTGGGCTGCAAGTTAGGACGCTTATAAGCCGCCACCATGTTATTGCGACCGTTAGGAGACGACAAGTAGTTGTAGCTAAAGCTGCGAGTAATACGCATATCTTGGTCGCCATCAGTCTGAGGATCCAGATCTGTAGGCAGGTTAACCAACATACCTTCATAACGCTCTAATGTCTTATCGAAAGAGCCGTTATCAGAGCTTAGAACCTCAATATCTGTAGGCTGCGTTAGAATGTCAGTATCTGTCACGTTCCAGCTAAATGCGGTATCTGCAGATAGTTGAGTCTGACCTTGGTACTCGACGACTTTACTACCGACACAGATAGTTTGCCCAACCTTCAGAGCGCCCGCTGCGCTAGAACTAACGAAGATACCATCGGAAGTCTCAGGATCGTTGTCAGAGGCAATATTGCGAAGATAGAAGCCCTCATTAGGAAGAGACACCTTAGCTGAAATAATACCTTCTACGGCAACTTTTTCAGCTGATTCGGTTTCCCCTTCGGCAATCAGAGGCGAGGTAAAGCCTGTACCCTGGACTTCGCTAGGAGACAAGATTTCATTGCTATCAGTTGGACAAGTGAATATGTCCATGATGTCGGCAGCGTCGGCAGCAGGCAGCTCTGACTTACCTAAATCATCAAACCTCATTGGTAAGATGTTCTGCCATTTAGCTGCATCGAAGGTGCCTGATTGAGCAGGATTACTGCCATCGGCGGCTTTTTTACGACGCAAAGTGGTATTGGGTGCCCACTTGCTAGAATCATTCACGGCACCAACACGATCGATAACGGTATCGCCATTTTTCAGGAAGAAACCGTCATCACTGGTCATGAACAGGTTGTTGTACTTATTACTTGGATCATAGGTAGAGACAACAACGCTGCCACCTTGAGCCACAATGGCATTACGAAACTCTTCGCTCG
Source organism: Shewanella mesophila (assembly GCF_019457515.1). Lineage (NCBI taxonomy): Bacteria > Pseudomonadati > Pseudomonadota > Gammaproteobacteria > Alteromonadales > Shewanellaceae > Shewanella > Shewanella mesophila. Next base: position 3,657,943 of record NZ_CP080421.1, read on the forward strand.
ATCTGCTATTGACAACCACCATAGAAGCACCAGGTGCAAGCGTATAGCCAGTCAACAACGGCTTAGCATCAGCGTTAAGCAACTCGTTGTCGTACTTGCCGCTAGAGCGTTGATAAGCAGTAATGCTATCGGTGAAAGTAAAGGCATCAGAGCCTGTATTAGTGATCTCAACCGCGCCGACATTGGCATCGGTGCTTTGGGTCATTTCGGTGATCAGCAGATCTTCAACGCCAGCGAAGGCGCCCATGCTGATGGTACTGGCAATGGCCAATGATAGGAGACTTTTTTTCATAGTAAACTCTATAAAAGTTGAATTCAATTCGGACTAAAAATACATACGCGCATAAGCGTAAGCTGCCTCTGGGGCCTCGCCTACTCTGCCTTCTAGTGATAGAACGATGTCACGAGCTGGACGATAGTTGAAACCTAAACTGGCCCAACGACGCTCTTTTCCGTACTCTGGAGGCAACTCCGAATAGTCATAGTTCGGACCGATCAGATCCCAGCCCTCGTATTCTTCATGGTTTACAGAGCTGATGATTTCCCAGTGTTCATTCCAATCGTACTTGGCAGTGAGCGTTAGTCCTTGGTTGCGGAAAGTCTGGTAATCTAGGTGTACATCGCCGCCCTTACGTGTAGACAAGTCTTCATCTTCTAAAAAGCCATTGAGACCAATAGACAAATCAGGCATCACTTTCAGGCGTACACCCAAACCTATCTGCTCTTGCTCACCATATTTACTGACGCCGTTGGAACCACCGCGAGTTTCTAAACCAACTACAACAGATAACAGATCAGACATCCAGCCAACATATCCGTTGACTATGTCACCTTGCAGCGCACCACTCTTGTGTTCACCATTGTATGAATAAGAAACACCGTAGATCAGATGTTCAAACTTGGCTTGGTATTTAACTGTGTTCTCTTGGTCACCCGCTTCACCGGTTTCAACAGACTTGTTGAAGGTGAAATCACCGAAGTGGTCGTAGTCGTCGAATGCAGTATCGGTCAAGCCTAGCTCGATCCACTGCTGATCGGTTAAGAGATAACCTACGTACATCTTGTCGATGGCCAACTCGAACTCACCATCGCCGCCAAGCCAGTTGCGACGTTGGTAGTCTAGTTCTAGACGATAAGTGAACTGTTGACGTTGACCTTCTACGCCCATAGTCGCAAAGCTATCATCTACATAGCCCTTGGTTTCGTAGAATTCATCGTGGTTGTAATCTGCATGGGTATCGAAATGCCCACCTACACCTACTTCGCCATACAAGCGAACATGGTCACCTTGACTGTCGCCATCTAGCGTTACAGCGCTCACTGAACCAGCACTAAACATAGTGACGATAGCGATTGCAATTGTTGTTTTTTTTAACATTCCTGTTACTTCCGATTAGAAATTTGTCAGCCTATATTTGAAGGCCAAACTCAAAATTAAAAATGTCTATTAGTAATATCTTAAACTTCTGGCTGGTCAGATAGGTGGAGAGTTCGATGACGAAATCACCGATACAGTTATTACATACTTCATATATCAACCCCATTTTTTATAATAATGTCGCTAACTTTCATTAACGCGCGAAGCGATTGTTGCAGAGTTTTATAACAAAAAAAAGAAGGGTTAATCACATTTGGAATGTATAAGCGATTGTTAAACAAAGGAAAACAGAGCCAGATTGACCACATCAGAGAACGTAGCTAAACTTCAGAAGCAACAAATCCATATAATCAAACACTTAAGCAAGAACAGGGATGCGTATTTTTTTGTATAAAATGATGGAAAAATTAAGATGATTTTTTTATGAAAAACTAAATTTTGATCATGAATCTTCGACTACAAGCTAAAAATGGTCAGAAAAACCCATTTAAAAGCTATAAAGAGGCTTTTAAAAGGCTTTTTATAGAGATAATAGAGACGACCACGAATAACAAAGAGGCGACACAAATCTTGATGATTGCATCTTTCAAAGGAAACGATGCTGTTAAAGAATAGAGTTCGAAGTGGCTAGATAGGTACCCAGCGCTGCTTTTCAATCTATTCGACACTAAATCTAGATGATAGAGTCTTTGAAGCGAGGCTATATTATGGGCTCGTGCCCAAAAGATTCCTTGCTAAGTACAAAACTCCAAGTGGCAGGCATTGGCCTGAGACCAGCGTAGTAGTTCGACTCGATTCCGTGACTGGGTTTTTCTAAAAATAGAGGAGATATGCGCCTTAACCGTGTGCTCACTTATACATAAACGATCGGCTATTTCTTTGTTTCTTGCGCCGCTGGAGACAAACTGAATGATGGTCCGCTCTCTGCTTGTTAACTTCTGCAACATAGCAACCGTATCTTGGGTCAACTCGATACCACTATCTTGCCGGCTCACTAAACGCCTAAATACTTTAGAAATCAACGGACGATCATACCATAACTCGTCACCAACCATCTTACGTAACCCCGTCAGCAACAGGTCCATGCGCTGATCGGAAAACAACAAGCCTCGCACACCAAGTAACAAGGCCGCTTCAGGCTCTAACGTGCCTCTTTCAACTTGGTAAAGGGCAATCGGCACATGGGGTAGTAATCGAGACACAATTAATGGCACACCATTACTGTCTAAAGCGGCACCTTTTTGGGCAACAAGATAAAAACTATTATGATCGCGATCCGGATCGAGATCACTCACCAGCTTAGCGATTCGAGTTTTTAAGCCTATTGATTCCGCCAAAACGGCTAAATGGCAAGGGGTGGAGAGCTGATGTAAAAATACTAATTCGTTGATTCTACTCATTAACTTCTCTCCCTGAAAAGTGTTGAATCACATAACTAACCATATTAAGTATGCTATCCCTATCAATCCTAATGATGACTTATTGACCCATTCTATTCGTCAATTTAATGCGCTAGCCTAACCGATACCAAGTTAGGCCTAGTAGAAAAGTATCGCTATCATACTAACCAAGATTAATAATAACAGCTATCACCAATAGTTATAAGAAACAATAAACTTACAACTATTACCAACTAGAAAAGCATTAACTACCGCTACCTTCTGCTCGTTTTGAGAGAGGCTAGCAATCTATCATGCCAGCGAGATAAAACGATCAAGCTAACCACCGCGCCCAACAGTGCCATCGCCATATCTGATTGGGTATCCCACACATAACCTTGAGTCCCTAAAAAGGATTCTGCATCTTCCCCAGAAAATAGCGCCACCCACCATTCGATAAGCTCATAAAACGCTGAAAACCCAAGAGCGAAACAACAGATTAAAAAATTACACCAAGCTCCAGGCTTAACCACTTCGAGCCTTAGAAACACTTCGCGAGCAAGCAATGCAGGAATAAAGCCTTGGGCAAAATGTCCTAGCTTATCGTAGTTATTACGCTCTCCTCCCATGAGCTGAGCGATCCAATCGAATAGCGGAACCTCGGCATAGGTATAGTGACCTCCCACCATTAAAATGACCGCGTGGATCAAAATTAGCCCATAGGCTAATGAGGTCAAAGGGAAGCGTTTACGGGTAAAAAATAGCACAGGTAAAGCGATCAACGCAGGCACAACTTCTAAAAACCAAGTGAAGTTATCTTTAGGCTCAATACCCGACCAGATAAGCACGGCAAAGAAAATTGTGAGCCAGATAGTGCTTTTATTCAAAATTGAAACTCCTTAGATGATATTGTTTTAATATCAGAATAATAACTTTAGCCATCTAGCCCTCCACACTGACTAAAAAAGGTGCTATTTTGTGGAGGCTTTGGCAGTCAACAATCAAAATAATTACCACATAATAGCAACAACCGACAAAGAGGGTACCTAAATCATGGCGAAACACTCGCTGGACAAGGATAAGATCAAGATCCTGCTGTTGGAAGGCGTCCACCAATCTGCGGTAGATGTGTTCAAACGAGCAGGTTACAGCAACATTGAATATCACAAAGCATCACTGGGTGAGGAGGAGTTACTCGCCACAATCAAAGATGCTCACTTTGTCGGTATTCGCTCGCGTACCCAACTAACTCAATCTGTACTTAACCATGCAGAAAAACTGGTCAGTATCGGTTGCTTCTGTATCGGCACCAATCAGGTCGATCTCTCTGCAGCTGAAAAACTGGGCATCCCAGTGTTTAATGCCCCCTTCTCAAATACTCGAAGTGTGGCAGAACTGGTATTAGGTGAGATCATCATGCTGTTTCGTGGAATTCCACAGCGTAATGCTTTAGCCCATCGTGGCGGCTGGTTAAAGAGCGCTTCGGGTAGCTTTGAGGCTCGTGGTAAGACCTTAGGTGTGATCGGTTATGGTCACATAGGGACTCAGCTCGGCATCTTAGCTGAAACCTTAGGTATGAGAGTGATCTTCTTCGATATTGAAGATAAGTTGCCATTAGGTAATGCGCAACAGGTGCATTCTATGGAGCAGTTGTTATCGCTATCGGATGTAGTCAGTCTGCATGTTCCTGAAACACCACAAACTAAGAATATGATTGCCGAAGATGAATTGGCTTGTATGCGCGCGGGCAGCATCTTAATCAATGCTTCTCGTGGCACAGTGGTCGACATCGATGCCCTAGCGAAAGCGATCCGCAGTGAACATATTGCTGGCGCTGCCATCGATGTATTTCCTGTCGAGCCAAAATCAAATGATGATGAGTTCGTCAGCCCGCTTCGTGGACTAGATAACGTGCTGCTAACGCCTCATGTTGGCGGCAGTACCCAAGAAGCACAGGAAAATATCGGCATCGAAGTGGCTGGTAAGCTCGCGAAATACTCTGACAATGGCTCAACCATGACAGCAGTTAACTTCCCAGAGGTTTCACTAGCGCAGCATAAAGATGCTTCACGCTTGCTGCATATTCACCATAACCGCCCAGGTATCTTAATTAAGATTAACCAAGCGTTCGCAGAGAAAGGCATTAACATCGCCGCCCAATACCTGCAAACCACGGCAGAGATAGGTTATGTGGTGATGGAAGTCGACTCAGACCAAGCTGATGAGGCTCTCGAAGAGATGAAAGCTATCGAAGGAACTATCAGAGCGCGCCTACTGCACTAATTCTTACATCGATATCCAACACAAAAGACGCATCCGATAGGGTGCGTCTTTTTTAATCTCAACTCACTGTTCCATGACTGACTTGCTCACATTCATCGCTTTAACAATAGCTCTGGTCAATGACCAATTGAACAGCTTCAAGTCGCAACTCTGGGCTATATGTAGGTCTAGCTCTCGTTGTCATAATGCCACCGGTTAAATACAAAAGTGATGATATCACCTCTAATCAGGTGGCCAAATTCACCAAACGACTACATCCCCCTTTAAATTGGATTAAACGCCCATATATTTATGAGTAATAAACCATTAAGGTTACAATCGAATACTATCTCCATGCCAACGCCTAGGAACATGATATGACACTTACCGTTTCCCAACCTCAGTGGAGTGTAACTGAGGAGATCCCCGAACTCGTTTTTTGTAATCTTTCCCACTTAGGCCTACTTAGTGTCACTGGCGAACAGGGTCGTAGCTTTATCCATGGTCAAGTGACTACAGATATCAGTTCACTTAGCGCCGACCAATGGATGTGGGGCGCCCACTGCGATCCCAAGGGTAAGATGCTTGCAAGCTTCAGAGCCTTTAGCATAAATGATGCATTGATGCTGATGATGCCTAAAGACACTTTAGCCGCAGATTTACCCCAACTGGCCAAATATGCCGTATTTAGCAAAGCCGACCTTGTTGATGCAAGCGATAGTTGGATCATATTAGGCGTTGCCGGACAAGACGCCAATACCTGGGTTGAAACCCAGTTTGGTGAGGTCTTAGAGCCTGTTACCGCTATATCTAATGGCGTTATTGTGAAAGATGGCGAGCGCTACATTATAGTCCTTGCTGCCGAAACCAGCGATGCCATAATCGATAAACTAGAACAACCTATCTACGCAAGCAGCGTTTGGCAAAGCATAGAGATTAAAGCAGGATATCCCAATATCGCTGCAGTTCATCAAGGCCAGTTTGTGCCTCAGATGTGTAATCTACAAGCCGTCAATGGAATCAGCTTTAATAAAGGCTGTTACATGGGCCAAGAAACGGTTGCTCGGATGAAATATCGTGGGGGTAATAAGCGCGCGCTCTATATTTTGACGGGAACATCCAAGAACCCAATCTCCCTCGAGAGCCAGCTCGAATTAGCCTTGGAAGCGGGTTTCAAAAAAACTGGGACAATTATCGAGTATGCCCAATCGGGAGAACAGCTGGTATTAACGGCTGTACTCCCCAATGATACTACTGACGCTGCGGTACTTCGTTTTGCTGATGATGAAACATCAAGCCTGTCGATTCAGCCACTGCCCTACGCCCTCGATGACGAATAACTTTCAGCATTAATCTAATACAGACCAAGATAAAAGGCGCATTAAGCGCCTTTTTCACTATTCCCATGACATCCAATAAGCGCTATTCAGATTCGTTATGGGCATCACGGATTTTTACCGCTTCATCTAAAATGGCGCTAAAATGGACCACCAGATCAGGATCAAAATGCTTGCCCGACTCACTCTCGATTAAGTTCATGGTGTCTTCAATTGTCCATGCTTTCTTATAAGGCCGAATGGAGGTGAGTGCATCAAATACATCGGCAATCGCCACTATACGTCCCTCTAATGGAATATCTTCTCCCGACAATCCATTAGGATAACCAGAACCATCCCATTTTTCATGATGACTAAGGGCAATTCTTTTGGCCATTTCAAGTAAAGGATCATTATGATCGCCGATGATCTCTGCACCTATTTCGGCGTGGCGTTGCATCTCTATCCATTCATCTTTATCTAACTTAGCAGGCTTTTTCAAAATTGAATCTGGTGTACCTATTTTACCTATATCGTGCATCGGCGCCGCATTGTAAATAAGTTCACAGAACTTATCGGGTAAGCCTGCTTGCTGTGCTAATAGCTTGGCATAATGGCTCATGCGTATAACATGCAAACCCGTTTCATTATCCTTGTATTCAGCCGCCCGTCCAAGTCGACGGATGATCTCAAAACGAGTCTCTTCGAGCTCTTTCGTCCGAGATTTAACCTCCTCTTCTAACAAACGTTTTTGATCATACAACGCTAAATGAGTTTTTACTCGAGCCTTTACTACGGGTGCACTTACTGGCTTAGTGATGTAATCGACCGCGCCAAGTTCAAACCCTTGGGTCTCATCGGCAACCTCGGCTAATGCGGTAACGAAAATAACGGGAATATGACTCGTTAGGGGATCTTGCTTAAGGCGTTGACACACTTCATAGCCGTTCATGCCTGGCATCATCACATCAAGCAAGATGAGATCGGGGGCGCTCTTGTTTGCCAGCGCTAAAGCTTTCGGGCCATCAATGGCCACTTTGACCTTATAATCCCCCCCTAAAATCCCAACCAAAATATCGATATTTTCAGGGGTGTCATCTACAACCAGAATCGTAGCATTGTCCATGAAACTCATTCTCCTTTGAGTGCAAAAAAACCGAATCAGACTGATCTCAGTATAGTCACCAATACTTGATGACTTTGTTCAATTCCACGTGATTTATAGCTACAACCATCAACTCAGCTTATTGATCGTGGGCGAAGTACTCTTCAATCAACTCCGCGGCCTCATCGAATTGGTAGCCATTGACCATAGCGACCGCCGGACTGATTTTTTGCCACATTGCAGCGGGGATCCCCTCTTTAATCTGATTCATCTTATCTACAGCACTAGAGTCAGCATCTTCTAGCATATCGAGCAGCTCCCGAATCGCTTGACTTAACTCACTATCTGACATCAACGGTTTGTCTGATGCGGCATCATCGGGCGCATCTTGTTGCTGATGCGATATCCACTCAGAGATGGCTTCACATATCGATGTAACTAGCTCAGACAAAGTCGCTAGCTCAGCAGAAATATCAGCTTTCTCCGAAGTCACCAGCTTGGCTTCGATCTCTTTCGCCAGTTCGACCAATTTGGGACTGCAAAGATTCCCTGACACGCCCTTAAGAGTATGGGCGTAACGAATAGCGTCATCGACGCGTCCCTGACTTAAGGCTAAGTCTATCTCTTCGGCAACATGCATCTGACCAGAATAGAAACGCTCAAATATTCTCCGGTACAGCCTTACTGAGCTTTGGACTAACTGCAGTCCCTTGTCGATATCTATGGCTTCGTGCTGCGGCCAAAACAGCATAGACTCCTCATGGACATTCGCTGCAATATCCTTATCACTAATCGCCTGCGAGCCATCACCTAAATACTCAATTAAGGTCTTATAGAGCAGGGAAACCTCTATTGGCTTAGCAATATGGTCATTCATCCCTGAGCGCAAACACATCTCTTTGTCACCCGCCATAGCATTAGCTGTCATGGCGATCACAGGAAGGGATTCAAACTGGGGATTTTTACGCAGTGCTTCTGTTGTTTGGTAACCATCCATAACCGGCATCTGGCAATCCATTAACACCAAGTCAAAACTCTGCATGGCCAGTTTCTCTAGCGCAATTTGGCCATTTTCGGCAATCGATAATATCACCCCAACCTGCTCCAGAAACTCGGTCGCGACCTCCTGATTCATCTCATTGTCTTCGACTAATAAGATACGCTTACCCTTAAGTTGTGAAAGCACCTCTTTACTGATATCGACACCTCTGCGGCGCACAGGCATGGCACCATTCTTGCCCAAAGACAACATGATGCCATCGAGTAAACGTGAGGCACTGATAGGTTTAGTGATATATCCAGATATCCCACTGCTCTCTATCTTATCGATAAACTCGGCATTGGCATGAGCTGAGACGATCAATAATTTAGGTGGATTCTCGATCTGATTTAAGATCTTTTCCGATGTCTCTAAACCATCCATTTCTGGCATACGCCAATCAATCAACGCCATGGGGTAATGCACCTGCTCACAGCGAGAGATGGCTTCGGCACCACTTCGCACCGTATCCACCTCAAAGCCCATGCTTTCTAAGGTAGTACGTAAAATATCGCGCGCTGTCGCATTGTCATCGGCCACCAAGATCTTCATCCCTTCTAGCTCTTGCTCAGCCTTTAACAGTTGACTGTCGGCGACTTTAAAGCGCACCGAAAAGAAGAAGGTGCTGCCATTACCAAATTGGCTTTCGACCCCAATTTCACCGCCCATCAACTCGACCAATTGTTTGCAAATGGCCAACCCTAATCCGGTGCCACCGTACTTACGGGTCGTCGAGGTATCGGCCTGACTGAATGACTTAAACAATTTACTACGTTGCTCTTCGGTCAAACCGATGCCATTGTCGCGAACACTAAATCGCAACACGATATCGTCTTCGACTCGCTCTAGCTGACTAATCGACAGCAAGACTTCGCCCTGTTCGGTGAACTTAATCGCGTTGTTCATTAGGTTGATCAGCACCTGACTCAAGCGCAACGGATCACCTTCGAGATGCCTTGGGATATTGGGCGCGACTGCAAACAACAGCTCCAGCTGTTTATCGGCGGCTTTTACTGAGAACATATCGCTAAGATCTTCAAGCATGGTATCGAGTTGAAACGGTATCGATTCGATATCTAACTTACCCGCCTCAATCTTAGAGAAATCCAAAATATCATTGATGATCCCCAGCAATGATTTAGATGCGCGATCAATCTTCTGTATGTAATTTTGCTGTTTCTGATCCAACTCGGTCTGCAAACATAACTGAGACATGCCGATGATGGCGTTCATGGGGGTGCGGATCTCATGGGACATATTGGCCAGAAAATCACTCTTAGCCTTACTAGCCGCATCGGCAACATCTTTAGCCTCTCTTAACTCCTCAGATATCGCTTTCAGCGAGGTGATATTCGCCATGGACAAGACGGCTGAATTGATATTGCCTTGTTTGTCTTGCAGCCAAGTGACTGTGATATCCATCCACATCAATTCACCACTGCGATTGACTAATCTTATTTCGCCAGAAATGCTGTCACCGCCCTTTTCGACTCTCTCACGTAATAGCGCCTTAGCATCAGCACGGCCTTCGGGATGTTGGCAATCAAAGAATGAGGTCCCCTTGAGATCGGCTACAGATAACTGCATATATTGGCTAAACTGCTCGTTACAATCGATAATGACTCCGCGGTCGTCAATATTAACAATGCCGATACCCGCATGATCAAACAGGGCTCTAAAATGAGCTTCTCGGTTCGCAAGCTCCCTATCTAACTGTTTACGCTCTGTAACATCCATGAGGTAACCATTCCATAGTAGGCTACCATCCTCCTGATAACTGCCATGAGCCCCCGCTTGCAACCAGCGAACATCTCCTGTTGGATGGTTATATCTAAACTCCTCTATCCATTTTAATCCTTCACTACTTTGACCCGACAGCAATTGGATAATATGCGGCCGTTCCTTTTCAACGATGCAATTAGCAACAAGGTTAAAGTTATGGATGGCTTGGTCTCGATGGAAACCTAAGGTGGTGATGCATGCACTGGATAGGAAGGTAAATTTACGTTCCTTATTGGATATCCAACGTAATTGATACACAGTACTAGGTATTGATTCGGTAATGGTTTCCAGTTGGCGCTGAGATTGAGCAATCTTCTGCTGGGCCAGTTTACTGCTGGTGACGTCATTAATACTGCCATCAAACCATAAAGGTTGACCGGCATCATCGTAGATCGCCTTACCTTTTTCGTGCACCCAATGTTCGCTACCGTCTCTGTGTTGAATACGATACTGCACCTCAAATCCGCGGCGCTCAGCGACACCACGGTTGATCGCCTCACTGACTAATTCACGATCGGCCTCAATAATCAAACTGGCAAAACTACGTTGACTGTTTTCGATAAAATCACTGGCGGGATAGCCTGTAATATCACCTATGTTGTCGCTGACATATTCCATCAACCAAGTATCGCCTATGCGCGTTCGATATACCGCGCCAGGAATATTGGTAACTAGACCTCTAAAACGGTTTTCACTATCACTAACACGCTTGGCGATCGCCAACTCTTCTGTCATGTCCCGCACAGATGCGGCAACTTGCCTAACACCATCAACATCTTGCGGCAATATTCCAAGGCTGATTTCAACAGGAAATAGACTTCCATCGGCCTTAAGTCCCATAAGCTCAGCACCAGCACCGAGTCCCATCTTCCTATCCTGTCCAGAGGCAACAAACTTACTCCTAAATTCTGGGTGCTTATCGCGGGCATATTCTGGTACTAACTTATCGACAGACATAGATAACATCTGCTGTTCATCATAGCCAAACAAGGTTTGACAGCGAGTATTAGTGAAAACAATCTGACCCCTTTCATCGACGATCAACATCGCCTCAGGCGCTGATTCGAGTACGGCATTAGACCATGCCGCGGCAGAAAACTGTTCAGTCACATCATTAAATAACATCTCAACCGACAGTAGCTCTTGGCTATCGGAAACCAGTGGCTGCATAAACAGATCGAGCTGACGCAACTTACCACGGGCATCAAGCATCTCGACTTGATGAGGCGGCACACTTTCCCCCTTTAACGCCCTGTCCATATACTCCCAATTTTGCTCATTTAAAGGGTTATCAGAGAACATTCGTTGATACTTTCGTTTCAACAGATCAGGAGTCACCCCCAACACCTTTTCAACTCCAGCGCTGACCTGAGCAATCTGCCCATCGGGTTCTAATGAACAATAAAAAGATTTATCGCTCATACCGTCAATCAACTTAGCAAAACGATTGCCGCGAGAGTCTAATAGCGCCTGCTCTCGCTCCTCTAACACCCCCGCCATATCATTAAACTTATTGGTCAGGGTCACGATTTCACTTACTGCGCCACCCGGTTTTTCTATCCGCTTGGCGCTCCCGGCGGCGAATGCGACGATCCCCTCTTCTAACTCTTCAATTGGCCGTGTTAGACGACGGGCGGTAAAATAGCTTGTCAGTAACAGCACTATGACTATCAGTAGCAGATTCAGTGTCAATGAGGAGGAACCACTGAAAAACTGGTTATAAAGTTGATCTTCTGGGGTCATGATAATCACTCGCCAACCGAGTGTCGGCACCACACCTACACTGGCAAGAAAAGTATTACCTTCACTATCTAGGAGCAAGCTACTCCCCTCTTTACCAGCATTAAATAGGTCGACAAACAGTTGATTATCATTTGACTTGGCCAACCAGGCCTCAGTCCCTTGTGCCAACAGAAGGCTTTGATTCTCGTGAAAAATTAATCTGCCACTATCATCGATAATCACAATCCGCTCAGGAGGGATACCCGTCATTTGTGGAATAACATCTAAGGCCAAGTCAACCGTCAGCACCCCGTCATAGGGCAATGCGGAACCAAAGGGGTAAGAATAAGTGATCATCAAAATATTGCCCGCTCCCTCATCAAAATAAGGGGCAGACCAATAGCCATTAATGTTATCTATCGCCTTACTCCACCAATCCCATTTCCCATCGGTATAGTCATAACCATCGACACCAATATCTAGGACATTGATATTTTCTTTCTCACGATAAACGTAGGGAGCATACAGGTTTCGCCCCTGTACTTTGTTTTTTTGAAAGGCGATGGCACTGCCGTAGAAATCAGGATGAAGCGCTAAACGACGGGTAAGTAATTGACGTAGTTTTTGATCGTCACCGAACAGCTGCTCATTGTCGATGTCACTAAGCAGATCAGCGATGGCTTTAGTATCTTTTGCGGCCGTCGACAAAAAAAACTGCATTCTACGAGCAGCATTGTCGGCTTGCTTGGCCAAGTCATCATAAATATATTTTTCTTCAGCCTGATAATTGAACCAAGCATTGATACTGAAAACGATAGCCATGATCGCAATTAACGGTAGAGCGATATGCGATAAAATCCTGCTACGAAAAGTACGAAGTCTGCTCATATCCATATTCCACAGTGCTGAGAAGTCGAGAGATTTACTCACAAATAAATCAATACGCCGTCACGGTCAAAATCGATCGCGTCAATTACAAATATTGAAACCGATCGCTTTTGCTGAAACAACGCCGTCATTGTGCTAACCCACTTAAGTGTATAACTCAAATGTCGCTAACTACATGAAGATTTTGAAAATAGTGAACTCATTAAAGCACCATGATGGGATGCATTCAACAACAAACTGATGATTTAACCAACAAACATCAAGCTATCCGCCTTAAAGGCTTATCCCCTTCTTAGGCCTTGGCGAGCTAGCTATAAAACGGCTTTTCATTAGTAATGAAAAACCTCATAAAATAAACAACAAAGATCTTTATCAAGATCCCACGCGTACAAGCTTGTTTTAGGCAGAACCCAGGCTAAATTACGATAGGATAACAATATGGTTTACGGCATGATGCTACTAGGGCCAGTTAATCTTTGCTGGTTGAAGCGTTCGACAAACACAAGATTGCAAGATTAACAGGCCCTAGGCAATAACTTGAGTAGGAGCGGTAATGGATACAAGCGTCGTTAGCTTAGACAATATCTCTAAAGGGTTTACCGATGGCGATAAATTTCATCGCGTTCTTGATGATGTCGTCCTCAAACTCAATCATGCCGACACTGTAGCCCTTACAGGCCCAAGTGGCTGTGGTAAAAGTACCCTACTCAATATCATTGCTGGATTTGAACCACCGACATCAGGCACCTTATCAATACTGGGGCAAATCTCGACACATTGGAGTGATACCGACTGGAGCCAGTTTCGTCATCAACAGCTTGGAGTGGTATTCCAACAATTTAATCTGCTAACGCCGCTCAATGTCGAAGATAACATTGCCTTCCCGCTTCATCTTAATGGCGATCGTTGGAACAACTGGTGCGATCATCTCGTTGACAACTTAGGCTTACGCCCCCTGCTCAAACGGCACGTGGAGACCCTGTCTGGCGGTCAACAGCAGCGAGTAGCGATAGCCCGAGCCCTAGCCCATAAACCCGCATTGCTCCTAGCCGACGAACCTACGGGTAACTTAGATCAAACCACCAGCCTAGAGGTGATGGGGTTAATCTGTGCCCTTGCAGCCGAACATGACACTAGCATTCTAATGGTGACTCACAGCCAAGAATGCGCCGACTTTATGCAACGACGTTGGCATTTAGATCTTGGCAAAATACATGAATAATCCCAACATCAAAGGCAGCCTGTTAACTCTTAAGGTGTTCTTAGCTCACTATCGCCAATCACCGCTGCAAGCCGGGGCGATCATTATTGGGATCATTTTGGCCGTCACCCTATTAACAGGGGTGCGTGCTACCAATGAGAACGCGATAAACAGTTATAGCAATGCCACCGAACTCCTGAGCCAACAAGCAAAATGGATCATCACACCTCGCCCACAAGATGTATTAGACGAGCAACGCTATTTTGAGCTTAGGCAGATGGGGATTTACCACAGCTTAGCCGTGGTTCAGGGCTGGATAAGTGATAGTAACCAGCAACGCTGGCAGGTTCAGGGCAGTGATTTAATCGCCGCGATAACCGCCTCAGTAAATCACTCGACTGATAGCGACCACACTACCCCCATTGCTCGGTCGCCTTTACCCCTTAACCGAGTGATCGCTGGTGAGCCGATTGTACTCATGAGTCAATCTAGCGCCGATACACTCGGCAGTAACACATTGACGCTAGCCGAGCATACCTTAGAAATTGTCACCATCGATGACAGTTTTAATCTAGGCAATCGTCTATTAATGGATATTTCGCTGGCGCAGCAAGTGTTAAACAAGCCTAACCAAATCAGTTATATCGCTATTTTTAGCGATATAAGCAACAGACAAATCCAGCTGGAAAATTGGCTCAGCGATAAAGGAAATCTTAGTCAGAGTGACAACGGCGACAGCATGAAGGCACTGACCAACAGCTTTCATCTCAACCTCACCGCCATGAGCCTACTCGCCTTTATCGTGGGGCTTTTTATCGCTTACAACGGTGTGCGTTACAGCCTGCTTAAACGCAAACGCCTCATCACTCAGCTGCAACAGCAAGGGATCATGAAACGGTCGATCATGCTGGCGCTCACTGGCGAGCTATTGTTGTTAGTGCTACTTGGGTCGATCATTGGCTTTATCTTAGGCTTGCAGCTCAGTTATTGGCTGCAACCTATGGTCTCTGTGACCTTAGAACAGCTTTATGGCGCGAATATTTTACCAGGGATCTGGCGCTGGCAATGGCTATTGCAGGCCACAATCTTAACCTTTGTCGCCGCTTTGCTCGCTTGTAGTTCACTATTTTCCGAGTTGATAAGGCAACCCTTAGCGCAAGGTCATGGTCAGTTTAACCTACAGAGCAACGCCAGAAAGACGCAAAAACGGCAATTAATTTGCGCTATTTTACTGGGCTTAATTGCACTCATTTTTATGCCCATCAGCCAAGATTACCGTATTACCATGGCGCTGCTGGGCTTAGTCGTCTTAAGTATTCCGCTCTGCTTACCTTGGCTGTTGCAGCATCTAATTCTGCTTATCGAGAAGATTAGCCCTAAAGGGCTTATTGGTTATCAGATTGCCGAAACCAAGGAGCTTATCCCGCCGTTATCTCTCGCCATGATGGCCATGCTACTGGCGCTGACGGCGAACATTTCGATGAATAGCCTAGTGGGAAGTTTTGAGATCACCTTAAAACAATGGCTCAACGCTAGGCTACATGCGGATCTTTATCTGCGTCCACCTAAGAGTCAAGTGAGCGAAATCACCGCCGCTCTGTCGCAAGATAAACAGGTTACGGGGATCTATAAACAGTGGTTTACCACCACTCAATATCAGCAAACGCCGATAAATTTAATTACCCGCGATCGCTATTCAATCGAGCACACTACGGTGATCAAAAAGGCACAGCCAAACCTTTGGCAGCACTTTTTTGCTCAGGCTCCATCGGAAAAAACGTTATCGGATCAAGAACCATATGTACAAACGATAGCTTTGGTGAGTGAGCCATTTGCGATAAAACATCAAATGCAATTGGGAGACACCATTAAAGTGGCGGCGCTGGGCGATACAAAGCTCACCATTGGTGCCATTTACTATGACTACGGCAATCCTTATGGCGAGGTGATCATCTCCCCAGCTCTGTGGAAGCGAGCAGATCTTGGCTCGACGCCCTTAAGCTTAGCGATAACCTATCGAGGTGATTTCGACGCCTACGGCATACAGTTACAGCAACAATTTGATCTACCTGAGATCCTGATTTATAGCCAAGCTCGGATAAAAGCCCAGGCGATAGAGATGTTTAAACGCACTTTTTCTATCACCCAAGTGCTCAACAGCTTAACCTTACTGGTCGCAGCCGTAGGACTATTTAGCGCCTGCTATATGTTAACTCAAGCCCGTATGGCTCCCATTGCACGCTTATACACCTTAGGGGTTAACCGTCGCCAGCTCACCCTTATGGTCACCAGTCAGATGTTACTCATGGTGATATTGACCTGCTTGGTCGCCCTGCCCACTGGAGCGATATTAGGTTACCTGTTAATCCATAAAGTGACCCTACAGGCCTTCGGCTGGAGCATCGCCATGGTCTGGGATTGGCAGGCCTATTTTGAAATAGTGCTGCTAGCACTGATTGCCAGCGCCCTTGCGGTCGCCTTTCCACTGTATCAGCAGACAAGACGCCCATTAATCAGTAGCCTACAGAGTGATGTACTATGAGTTATTGCACCAAGTTACTCACCAGCATGCTGCTATTGACCTTGATTGGCTGCGATTCACCAGCAGACACTCACAACTCAGCTATGGGCGGCTTAATGGGTGAAACGACGAGCGATTTTACTCAAGTGCTGCCCGATAAAGAGATCCGCTTTCCAAGTGATCATCTAGCCCATGATGGTTTTCGCCAAGAGTGGTGGTACTTAACCGCTAATCTCACCATCGAAACAGGCGCTCCCTTAGGACTGCAGTGGACTCAATTTCGTATTGCCTTATCAGCTGAGGCGCCTAAATCAAGCTCAAACTGGGCGAGTAACCAGCTCTATATGGCTCACAGCGCTATAACTACAGGTAAGCATCATCAAGCCGAAGAGCGCTGGTCTCGAGGTCAGCCGCAACTGGCCGGTGTATCCGCGGTGCCGCTAACGATAGAACTCGATAACTGGCGCTGGCAGAGCCAAGACGAGGAACTGTTTCCTGCCACGCTCGATGTTGCAGGCGATAGTGTTAATTACTCGCTTAGGCTAACCACCAGCGCGCCTTATCAACTGCAGGGAGAAGGCGGCTACAGTGTAAAAAGCGCCGATGCGAGTGTCGCCTCTTACTACTACAGCCAACCCTTTATCGATGTCAGCGGCCGAGTGATGCTTGATGGCAAATTCGTTCAGGTATCGGGCAAGGCGTGGCTCGACAGAGAATGGAGTTCGCAGTTTCTCACAAGACAACAGCAGGGCTGGGACTGGTTTGCCTTGCGCCTAGATGACGGCTCAACCTTAATGCTGTTTCAGCTCAGGGGTGATGTTCAAGAGGCATCCAGCAAGCACTTCTACAGTGGCAGACGCATGTACGCCGATGGACGTGGTGAGACCATTACCTCCAATGACATAAGTATGACTCCCACCGCTTGGCAAACGATTGATGGTAAAACCTACCCTGTGGAGTGGCAGATCCGTATCGACAACCAAGCCATTGAGCTGCAGATATCACCGCTCAACCCCAATGCCAAGATGCCGCTTTCTATCACTTATTGGGAAGGGCCAGTTTCAATCGAAGGTAGCCATACTGGCTCGGGCTATATGGAACTTACCGGATATTAACCACCTAGATTACGAATAATTATCATTTTTATAATGGATCTTTTGATTCAATAACTTAGAAAATTACCGTCTACTTAACTGCACACTAATTAAGCAATATATAGCTCAAAACTGTTTTGCAACAATTTGTGAACAACATCACGCCAAAAAGTTTGATCTCGATCGACAAAAGCCTCAGTTACCCCCGAAGAGGTATACCCACATAAAGTACAAGGTTTAGACTGAGTTCAATCTTAGAGCAGGTCTTACTCCTTTCATTCCCCAAATGCTCAGACGTTAGCCTGCACGCCAAAAGGTAAAAAGATGAATCTGGAATATCATGTTACAAGCTTGGTAGTGCACGCTGCTCCCAACGCGGTAACCCAAGTAAGAAATGAGATCGACGCTTTAATTGGCGCCGATATCCATGCCGTTACCGACGAAGGTAAGTTTGTGGTCACCCTAGAGGGTGAAACTCAAGCATCTATACTGAGTAACGTCGAAGCCATCAACGCCCTTAACGGGGTGTTATCAAGCAGTCTTGTCTATCACCAAGTTGAACCAATAGAAGAAAAGAGTGAGGAAACACCATGAGCATTAGCCGCCGCGAGTTTCTAAAAGCCAACGCCGCAGTTGCAGCTGCGACCGCTGTTGGGGTCACTCTGCCAGTGAAGATCGTTGAAGCCGCTGAGCAGAAGGACAACATCAAGTGGGATAAAGCCCCCTGCCGTTTTTGTGGCGTGGGTTGTAGCGTATTAGTAGGCACAGATAAAGGTAAAGTCGTTGCTACTAAGGGCGATCCAGAAAGTCCAGTGAACAAAGGCCTTAACTGTATTAAGGGTTATTTCCTATCAAAAATCATGTACGGTAAAGACAGGCTAACCACGCCGCTACTGCGCATGAAAGATGGCAAATATGATAAAGAGGGTGAATTTACCCCTGTGAGCTGGGATGTCGCACTCGACACCATGGCCGACAAATGGAAAAACACCCTCAAAACCAAAGGACCGACTGCCGTCGGGATGTTTGGTTCTGGCCAATGGACAGTATGGGAAGGCTATGCCGCCTCGAAACTGCATAAAGCGGGTTTCCTCACCAATAACATCGATCCTAATGCCCGTCACTGTATGGCCTCTGCCGTCGGTGGCTTTATGCGTACCTTTGGTATTGATGAGCCAATGGGTTGTTATGATGACCTAGAAGCCGCCGATCACTTTGTACTTTGGGGTGCAAACATGGCCGAAATGCACCCTATTCTATGGGCGCGCTTATCGGACCGCCGCCTCAGCAGCCCAGATAGTCGCGTGCACGTGTTATCGACCTTTGAAAACCGTAGCTTCGACCTAGCGGATAACCCTATGGTGTTCCGCCCGCAATCAGACTTGGTGATCCTGAACTATATCGCCAACTACATCATCCAAAACGATGCGGTAAATAAAGACTTTGTCACCAAGCATACTAAGTTTGCCTTGGGGACAACCGATATCGGTTACGGACTGCGTCCAAACCATCCACTAGAACAAAAAGCCAAAAACCCAGGCAACGGTAAGTCGACGCCAATCAGTTTCGATGAATACGCCAAGTTTGTCAGCACCTATACCTTGGAATACGCCGCTAAGATGAGTGGCGTCGAGCCAGAAAAGCTTGAAATCATGGCCAAAGCTTATGCCGACCCTAAAGTGAAGGTGATGAGCCTATGGACCATGGGGATCAACCAGCACGTACGTGGTGTCTGGGCCAACAACATGCTCTACAACATCCACCTACTTACAGGTAAAATTGCCACACCAGGTAACAGCCCATTCTCGCTAACGGGTCAACCATCAGCCTGTGGTACCGCTCGCGAAGTGGGCACCTTTGCTCACCGTCTACCTGCCGACATGGTGGTTAAAAATCCTAAGCATCGCGCCGCGACTGAAAAGCTATGGCAACTGCCTGAAGGCACTATCCCGCCAAAACCGGGTTACCACGCCGTACTGCAAAGCCGTATGCTTAAAGATGGCAAGCTCAACTGTTACTGGACCATGTGTACCAACAACATGCAGGCTGGCCCTAATATTAACGATGAAATTTACCCAGGTTTCCGTAACCCAGAAAACTTCATCGTGGTGTCAGATCCTTACCCAACGGTCACCGCCATGGCCGCCGACCTAATTCTGCCTACCGCTATGTGGGTAGAGAAAGAGGGCGCCTATGGTAACGCCGAGCGCCGCACCCACATGTGGCACCAACAGGTTAAGCCACCTGAAGGGGCAAAATCTGACTTGTGGCAATTAGTTGAGTTCTCTAAGCGTTTCAAAGTCGCTGAAGTTTGGCCAGCCGAGCTGGTCGCGAAGAAGCCAGAGTACGCCGATAAGACACTTTACGACGTGTTGTTTGCTAACGGTGTGGTGAACAAGTTCCCAACATCGGATTGCAAAGCCGACCTAAACGATGAATCCGAGGCCTTTGGTTACTACCTGCAAAAAGGCTTGTTCGAAGAGTATGCCCAATTTGGTCGCGGCCATGCCCATGACTTAGCGAACTTTGACCGCTACCACGAGACCCGCGGTCTGCGCTGGCCTGTGATTGACGGTAAAGAGACATTGCGCCGTTTCGTCGAAGGCAGCGATCCTTATGTTAAGGCTGGCGAAGGTTTTAATTTCTATGGCAAGCCAGATGGTAAAGCGGTAATTTTCGCCCTACCTTATGAGCCCGCCGCCGAAGAGCCTAATACCGAATACGATCTGTGGATGTCAACGGGTCGCGTGCTTGAGCATTGGCACACAGGGTCTATGACAGCCCGCGTTCCCGAACTTTATCGCGCCTATCCTGATGCACAGATCTTTATGCACCCAGAAGACGCCAAAGTCCGTGGACTGCAGCGTGGCGACGAAGTGGTTGTGGCCTCACCTCGTGGTGAAGTTAAAACCCGTGTCGAAACTAAAGGCCGGAACAAACCGCCTAGAGGCGTGGTATTTATGCCATTCTTCGATGCGCGCCAACTGGTCAACAAGTTGTTACTCGATGCGACCGATCCACTCTCTAAAGAGACGGATTTTAAAAAGTGTCCAGTAAAAGTGATGAAAGCCTAAGGCGATTCATTCAACCCAAACAACTTTAAACGCTTGAACTAAAACAGAGAGTTAACGAGCACAATATGAACCAGGTCAATCGCAACACCAAAGCCAAAGGCGTCAACCGCCGCCAGTTCTTAGCCACATCGGCTAAGGCGGGTTGTGCGATGGGATTATTGGGATTAGGTGTGACGGGGGTTGCTAAACAATCGTCTCATCTTGACCCATTGGCGATTAGACCACCCGGTGCATTAACGGAAGATGACTTCTTATCTGCATGTGTTCGCTGCGGCTTGTGTGTCGAGGCTTGCCCCTACGACACGCTAAAACTGGCACGCTGGTTTGAGGGAGCCCCAACGGGAACACCCTACTTTACCGCGCGCGCAGTACCGTGCGAAATGTGTGACGATATTCCCTGTGTTAAAGCCTGCCCATCGGGCTCGCTGGACCACAGTTTGACTGAGATTAATGAGTCAAAAATGGGCATTGCCGTATTAATTGATGAGAAGAGTTGCCTCAATTTTAAAGGGCTACGCTGTGACGTCTGTTACCGCGTCTGCCCATTAATTGATGAGGCCATCACCTTAGAGCGGCAGCACAATCAACGCAGCGACCACCACGCTATGTTCCTCCCCACCGTCAACAGCGATAGCTGCACCGGTTGCGGTAAATGCGAACATGTTTGCGTGTTGGAAGAGTCGGCGATCCGTGTATTGCCCGCACACATTGCACTGGGTAAAACAGCTTCACACGATACCTATATCAACACCGAAGAGACCACACTTGAGATGTTAAACAAGGGGCTCACATTATGAGCAAGGGTACAAGCAATACCTCTACAGACCGTTTCGCTCAAGCTGCGATCGATGAACTAGGCTGGTGGCGTGCCCACAAGTTTCTATTTCTACGTCGCGCTAGCCAACTGTCTGTGTTGCTTGCCTTTGCTATTGGCCCTTGGTTTGGCCTTTGGTTACTCAAAGGCAACCTCTCAAGTAGCGAGTTATTGGCTACCATTCCACTGTCTGATCCACTGGCGACCTTGCAAGTGTTGATGACAGGGCATTGGCCAGAACTCAGCCTACTGCTAGGCGCCGCCATCATCGCCCTATTTTATCTAGTGGCTGGTGGACGCGTATTTTGCAGCTGGGTATGCCCGGTTAACTTAGTAACAGATGCCGCTAGCTGGCTGAGACGTAAGTTTCATTTGCCTCGCACCAGCGAGATGCCAAGAAACTTACGCTACTACCTGCTGGCAGTGGTGCTGCTTATGCCACTATTTTCGGGCATCGCTGCCTGGGAGTGGGTTAATCCTGTCCCTGTCGTCTATCGCGCCCTACTGTTTGGTGCGGGAAGCGGCTTGTGGATCTTAGCGGCGATCTTCTTGCTCGACCTGTTTATCAGCGAGCGAGCATGGTGTGGTCACCTTTGCCCAACCGGTGCGATGTTTGCGCTGCTCGGTAAAGCTAGCCCAGTAAAAGTATCGGCTGTGAATGCCAAAGATTGCGATAACTGTATGGATTGTTTTGAGGTATGCCCAGAAAGGCAGGTGTTAAAGCCCGCCCTTAAAGGCACAAGCCCCATGATAACTGACAGTGATTGCACCCAATGTGGTCGTTGTATCGATGTCTGTGCTCAACGCGTTTTCCAGTATCAAAATCGAATTGCCCTAAAGGCGGAGAACAACCAATGAAAAAAGTACTCACTTTAGTCGCGCTCATGGCGCTAGGTGCCTGCTCTGGTCAGCAAGCCAACAATACAGCAGAGCCTGTGAATGTCAGCTCACTCGGGAAATCTGAGATCACCGACGTCCGTGCGGCCGACGCGATGCCCACTTACCCTAAAAAGGGAGCATCAATCGAGCGTGGCTTTGTCCACCAGCCACCGCTGATCCCCCATAAAGCCGACTACAGCATCACCATTAAGAAAAACGGCTGCATGACGTGTCACAGTCCAGCAAAAGCTCAGCGCATGAAAGCGACGGAGATCCACGCTTCGCACATTCTTGCCGACAACAAGCTTAACAACGAATACTTCAACTGTACTCAGTGTCACGTGCCACAAGCCGAGAACAAGCAGAAGTTAGTCGAGAATAACTTTTCGAATCAGTAAGGTTTAGCCTCCTAAGACGTAGCTCCTTAGGGAGTCGCTTAGATGTACTGAAAACCACCCAACAATGGGTGGTTTTTTATTGCCTGGCGGCAATGGAGGCTCCGCAGCTGTATCTACACTAGGTTATTCACTCTCTTCGATTTGACTGTGTTTGGTGTGAGTGGCGAGTAAAAAGCTAACGTGCTTTTACCCCAAAGTTTGGTGGCCTTAGAATGAAGGTTTAGCATTTTTTGGCTTAGTAGCGTTTGGCTGTATTTTCATTTACTGAGAGTATTTGAAGGTCGAACCTTCACTGTTATTAATCGCCTGTCCGGCGAGGAATGTGCAAGCACTCTTTTGGCTCGCTGTGAATATGTCCCTATACGCTCCACGGTGGCATCCCTGCCACCAAGGGCCAAAACCGCGCTTACACTTATCTCTAATGCTTCTTCGATTGGACTTCATTTGATACGACTAGTGAGTGAAAGGCTAACGTGCTTTTGCCCCAAAGTGAGTTAGCACCTGTTTTGCGGAGTAGTTACAAGCAGACTTTCTCGCCTAGAAATTTTCATCCATTTCACTCAAATGTTGCAATGCTTAAAAGCTGGACAGACATGGCTCTTCGTCGAAGGTGGTGGTAAACGTAGCTTTTAAGATAAACTTCTTCGTACAATTTCATATTCCCGATAGTCATGAGCGAAACCCTTTTATACCAGAAAGTATTAGGCCTAAAGGCTCCATGGTTAGTTTCTAAAGTTCAACTTGATGAAGAGCATCAACGTATTATCGTCGTTGTGGACTATGTACATAGTGGTGATTCAGTTTGCCCTGTCTGTCAGGGTTTAGCTCGTCATTATGACTCACGCCCTCGAACTTGGCGTCATCTAGATACTTGCCAATTTGAAACGATAATCCACTCAAATGTGCCTCGTATTCATTGTCCTAACCATGGCTATCAGACACTCCAAGTTCCTTGGGCGCATGAAAGCAGTCGCTACACTGAATTACTGGAAATGAGAGTGTTGGCGATGTTAGCAATGAGTACGCTAAATGCGGTCAGTAAATTTTTTAAACTAAGCTGGGGAGCCATTGACCGAATAATGGAGAGAGCCGTCTCTAGAGGGTTAGCGCATCGAACCGCTTGTTCGACAGAGTCGTTGCTGATTGATGAAACAGCGATTAAAAAAGGGCATGATTACGTCACTGTGCTTTCCAACTCTCAAGGCCAAGTGTTAGCCGTCTCAGACGGTCGCTCTAAAGCCAGTTTTAACGCTTGTTTTGCGCAATTGCCTTCATATACGAAATCACAAACTAAAACCATTTGTATGGACATGAGCCCTGCTTATATTTCAGCGGCAAAGGCAGCATTTCCTGACGCTGAAAAGCGGATTGC
This sequence comes from Shewanella mesophila, assembly GCF_019457515.1. Classification (NCBI taxonomy): domain Bacteria; kingdom Pseudomonadati; phylum Pseudomonadota; class Gammaproteobacteria; order Alteromonadales; family Shewanellaceae; genus Shewanella; species Shewanella mesophila. The sequence goes on from NZ_CP080421.1 coordinate 3,682,167, forward strand.
ATTTGACCATTTCCATATTGCTAAATTACTGACTGAAGCCGTCAATGCTATACGAAGGGATGAAATATACAGGCTGTCTCCCTCAATGAGACAAGAAGCTCATCGCACACGCTTCTTCTGGCTTAAGCAGAGGCACAACTTATCAGCAGATAGGAAAGAAAGACTAAATAAACTCGTGCCTTCGTTAATGAATACAGCGCTAGCTTGGTATTTTAAAGAGCAAGCTCGTGACATATGGTATGGCGAACTGCGTTCGCGGCACTAAGCAGAGATGGCTAGAATGGATAGCTTTAATCAAGGCAAGTAATATCAAGCCTTTAATTTCCGTAGCTGAAACAGTTGAGTCTAAATTATGGGGAATACTTAATGCGATGCGTTTTGGTGTTTCAAATGGTCTAGCAGAAGCTATCAATAGTCAAATAAGGCTGCTGAGAGTAAAGGCCATGGGGTATAGAAATACAGAGCGATTTAAGCGAGCAATACTGTTTCACTTTGGGAAGTTGGATATGGGGTTCCACCATTAACGACGAAGAGCCACAGACATACAGTCATATTGAAATCATGACCATTTTTATCCCAACTTCGTGCGCGTTTTTACATTCCAATATAAATAAATATGATTAAAATCATATAATTATAAAAGCTATAGGTTAGATAATAGGTTTGGGAAACGCGCATGCGCGTTTTTCCGGATGGTATATTTAATAGAATACTGATAAGTTCTTTTCATACAGATAGTTAACTGTGCGCGTTTTCACTGGTCCAACGAGGTAAACGCGCATGCGCACGAATAAGCTGTTATATGCCACGTGGATATTCAATCAAGGAGGCTGTATATGTCTAAAAAATCGAGAGTCGTTCTATTGCCACTTATTGCCAGCATTTCATTTGTATTTTCGTTCTGGATTTTGGAAGTGCGCAAGGCGCAAGAGTTTTCGGGTATCAGTAACGATGTAGCAGGAGGTGCGGTTTTGGGTTTGGGTATTGGTGTAATGCTCGTGCTACTTGCAACTGTACAAAACAAAAAACAGGGCTCTTTTTAGAGACCGTCATATAACAAAACGCTCAAGTCGCATCCCGCTGCGCGGGCTGCTGGGACAAAAACACAATGCGGCTTCGCTATTTTCGCATTGTGCTTTTGCCCCTTAGCTTAGCGTTAGCCATAGAAATATTAATCTTAAACTCACATAGTAGAGCAAAAATCCTAACGCAGAAATGTCCAAAAGCTTCTCACAAGGTCAAATCGAAGAAATAGATAACTCGGTGTAGGTACGGCTGTGACCTTTCGTGACATGGATGTCACGGCAGAGCCTACAGGGAACGTACTTGCGGCGTGTCACAGAAGTACCTGCACGAATAGCCTGCTGCAAGCAATTCAAAACCATGAAAGTCAACGCTACCGTCAGCGAAATAAAACCAACTCCGCCAAATGTTATAAGCCAAAAATGCCAACACCTTCATTCGAAGGCCATTAATAAACCATGAAGCTATGGTTCACAAAACACTGACCAATAACCACTCAGCCGAAGGCCAAATGCTGAAAGCGACCCTTTCGATAACGTTAATTCGAAAACTTGAGTTCGATGACATTCCCTTCGGGATCGTTAATGTAGAGTGAGCGGCCGAAACCTTGGGCGCCGTAACGCTTGGCGAATCCCTCAGGGGCAATGTTGAACTCTACGAGGTAATCCAGCAGTGCCTGTTCATCCATTGGGTTAATCAGCAGGCATACATGGTCGACGTTACGTCCATCTTGCTGCGGAGCTTTGCCACCTAAACAGCCAAGTTCACTGTCACAACACACGATATCAATCAGGGCATTGCCAGCTCTTAGCTGAGTAAGGCCTTCATCCTTTAACTCGCGCTCAATGGCGCATCCGAGTATCTGCTGGTAAAAATGCAGCATGGCATCTAGCTTAGTGGTACGAAACACCACATGGTCGAGCCCTTGAACCTGAATCATCATTTCTCCACTAACACCGCCACTAGCACCACCATTAATACCGCAAAATCATAGCTTAATGCTGTAATAATAGCCGATTGAGAATCAGTTAATGCCTAAATCTAACATCTTGTTCAATATTGGTAATTTGTCATTTTTTATTCACCCTATTTAGGGTAGTTTAGTACAATCAGCTTTGATGGAGTCAGTTATGAAACAAGGCAAGCACGACGCACAACTATTAAAACTCGCCATGGAAATTGGTGTAGGCTACGCCAAGAAACGTGGGTTCGATGATTTCGATAAAGGGATCTCCCCTAAAGATAAAGTCGAGTGTATCTACCGATTATTAGTACAAGATAAACTGATCCAACCGTTAGCCACAGACAAAGAAGATGGCCCTAATATGAAGCATAAGCTGATACTGTGGATCAGCCGTCAACTCCCCGAAGATCACCCTCTACTCAATTAATATTATCTAGGGCCTGTTGATCTTTGCTGGTTGAATTTTATTCGAGACAAAAACGTTTTAATCAAGGCAAGTGGATTGCAGCCTAGTCATCTAAGCAAAATTCACTTAACAAAGCGTAAAATGTTTTTAGCCGAACCCTTCGGGCAGCGTTTGTTGGTGATTTCTACTGCGTTCTCAGCTTTTTATGTAGAGCAACTACACCACAAAGCTTCTGCCTTGTATAAATACCCAACCATTCGCTGCAAAAATAACCTTGAAAGATCAACAGGCCCTAGTTAAGAAATCAGAGCCTATCGACAGATCTATGGGCACTGATTTCGCTGTATATCAATGCCCCAAAAGCAAGATGTTGATCTCTATCAACAAGCGCTTCGATTCCCTGCAAAGTTCCTCTAGATAAGCTATAGATCAATTATCATTCACTAACCAAAATCTAGGGTCTCCAGTGGCACTGCATGGACTAACGAGTCAGCAGGCACACACTCTGTTACAGCAACATGGCCAGAACTGCCTGCCTAAACCGCCAAAATTAAGCTTTATTACACTCTTTATCACTCAGTTTAAAAGTGCCTTTATCTATGTCCTATTGGCAGCCTTTTTGATGTGCTTGTTGTTAGGGCAACTTCTTAATGCCATTTTCATTTTCGCGGTATTAATGCTTAACGCCATCATAGGCACAGTACAAGAGTTCTCAGCCCAGCAAGCGGCTGATGCATTGAGCAAGATGGTGCCACTGCAGAGCCATGTGATCCGCGATGGACATCCGCTGACGATTAGCAGCATGGATCTCGTCCCAGGGGATTGGCTCATGCTGAGCAATGGTGATCGCATTGGCGCCGATATTCGCATTGAAAATCACAATCAATTTAAGGTGGATGAGTCGGCGTTAACCGGCGAGTCTGTTTCGGTCAACAAGACAGATTTAGCCTTTGCTGGCACCTTAGTGACCCACGGCCGCGCAGAGGGGGAAGTGATAGCCACAGGCACTAATACCCAGATCGGCCAAATTGCCGACTTAGTTCATCAACAAGGCGGCGCTAAGCCACCGCTAATGCAACGTATTGAAAGATTTACCCTAATTATCGCCATCGCGACATTGGTGATCATCGCGCTGATTTTTGGGTTAACCTTAATTCGCGGCGCCGATCTGTCACAGGTATTCTTACTCGGGGTCGCGCTAGCCGTATCAGCAATCCCAGAAGGCTTGCCCGCCGCCATTACCGTGGCATTAGCTATCGGCATGAAGCGGATGTCCAAAGCCAATGTGATCGTGCGAAAACTGGTGGCGGTAGAATCCTTAGGCTCTTGTACCTACATCGCCTCAGATAAAACAGGTACCCTCACAGTTAATGAGATGACGATTAGCCAAGTTTGGCTGACCAATGGCGACAAGTATCATGTTGCAGGCACCGGGCTGGCATCGACAGGGCTGATTCATAAACATGGTCACGGCGTTCGCGTATCTAACGATGATGCGCCGCAGCTCTATCGATTAGGATTAACAGGCATACTCGCCAACGAGGCTCACCTGGTTTTCGATGATGGTAAGATTCACAGCGATGGTGATGGGGTTGACCTTGCCTTTTTAACCTTGGGCTACAAACTCAATTTGCCGATGCAAACCTCACAGATCCCTCCACAGGCTCAGCTTTTTCCCTATGAGTCTGAGAATCAGTTTAGCGCCAGCATTAATAAGATTGATGGCCAATTAGTTATCTCGGTAAAGGGTGCGGTCGAAAAGCTGCTAACCATGTGCAATCTTAGCGATGCCGAAATAGAACAAATCCACCATGAAACCCATTGGATGGCACGCCACGGCTATCGCGTCCTAGCCCTTGCATCTGGTCATCCCTGCGAGCTAGATAATCCATTTACTGGACTCACGTTTCTGGGATTAGCTGCAATGAGCGATCCCCTCAGGGAGGACGCTATCGAGTCGGTAAGTCTGTGCCAAAAGGCCAGAATCAAGGTGGCGATGATCACAGGCGATCACCCTGTCACTGCGCTGGCGTTGTCACAGCAACTTAAACTGGTATCAGATAAAGATGATGTGGTCACGGGTGATCAGCTAAGCCAAGCACAACAACAGGGCGTGAAGGCATTCGATGCTTTGATTGCAAAACATAGGGTATTTGCCAGAGTACAGCCCAAACAGAAGATGGAGATCACTCAATCATTGATCCGCCAAGGGGAATTTGTCGCCATGACAGGCGATGGTGTCAATGATGCGCCCGCACTAAAACACGCTCATGTGGGCATTGCCATGGGGTTAAAGGGTACTGATGTTGCCAGAGAAAATGCCGACCTCGTGCTCACCGATGATAAGTTTAGCTCAATCGTAAAAGGGATCATCGAGGGGCGAATCGTCTACAATAACATTCGTAAGGTGATCTATCTGCTGATCAGCACGGGGGCGGCCGAGCTGTTGCTGTTTATTCTGAGTGTACTTTTCGCCCTACCGATTCCGCTGTTTCCACTGCAGATTTTATGGCTGAATTTAGTCACCAATGGCGTGCAAGATGTGGCGCTAGCCTTTGAGCCAGCAGAAGGCCATGAGATAGAGCAGCCACCTAGAAAGCCGAGCGAACCGATTTTCGATCACCTCATGTTAGAGCGTGTATTTATCAGTGCCCTGTGGATGGGCCTTGTTGCCTTTGGGCTATTCGCCCTCACACTCAAGATGGGAGCCACTGAAGAGATGGCACGTAATCTCACCTTAATGTTGATGGTGTTGTTTGAAAATGTGCATGCTCTTAATAGTCGCTCAGAGCGTAACTCACTGTTTGCGATGCGTTGGTTTAGTAATCCTTTACTGCTGGTCGGGATGATCGTCGCGCAAACTATTCACATCGGCGCAAGTTACACTCCCGGACTAAGTGACGCTTTAGGACTAAGCCCAATAGGTATACAGCAGTGGCTAATCCTACTAGCCACTGCATTAACGCTATTTATCGTCGATGAACTCCACAAACGTCATTGCCGTAACAAACACCAGACTAAGCCAGCGGCATCAGCAACTGATCATCAGCTGGAATAACCAGAACATTACTGCGAATTCGACTCAACATCGCTTCGACAGTGTTACCTATGACATAACCAAGCATACCGCTGCGTTGGCGCGCGCCGAGCACGACATAGCCCGCTTTTAAGCGGCATGAAAGTTCATACAGACAAAGATCCGGTTCACCCGCTAAGATATGAATATGATCTTGAGGTAGATCGATTTCAGCCAATTGAGTCTGATAACGCTGATAGGCATCTTTAATCAAGGTACGAGTATTAACCAGATCCATATCTCTCAGTATTTTGGGGACCCGAATAATATAAGCTAAATGCAGCTCGCTGTTAGTGGCTTGCGCCAGCGCCTTAGCTTGTTTAATAACACATTGATTTAGCTGTTTCTTTATCATGTTATCGCTACCTAAATCGACAGCCATTAATACACAGTCACTGCGATTAAGGGGATTGTCAGACAATAGCATTAATGGGATTTTAGTATGGCGGATCAGATGCCAATCCATGGGTAAATAATGGTCGGCATGATGTACGGCTTTGACCATTAAATCGAATCCATGGCGCACGGAGTGATTACAAGCATGCTCAAACAGATCTTTAGTCCACACTGTATGTACAGGAACATCGTCAGCGTGAAGGGCGCCGAGCTCATCTTCTATTTCGCTGCTGCGTTGTTTCATAATTTGCAGCTTAGCAACAGCGGCAAGGCGGGGGTTGTAGTGCTCTTTACCACTAAAGGATTCGTAACTATAAGCAAATACTTCGGCGCTTTTATCAAGCGTTTTTGCGAGGCTGACACCTGTTGCTATCGCATCGGCTTGCTGTTGTTCTTTCTGCGAAATAATAAACACCTTATCCATGGTTCTCTCCTATTACTAAAGCGTATTTTGAGCTTAGTCACACTTGTACAAAATAGCCTTGATATCGGTCATCATATTGACAAAGATCATACTTACATCGCCACTCGCGATCGGAGACCGATATGGCCATAGATAACTTTGTGCTATCACTGTGTCTAATCTTACTTTTTGGTCGCCTGTTCGGTGACCTATTTCAGCGCTTACAACTCCCCAGCGTCGTCGGAGAGATGCTCGCGGGATTACTACTGGGCCCCACATTACTCAATTGGGTCACTCCCCACGAAACCCTTGGGGTCATGGCTGAACTCGGCGTGATTTTGTTGCTGTTTTCCATCGGCTGTGAGACCTCGATAAAACATCTATATCAGGCAGGAAGCAGTGCTATTGGTGTGGCCTTCATCGGCATATTGATGCCTGCTATCGTCGTCACTGTGACGGCCATGTTGTGGTTAAACCAATCTGGCTTTACCGCTATCTACCTTGGCTGCGCACTCACGGCAACAAGCATAGGGATCTCCATAAGAGTGCTAGCGCAAGCTAAGCAGGCACACTCTCGCGAAGGCCATATTATTCTAGGCGCTGCGGTGATCGATGATATCGCAGGAGTTATCTTACTGAGTGTACTGTTTAACTTCGCCGCCAAAGGCGAGCTGAGTCTGCTTGCGACTCTGTTATTGATCATCAAAATCGTCGGCTTCTTGCTACTGTCTCCTCCTATCGCTCGCGGCTTACTCTATATCTTTAGAGCATTAAGGCCGACCGAACACCATACTGGCTACGAAGCCATTATCACTATGGTGCTAATCTGTCTATTTGCTTGGCTGGCGCACGCCTTTGGTGCACCAGCGCTGCTCGGAGGCTTCGCCGTTGGACTCGCCCTAAGCAGGCAATTTGTCTCCCCGATTAACCGATATCTAAAAAACCCCTTCCCCTTTACCCATCAGATGGAGGTCGCCTCTAAACCTTTAGTAGATGTGTTTGCACCGATCTTTTTTGTTTATGTCGGTGTGAGCTTAGATCTAAGTCAAATCGATACCAGTTGGAGCGGCCTATTAGTACTCACCACCCTGTCGATCTTGGCGATTGCGGCTAAAATCGCAGCGGGGGCGTTTATCGAAGGAAGCTCGCGCACTAAACTGATCATCGGCAGCGCCATGGTGCCACGAGGAGAGGTAGGGCTGGTTTTTGCCGAGATGGGACTACAGATGGAGATCATCTCCTCAAAACTGTTTACCGAGTTGGTACTCGTCATCGCCATCACTACGATAGCTGGCCCACTGCTCTTAAAATGGGCACTGCATTCGCCACGAAAAGCTAACTAAGCAGACAAAAAAATACCCATCATAAGATGGGTATTTCTAATATTATTCTGCTAGACGTGATTGCCTACACTGGCGATACCACAAATAGAAGCTCACCTTGTGAAACCTGCTGACCGTTACTGTTAAGAATACGCTCAATACGGTATTGCTTATCTTCTGGGTACAACACTGCGTCTTGGCGGTTAAAGCCTGCAAGCGTGACCTGTGAGAACATCTTCATCGCTTCGGTTAATGCTAACGTCTGATCGACACTGACGATATCACCTTCTTTAACAAAATCTGACTCACCTGGTGCTGGCGAGGTATAGAAGATACCAGCGCCTTGTGCCAATACTTTCAGCTCGTTACTCTCGCCGACACGTAGCGACTCGGTATCGACACCTATGGTTTCAGCAGCCGCTTCCATCTCTGCGATCAACACAGGGATATCCAGTTCAGCCATGAAACGTGGCAGATAGTTAGTATCGTAAACGCCTTCGTTGAAGGTGCCATCTTTGAGGATACGCGTTAACAATGGAATGTTAGTCGCGATACCTTTGATCACCACTTGATCCGCTAAGTAGTCGTGTAACTTGTTAATCACATCCTCACGGCTTTCACCACGACAGATGATCTGAGCGATCAAGCTATCATAATATGGTGAAACCTCTTTGCCTTCACCGGCGATAGAGATGATCTCAATATCATCACGCTCAGGCATGACATACTCAGTGATCTTACCTGGATGTGGTACTAACTGCAGAATACCGTTGCTGTCGAGCGCCGCTTTCTCTGCCGTTACACGCACTTCAATCGCATAACCTATGTCTTGTGGCTCAAGATTTTCAATTGAGCGGCCTGCCGCAATATCAAAACCAGCGCTAACAATATCGATACCTGAAGTCGCCTCTGTCACAGGATGTTCAACCTGTAGACGGGTGTTCATCTCCATGAAATAGACTTCGTTAGCGTCTAGGTTGTAGATAAACTCAACGGTACCTGCGCCCATGTAATCGGTCGCATCACCCAAGGCACGAGTGTAGGCCATAACCTGTTGCTTAAGCTCATCTGGCAACATAGTAGAACCAGACTCTTCAACCACTTTCTGGTTATTACGCTGAACCGAACAGTCACGTAAACCCAGTACCTTAGTGTTACCAAACTTGTCACGTAGCAACTGAACTTCGATATGACGCAGTGAAGTTACATACTTTTCTAGATAAAGGTCACCGTTACCAAATGCTGCTGCGGCTTCGGTAGAGGTCTTCTGGAACAGAGAGATCATATCTCCTGGACGTTCAACAACCTGAATCCCCTTACCGCCACCACCTTGTACCGCTTTAAGTAATACAGGGTAACCAATTTCACTGGCAACATTTACCGCCTGCTCTGCATTGGTCAAAATACCGTGGCTGCCTGGTACGACAGGTACATTTTGTGCCTGTGATGTCTTAATCGCGTTCGATTTGTTACCCATGGTGGTCATTGAGTGAACACTTGGGCCAACGAAGTTAACGCCGTTGTTGACACAAAGTGCCGCAAACTGTGGGCTTTCAGACAAGAAACCGATACCTGGATGCAGCGCATCTACCTGCTCATATTCAGCCACTTTCAGCACTGAGTAGGCGTTTAGGTAACTTTCATCGGAAGTATTACCACCGATACACACTAGCTTGTCGTTCTCATTTAGCATATCGGCTGGCACTGATGTCATATCGGGATCAGATGCAACCAGTACAACCTTGATATTGTTGTCGTGCGCTTTACGAATAAGCTTAACTGCGGTACAACCACGAGCGTGAACCAGCACCTTGTCGATAGGCTTCATCAGCTGACGAGGATCGTCTTGAACGATCTCCTCTTCGGTGATCATCATCTCAGGAACAAGAGTCGATAATGCACTACCAATAACATCTTCAACTTTAGCCGTTGGCTTAGGCATCAATGGATCGATACCCGCGAGCTGCTCGTCAATACTGTCACTAAATGGATTGTTCACTAGCGCGTTCATCGCACCAGGGACTTTCGACAAGTAGTTAGACAGAGTCGATGTTGAAGGCAAGTATGCAGGTACAACCATTTGACCCGCAAACGGCATATTGGTACCCGATAGGTAATAGGTCTGAACCAATGGATGGGTTACAAAACTTGCTTGCGCGCCACCGGTACAGTCACCGTAACCGAACATCAATACTGGCAACTCATTATCACGGATAAAACGAGTAATACGATCGTTTACTACCGCCATTGAGAATAGTGCCGCGGCGCCCTCTTTGGTCTGCATGCCACCTGAGCTAATAAAGCAGATAACAGGGAGTTTACGCTTCGCACACTCGATAAGTAGCGCACTGAATTTCTCAGCACTGGCCATATCGAATGCACCGGCTTGGAAAGCGGTATTTGATACAGCAACACCCACACGCATAGTCTGGCCGTTATGCTCAAAATCAGCCGTACCGGTGATCAAACCACAAGGGCGAATCCCTTTATCTAGCGCATCTTCGATAGAGAGACGGAAACCAGGGAAGTTAAGTAGGTTAGCCGACATCTTGTCGCCGTTAAGTTCATCAAACTCGGTGAAGAACTTAGCAATGACATTTTCCCAGGTCATATTTCCTTTGCGCTTCTCATCACGAAGCACTTTTTGGATAAGCAGATCTTGGTAACCCATGGTTAAGCGGTTCCAGAAATCTTTACGACGACCGATACGTACAGGGTTGATTGCACCAGTATATTCACTGCTCTTCTCTTCGCTGGCGAAATACTCTGGTAATAGACGCTCGAAGAAGTAGGTCAAGATAACGAAGAGACTGTCGTTAAGTTGTGGGAAACCCACACTCTTCCACTGCTCTGTTTTGGTGAGCAGATCGGCGCGGTTTGACTGAGACATAAAGTACTTCAGCCACTTATAGAATTTGCTCTTATCGTTAGCCGTGTCTTGCTTAGAGATGGCGCGATCGATTGAATCATGTAACAGGCTATCAACTGATGCACGTGACAAGCTCTTAGACATCATGGCTTCTTTAGCTATTGAGGCCAAATTACCTACAACATTGTCATAAAGCGCGTTGAAGATCAGAATGTTATAGCACTGCCAGATGAAGTCTTCGCGTAATTCGTCATGGACGATCACATCGAGAACCGTTAGCTGGTTAAGCTCAGGCCAATCGGCTTGAGTCACTTCATCAGGTAGGCTTTCCAAGTAATGGATTAGGCCCTTGAAGTTGTTTTCAGCGTTGCTCTTCCAGCGGTGGTATAGCGACCAACCGATGTTAAACAGTAGCGCCTTACGTGCTTTCTTATAGTTCTCTTTTGGCTCACCTAAGATGAGACGAGTCAGCATGTTACGTTCGGTAGCAACATCGTCACGCTTAGAGGTAAAGTTACCCCAAAGCTTGTTTAGCTCTTCGTCGTAAACTAATTTATCAGGGCTAGATAACCAAGATTGGAATACCTTGTCTTGCTCTTGCTGAATACGTGCAAGTAGATCACCTTCAGGAATACTAACCTTAGATAGGCGACCATACTGTTCTTGAGAGATAGAGTGAATACGGCTACGTAGCGTAAGATAGCGTAGGTAACGATAGGCACTACCAAACAGATTTAAGTGCATGGTTGGATTGTCAGCGACCGCTAACTCCGCCTGTTCCTCTAATGCAGCAAGGTTCTTCGACGGGAGAAGAAAACGGGTCAAACTACGATCGTAATGCTCACGCAGATCTTTTGACTCACGAACAAACTGCACTGCCGCATTTTCAACCGCTTCGATGCTGCTAACGATAGCGCGGCGCAGATTGTGCTGGCGCTCATCTTTGTCTGAAGGCGAGAAATCGATAATGCCATCGATACAACCTGAGGTGTACAACTCTTCTGGCGATACCCCAACAGACTTAGCACATTCCTGCCAAGACAAGTTGTACTTACGCGCAATGCTCTGCAAGCCCTGTGGTTGAATGGTATTGAAAATACCATCACGCAGAGAGAGTAAGATGTTTGCTGCTGCTAATGGAATTGCGCCGCCTGAATAACCCGCACCGATAACGATACCGACAGTCGGTACATCAACGTTAGCACTCTCAGCAATCGCCTTAGAGATGGTATGCGCTTGGTTTTGGCTGTTAGCCACCTCACCCGCGTCAGCACCAGGGGTGTCAATAAGGTAAACGATTGGCATACATAATTCGGCAAAATGACGAATAGCAGCACATGCCGCTAAGTGATGCTCAGGCATCCACGCACCATTACTGGTGGTGCGTTCTTGAGCAATAAAACCGATACGGCGAGTACGAGATCCAAAATTCAGTTCGATCTCTGCACTATAAAAAGCGCCTAAATGTTTTTCGGTTATCAGCTTACCTTTAAGATCGGCAATCACACGCTTAGCGCCAGCACGGTTCTTATCTAGCGTTGGCTGAATAACTTTGGATACATAACCGTCAACGTCTAACTGTTCCAGCTCTTTAAGGTTAGACTGAATCGTATCTTCGCTTAGTAGACCATTAATCTGATGCGAAAGACTCTGTTTACTGTGCTTAGGAAACAGAGAAAAATCTTGTGCCAAATGCTCTGCTTGAAGAAAAAGCGGATCGGCAGTTTGAACCTGAGTCGTGTTTGTGGGCTGATTGGTGCTGGTCATCAATAGATCCTCTGCTTTAGCCTCTAAAATTTTTAGCCCATAAATATAGCTTTGTTATAGGGTCAAATGCTATTAAACTGGCTTAGACGCTTTGTTCCATATTTGAGACAGTGATAAAAAAATGCCAGATTTGAACGGTATGATGCTATTTGCAGCGGTAGTTAGAGCTAAGGGGTTCTCCCAAGCAGCGCGTAATACCGGTATGCCAAAATCAACCATAAGTCGTAAAGTTGCCCAACTTGAAGAGCAGCTTGGCGTACGATTGTTGCAGCGAGATACCCGTAATTTAAGCCTAACTCAAGTGGGTGCATTATTTTATCAACACTGCAGTAGTATTAATGATGAAATCGAAGCTGCCAAGGCTGCAATCGAAAATACTCACAATGACGTATCGGGTTCACTGCGCATCGCTATCCCAGTTTCGTTTAGCCAAGAGCTAATAGCAAAGCTCTGTAGTAGCTTTATGCGCCTCTACCCTAATGTCGAACTCGACGTACAGTTCACCGATAATGATGTGGGCCTCGTTGGCGAAGGTTATGACATCGCGATTAAATATGGTCCGCTACAATCCTCAGATTTGGTCGCTAGACTACTGTTAGAGCGCCAACCTATTTTGGTCGCGAGTCCGGCCTATTTAAAAGCCAAGGGCACTCCTGCAACACCACAGGAGCTAAGTGAACATAGCGGTATCTTACTTGGTACTTCTCGCTCGGCGCCCATTTGGCCGTTAGGCAAGGGGGAACGCAAGACTATGGTCAACTTTCAACGAAAAGTGAGGGTCAACAGCGCAATTATGGTGAAACAGCTAGCATTGGATGATTTTGGCATTGCCATGCTATCTAATTCGGTATGTAAAAATGAGTTAGCCGGAGGCAGCTTAGTGCCACTATTACAAGAGTGGCCGATAGAGCCGTTCAAAGTATATGGCGTATATTCAAGCCGGCGTCAGCTTGCAACCAATATCAGTGTCTTCTTAGATTTCTTTACCAAACGATTTAGCAGTCATGAATCGCTGCAGACTTTGATGATCTAACGCTTGAGCTTGAGGGTTTAGCAGAATATAAACACCTACCCGCTCTATTACTTTCCAACCTAAAAGGCCTTTAACCAAACGACAAAAGCGATCACATTAGTCCGAGGTTTTTCAGCGCCTGCCTGACGATAGCTTGTCGATAGGGCAACTCTTGGGTGTTGTCTAAATCCATATTCATGGCAAAGAAATAGGTATTATCTTCTTTCTCAATCCAACCAACCCACCAGCCAATTTTTTTATTCTGCCTAACGCCATATCCCGTTTTTGCCCTAAGCACCCAATCACTATTGGCTTCGTTCAACATCATGGTTTTCACTATACGTTGACTACGCTCGGAGACGGGAAGCTGATTATGATAAAGTCGCTGCAGAAACTGCACCTGCTCAGTTGCAGAAATAGCTAGCTCACCGTCTAGCCAAAAGCTATCCAAACCACCAGAAATATCCTTATTGCCATAGTTAAGCAAGCGAACCCCTTTGCTCATTTTATCCTCTCCGAGGGCTAAGGCTAATTTTTGATAAATGGGCACAACTGAATACTTCATCGCTGAAGCGAAGTTATGGTCTCGATTCCAACTGCTATAGTCACGCTTAACACCATCCCAAACAAATTGCGTATGCTCATCTTTAACTAATCCTGCCTCAAGTAAGAGTAAACTGTTAGGGATCTTAAACGTTGAAGCTGGAATATATCGCTGTTGGCTGCGGACGCTATTATTGGTCAGTTGCTCGCCACTACTGTCATTAAGCAACACAAGAGCGCCGTCGACATTAACATCATTAAACGCTTGTTGCAGCGGGTCGACCTTGGCGTTTGCTTGATGGCTCAGCGATACCAAACTGATTACGGCAATAGTGGTTAAGATTAGAAAACGCATGAATTACACTCCAAATGATCGACGTACTCAGCATAACAGAACATGAGGTTCGACAATCGGCCAAAGCTGTGATGATTTATGTCAAAAAAAGGGCATTTTATCAATAAACCTCAATGCTTTATTTGCGCTTTGATGTCGTGCATACTCAGTTGTTGACTATAATAAATTCAAATTGATAATTACCCAGCCATACATTGCCAGATCCACGCCTTGTATCCTAGGAAAGGGTCAAAAGATAAGTACGGAAAGGATTAAAAGCCATGAGTAAATCAGCCTTAGCCTTGGCGATGACCGCCATTTTAAGCAGCACCGCCGCCCTTGCAAATCTCGATGTCGAAGAGCTACGCATCCCAAGCGCGACCCAAGCGATTCCTAATGTGGTGAGTCGCTACCAAGCTATGGTTGAAGATCTCGACAGCAAATATCGGCAACAAACCGATGAGCTTGTCATGACCCAAGTGGTCGCCCGTCAGGGAGAGAGATTATGGCAACAAGCGGTCAGAGATGTGCAGTCTGGTGGCCAAGATGATAGACCGCTCTACTGGAGCCGCCTCTCTATGAAGCAACAGCTCAAGCAGCATAATCCCGCATTCAAGATTGCTACTTGGCAACGTAAAATTCTCCTTAACGCGGTGGAGAAATCTTCTCGGGGTTTTAGTGATATACAATTCGATGACAATACTCAAATCCGTATTCTATTGACAGGCTTCGATCCCTTCTTCCTCGATCGCAATATTGATCAGAGTAATCCATCTGGTTTAGCCGCCCTAGCGCTTGATGGTTACAAGTTCAGTGTCAATGGTAAGCAAGCTCAAATCGAAACCGTGATGATACCTGTGCGCTTTGCCGATTTTGACCAAGGCATTATCGAATCCTTGCTGACACCTATTTATCGTGAAAATAGCGTTAAGGCAATTTTCACCGTCAGCATGGGGCGTGATAACTTCGATCTTGAACGCTTTCCAGGGCGTAACCGCAGCGCCGCAGCGCCTGACAATTTAAATGTACTCACGGGAGCCAGTGCTTCTGCGCCTAAAGCCCCCATGTTCGATGGCAAGACCCTAAATGGACCTGAATTTGTGGAGTTTTCCCTTCCGGTAGCGGCAATGCAAAGTGTCGAGGGACCATGGAAGGTCAATGATAACCACACTGTGACCACACTTGCCAAAGGTGAGTTTCAGGCTAAATCGCTACTGGAATTACAAAGCGCAACTTCGGTAGAAGGCTCTGGTGGTGGCTATCTCTCAAATGAGATCTCCTATCGCACAGTGTTACTTGGGGCGCAGTTTAACAGTGCTATCCCTGTTGGCCATATTCACACCCCGAGAATAGCGGCCTATGAAGCCGAGACGGAAATGAAGATAGTGGCTCAGGTCAAAGCTATGGTTGAAGCCGCGGCAACTCAGTTATAATATCCATCATTAAGGTGCCCACATACAGTGGGCGCAATCATAAGATTTAACATGTATCAGCGCATCAGAACTATGATCAAGGGCAAGGCGTCCGCTCAAGTTATTCCCCCTCACGTAAATAGAAGTGCGCCGCCCAAGACTGATAATCAGGCGCACATTTTGCGCAGTGTAGAAAGTTGCTATCGACTCGCAGAGCAACAACTCAACAGATCCTTTCCTCGCCCAGAAGTTAACTTCAAACTTAGAGGTAAAAGCGCAGGCACGGCCCATCTACAACTCAATAAGCTGAGATTTAATGCTACCTTGCTAGAAGAGAATGCGGCCGAATTCGTTGCCCAAGTAGTGCCCCACGAAATTTGTCATCTACTCGCTTATCAGCTCTATGGACGGGTCAAACCCCATGGAAAAGAGTGGCAATCTTTAATGATAAAACTCTACCAACTACGACCCAGCACCACTCACAACTTAGATATCAGCTCAGTTGAAGGTAAAACCTATGGGTATCGATGTGATTGTGGGCCCGTAAATCTGAGCGTTCGCAGGCATAATAAGATACTCCGTCAACAAACGCAGTACCGTTGCCGCCGTTGTAGCCAGACATTAACCTTGGCAGGATGATGAGCACTACCCAAAAAGATTAGTCAATCACTCACCTCGACGCCTTGCTTCATTACTGTCCCATCCCGTAAAATCAGCGCCAAACAGCAGAAGTAATGTTAAGTTTTTGTCACTACTAGCATAACTATCACCATAATTTTTACTGTATCTATTACTGTAACAATCGCTGTATCAAGGTGACACTGAAGCTCAAGGCCATCTAGAGCCAATAGCATATATTCAGTGCCGCTGTAATTGTATTTTTAGGGATTTATTATATTGAACACCATATCTAGCCGGTGCAAATGGGCACTGACGGCTATGCTGCTGGCGCTGTCTATATTGTCGAGCGGTGCACAGGCTTCACACCCCAGCAGTTTTGGTCAGGCTAAAAATATCGCGCGACTCCTCTATACAAAAGAACTTCCCGCCACCAGTTTCTATTGTGGTTGCGATATCACGGTGACGGGTAAAAAATGGCAGCCTAATTTTAGCCATTGCGGATATCAGGTGCGTAAGCAGCAAAAACGCGCCAGCCGAATAGAATGGGAACACATTGTCCCAGCATGGGAGTTTGGTCATCAACGTCAATGCTGGCAAAAGGGTGGCAGAAAACAGTGTGGTAAGAGTGATGACCAATTTAAGATGATGGAAAGCGACCTGCACAACTTGGTGCCTGCCATCGGCGAGGTCAATGGCGACCGCAGCAACTACCGATTTAGTCAATGGAATGCCCATCCAAATCAGTATGGTCAATGCGCCATGGTGGTCGACTTTAAATCTCGCAAAGTAGAACCGCCGAGTTATACTCGCGGTAAAATTGCCCGCACCTATCTCTATATGCAACAGGCGTATGGATTACAGATCGCTAAAAGCCAATTAAAGCTATTTAAAGCATGGGATAAAACTTACCCAGTTGATACTATTGAGTGTCAACGAGATCTGGCGATAGCTAATCGCCAAGGCAATCACAACCCTTTTGTGCAGGCACAATGTCAAAAGTTGGCCGAATTTAAACAGACTGCGGAGTAGCAGATGAGAGTTCCAAGGATCTATCAGCTGGGCGAACTCGCCCTATCTCAAACTGTCATGTTAGACAGCGAGGCCGCGGGCCATGTTGGCCGAGTATTACGTATGGGACCGGGCGAAAAGCTCGAACTCTTCAACGGCGACGGACACAAATATTTAGCTGAAATTGTCAGCGCTAGTAAGAAAAACGTCGAAGTTAAGGTCTTAACTCAAGCGACCAACGATAGCGAGTCACCATTGAACTTGCATCTAGGACAAGTGATCTCACGTGGTGACAGGATGGAGTTTACGATCCAAAAATCGGTAGAACTTGGCGTAAGCACCATTACCCCGCTGTTTTCTGAACGTTGTGGAGTAAAACTTAACGGCGAACGTTTAGAGAAAAAGATCCAGCAATGGCAGAAGATTGTTATCAGCGCCTGTGAGCAATCGGGTCGCAGTACAGTGCCGCTTGTACGCCCAGCAATGTCACTCGAAGCCTGGTGTGCAGAACCAAGCGATGCACTAAAACTTAACCTTCATCCTCGCGCGGCTCACGGTATTAATGGCTTGCAACTCGATACCACTAGAGTACGTCTGCTAATCGGCCCAGAAGGTGGTTTATCAGAAACTGAGATCATGATGACAGAGCAATATCAGTTTACCGATGTACTGCTTGGTCCCCGCGTACTAAGAACAGAAACCGCGGCGCTGACGGCGATCAGTGCGCTACAACTTAGATTTGGCGATTTAGGTTAATCAACCTAGATGAACCACCAGAAACAATAAGGATACAGAGATGATTAAGCTTGGCATAGTGATGGACCCGATTAGCGACATCAACATTAAGAAAGACTCGAGTTTCGCCATGCTGTTAGCGGCGCAGTCTCGCGGCTATCAACTTTTTTATATGGAAATGAAAGATCTCGCTATGGTCAACGGCGTTGCTATGGCAACCATGAGTCCGTTAACCGTGCAGCAAGACGAGCAGAACTGGTACCAACTTGGTGACGCTACCGACACACCTCTGGCAGAATTAGACGCGATTTTAATGCGTAAAGATCCGCCATTCGATACTGAGTTTATCTACGCAACCTATATGCTTGAGCGCGCCGAAGAGCAAGGCGTACTGATTGTTAACAAGCCGCAAAGTTTGCGTGATGCCAATGAAAAACTCTTTACCGCTTGGTTTAGTGAGTTCACTCCAGAAACCATAGTAACCCGCGATGCTGCACGAATTCGTGCTTTCTATCAAGAGAAAGGCGATATCATCTTAAAACCACTCGACGGCATGGGTGGCAGCTCGATTTTTAGAGTTAAAGCTAACGATCCAAACCTTGGCGTGATCATCGAGACACTGACTAATCACGGTCAACAATACGCGATGGCACAAGCCTTTATCCCAGATATCACCTCTGGAGATAAACGTATTTTGGTGGTAGATGGACAGCCCGTGCCTTATAGCCTGGCGCGCATTCCACAAAATGGTGAAACCCGCGGTAACTTAGCTGCCGGCGGCAGAGGCGTCGCCCAACCACTGTCAGAAAGTGACTGGGCAATTGCCAATGCGATTGGCCCAGAACTTAAAAAACGTGGACTTATCTTCGTCGGTTTAGATGTTATCGGTGACAAACTTACTGAGATCAATGTGACCAGCCCAACGTGCATTAAAGAGATAGAAGCCGCTTTCGATGTTGATATTACTGGCATGTTGATGGATGCCATCGAAGCACGCGTTAATCCTTAATTCGGAGCCCAAATGAAGTTATCTCAATTTGTATCTTTTATCGCTGCCGCGCTGTCACTGGTTAGCTGTGCGAGTTTTGCCAATGCCATCGCGCCAACAGAAGCGCCTGCTATCCCTAAAAATATCATCATCATGGTGGGTGATGGTATGGGGCCTGCTTATACCGCGGCTTATCGTTATTACCGCGATAACCCAAACACTCAAGAGGTTGAACAAACCGTTTTTGACCGCCTTTTAGTGGGCAATGCCAGTACCTACCCCGCAGCGGTAAGCGGCGTAGTGACTGACTCGGCTGCGGCGGCTACCGCTTTAGCTACCGGGATCAAGAGTTATAATGGTGCTGTCTCTGTCGATGTAGACAAACGCCCTATTCCAACCATTATGGAGCAGGCTAAAAAACGAGGCATGAGCACAGGTATCGCAGTGACATCGCAAATCAACCATGCAACTCCAGCCGCCTTTTTAAGTCATAACGAAAGCCGTCGTAACTATGATGAGTTGGCAAAAAGTTATCTCAATATCGATGCCGATGTGCTGCTTGGCGGCGGGCAAAAATATTTTCCAACGTCCTTAATCCAAAAGTTTGAAGCCAAGGGTTACCAGTATCTCTCTGATTTCAATTCGCTAGCAGCGCTAACTCAACCCAAAGTCATCGGGCTTTTTGCCGATGTGCAGCTGCCTTGGGCCATCGATGAACCAGAAGCTAACCGTCTAAGTCAGATGACAGAAAAGGCATTAAGCTTATTATCCAATAATGACAAAGGATTTGTGCTTTTAGTCGAGGGAAGCCTTATTGACTGGGCTGGTCATGATAACGATATCGCTGCCGCTATGGCTGAAGTGAATGAGTTTGCCAACGCTATCGAAGTGGTAGAGCAATATATTCGTAGCCACAATGATACGCTGTTAGTGGTCACCGCCGATCATAACACTGGCGGTTTATCTATTGGCACAGATGGCGACTACCGCTGGGATGGTCAACTCCTTCGCAATATTACCGCAAGCCCTGCCACGATAGCGACTCAGGCAATCGCCACTGATGAGTGGCGCTCGGTAGTTGAAAATCACCTAGGGCTAGCATTAACCGACGATGAATTTAAACAGCTTAGCAATGCAAGAATGCAAGGGCAGAAAACACTGCACGCCAAGATTAAGCGCCTTATCGACAAACGCTCAAATACAGGCTGGACAACTGGCGGCCACACTGGCGTAGATGTGCAAGTGTTTGCAACAGGTCCAGCATCGACACTATTTTTTGGCCATCAAGATAACACCGATATCGCCAATAAGTTGATCAGCTTATTGCCTAAGATGCCAAGGCCTACAGCAACGACACCTGCGGCGCCCAAGACACAAAGCGGTCAACCTGAAAGAGAGCAACCTATAGCCACAAGTATGCCAGCGGAAACAGGCACAACGACTAGACTATAAGCTTAACTCGCTCTCGCAGTTTGGCAGCAAACTGCGAGAGCTTATTCATCGATATACCCAATTGACTTAAATAACCTGGACTCGGGATACTAAACGTAAAACGCCCAAGTCATCTAACCTTAATCCATCTCTTAACCCGAGTTCAGGTTAAATAGATCTTCAGTTTAAAAAGCGATTTTAATCTCGAGTTAACTGCAAAAATAGACATCACCCGATAAAATCATTACTGATAATGGCTAATCACAGATATAATTATCGACAAATTCTATCGATATATTGGTTTTTCGTGCTATCTAACCCCTCGCAACTTATTTTAAGAAACAGTGAACTATTTGAATCAAAGAATGTTTTACTGCTCAACTTTGAAAGTGATCTACTCGCTAAAGAACTACTTCACAGCGCCAAACAGGTCACCGCGTTAGCACTCGATTTCAATCACTATCAACAATTAGCTTCCCATGAGTCTGCAAGTCTATCGGTCTATTTCGGGCACAATTTGCCCGTTGAGGCTAAATTTGATGCTGTAATATTGTTTTATCCTAAGTCCAAGAGTTTAGCCCCTTACCTCATCAACTTAGCAGGTTTACATCTTAAATCGGGCGGAGAACTTTTTGTCGTAGGCGAAAATAAGGGCGGCGTTCGCTCTATTGCGAAACAACTTCCCGACTACTTTGATAGCGCCAGCAAATTGGACAATGCGCGCCATTGCCTACTCTTTGGCACAGAGCTGATTAATACCGCCCCGGCAATAAAACTGGAAGACTGGGTAAGCCAATACACCTTATCGACGCCACAAGGAGAGATCACCATATGCAATCTGGTCGGTGTATTTAGTGAGAAGCGTTTAGATGAGGGTACAAAACTACTACTCGAACACCTTCCTGCATTGCATGGCAAAGTGCTCGATTTTGGTTGTGGCGCGGGCATCATTAGTGCGGCGATGCTGAAATTACAGCCGACACTCGACATCGATTGCGTCGACATTAATGCGATGGCCTTGGCCTCTTGCCGACTCACATTAGCTGCCAATGGCATGACGGCAAACGTCTATCCGTCAGATGGCATAGGGCAAGCACAAGGGGTATTTGACGGTATTATCTCTAACCCGCCCTTCCACGATGGATTGCAGAGCACCACCAATATTGCGGCACAATTTGTACAAGATAGCGCCAAAAAGCTAAAGCCTTCGGGTAAATGGCGCATCGTAGCCAATCGCCATCTCCCCTACAGCGAGCTTATTGCGAAACAGTTCAAAACCGTGAACGTCATAGCGGAAAATAATAAATACAAAGTTTATTCAAATAGTTAAAAACGTTTTATCAATCTGTAAAACCATTTAATAAGGCTGAGGGTTATCGATTTCCCCCAGCCTTTATTTTATATTCTCTCCAACACGAGACTCAGCTCAAATACTTCATAAATAAAGACTTCATAGGTCAAACTTTATGCTGTTATACTCAGGCAACACACTCTAATAATAAGAATCTAACTTCGGAAACAACATATGCTGGATCCCGGACTCATAGAACTAAGTAACGATGGCAAATTTGCAGAATTAAGATTGATCCCCAACACCCACGGACCAGTGAGTGTTGAGGGGATTAACGAGTTGCTCTCTTTCCCTGAATTATCACGTCTCTTCCCTCGTACCAATGTCATCGATAAAGCCGTTATACAAGTAAACAAGTTAATAGGCCAAGATGATGGCCAATATGAACTCTTCTTTGAGGTAGCTGAGCGGCGTGATGGCGAAATTGAAATTGCGATAGCCGAAGATAATATGAGTGCCGAGATGACTTTAGTCGCGCCATGGGGTGGCAATGAAACCACCCTACCCGATATCCTAAAGGCATTAAAAGCTAACAATATCAGCATGGGGCTCAGCAAGCTTAAGATCCAATCCTTATTGAAACAATTGACATCTCTCCAGCCTGGTGAATCTTGTACCAACGTCATTGCTCATGGAAAACCGGCTATCAATGGTGATAACGCCATTATCGAACGCAAAGTTCCATTAGCAAGAGAGCGACTTTTACAGCCCCAAGAACGCGAAGACGGCACTGTCGATATGCGAAACTTGGGCGATGTGATCATGGTCAAGCCTAATGATACGCTAATGATAAAAAAGCCAGCTACCGAAGGGACTTCTGGTTACGATGTTAGAGGTCAAAAGCTAGAACCAATCCCAGGCAAGGATATTACATTGACTGCGGGTAATGGTGCCCACCTGCTTGAAAGCGATGCAAACGTACTAGTAGCATCGGTTGCGGGTCAACCCGTCGAAACCAAGACAGGCATGCAGGTCGATGATGTACTTGAGATAAAAGATGTCGATATTGGCTACGGTAACGTCGACTTTAAAGGCAGTATCTTAGTAACCGGCGATGTTCATGAAGGTATGGTGGTCAAAACCACAGGTGATATTACCGTGATGGGATTTGTCGATTCAGCTCACCTCATCGCGAATGGTGATATCACCGTCAGCAAAGGGGTGATCGGAAGACAGTTAAAAGAAGATCAGCTTTCAACCAAGTTGCATGCCAAAGGTCAAATTTCAGCTCAATTTGTCCAATATTCGGAGCTTGAGGCAGAAGGTGAGATTTTAGTTACTAAACAGCTACTTCATAGTCATACCAGCACAACCCAAACCCTGACAGTCAGTGACGCGAACGGACGCAGAGGTGACTTAGTTGGCGGCATAGCCAAATCAGACAAAGGGGTCAAAGCGGTAATTATTGGCGCTACCGCTGGTACCAAAACCGAAATCTATTGTGCGATGAAATATGGCGAACTTAAAGAATCACTCAAACAGTTCGATCAAAGTATTAAACAGATGGTGGTTGCTAAACTTAATATCGAATCGAGCCTGAATAAATTACCGCCAAAAGCCCAGTGGCAAGATGATGAATTAATGGTTGAACAAGTAAAAGGCATGCTGGAAGAGAAACGGCGAATCACTGCCGAGTGCTCAAAAGAAGAGATCGAATATAATCTGGCCCATCAAGAAGTCGAAGACTACTATCAACAATATCGCATAGAAGCTTGCAAACATATCTTTGCCAACGTAGAACTTCATATCGGGCCAGCCTTTAATCGCACTCAACGCGAACACGGCCCCTGTATTGTGACAAATGTAAACCAAGAGATTAACTTCGATTACAGCAGTAGAAAGTAACTCTGTCGTAGCTTTTTCTTGAAGAGGCGTAACCCAAAATTACGCCTCTTTTATTTCTTTCAGTTTTACAGGCATAATCCCGCACTATAACGCTGTGTAAATAAGAGATATAACGTGGAAATACTCAGGATCGACTGTCTAGGAAAAGAGCTACGCCTTGAAGGCTCTATGGCCGGTTGGCAACAACTGTATTGGAGCAATGAACTCGTTTCTATTAAACAAGCCTCGGCAAATCCAGAAGGATTAAGAAGCCATGAGTTTGAACTTAACGCTCAAACCGCTGAAGCCGAAGAGCAAACTCTAATATCAACAAGCATAAAAATCACCCTAGAAGTCGACTTGCAGTGGCAACCCTTTAATTTGCAGTATCGTCTGCTCAAAGATGATGAGATCCTTAGCCAAGGTCATCGTGACAGCAAAGATATTGAGCGGCAGACTCCGGTTACGCCTATCCCAGTAAAAAAGCAGTTTAGCTTAGTCGGCTTAGCTTCTTTAGGCTTTAAACTTTTAAAAAGTGCCAAGGTGATCAAGGTGATCCTCGCAGGTGCGAGTATCGCGGCATACTCTTGGCTATTCTCTTTTCAGTTTGCTTTAGCACTTATCGCCTGCCTTGTGTTTCACGAATATGGCCATATCAGGGCAATGAAATATTTCGGCATGAAGACTAAAGGCATTTACCTAATCCCATTTATGGGAGGACTCGCCCTCAGCGATGAAAAAATTAACACACGCTGGCAAGATGTGGTGATCTCCATCATGGGGCCAACATTTGGCTTATTGATGTCTATTGCAGCGCTAATAGCCTACTGGGTCACTGGCAATGTGTTTTTCGCAGGATTAGCCGCCTTCAATGCCCTACTCAACCTGTTTAACCTTTTACCAATTTTACCTTTAGATGGCGGTCATATTCTCAAAAGCATCAGCTTTTCCATGAACAGCGTACTGGGGTTGATCGCCTGTGTTGCTGGTGCGGCTATAGGCGTGTTTATTAGCTACACCTTAGGGCTAGCACTGCTAGGATTTTTACTGCTCATTGGTAGTTTGGAGATCGTATTTGAGTGGAAAACCCGTCACCAAAGTCACCTCCTGCCGTTAGACAGATATGGCCAACTGTTTTCTGCCATTTGGTACCTTATTACTGTTGCTGCACTCGTCGCTATCATCTGGTACTTTGCGGGCAGCGGCGATGATATGCTCGGTTTACCCCTGAAGATATTACAAAGTTAATATTGTTTGCATGAGGGGATACGAACCATCCCCTCATCTATATTCGTTAATATACTGCGCCCTTCCAAACCAACCAGATCAATTCAAGTCGTAGGATTGATAAAAAAGCCGTTGAAGAAATCAGAGAAATATAATTCTGACGCTAACTCGCGATTTGACTCCTTAAGTCTAAACTTAATTAAAACAAAGGAGTCGCCATGTTTAAAAGTATCCGAGTTAAATTCTCTTTGATGTTTATCGCCGTCGCGGCTGTACTTATTTTTATCTCTATATTTGATGCCACACGCAATCATCAAATAGTCAATCAACTACAAGAGTTTAGTCAACGGTTTAACCCTGCGACATCAGCTATCCTGAATGCTGATCGAGATTTATACCAGGCACAGCTCAGTGAAGTCACCCTACTAGGCGATCAATTAAATGCAGAGCAGAGACAAAAAGAGATAAAAAACTGGCAAGAAAATGTCGATCAAGCCAAAGATAGAATGCTGCAGTTTAGAGAGATGCTAGTCGACCACCCAATGGTAACCGATGCAACGAAAGGTTTTGATCAACAATTCAAACTTTGGTATCAAGCATCTAGCAAGGTAGTGAAGTCTATAGAGCAACAAGACTATGCTGGTGCGATTTCTCTGCATAACCAATTCTCTAAAAAAGAGTTTAAAGCATTGCGAAGTATATATAACGCAGCTGGAGAAGCAGCAGATAAGAGAGTACAAGAACTCGACACAATTATTAGTGAACGAGCCACCAGCCAAAATAGGATATCGGTCGCTGTCGCCGTCATCGTAGCTATTTTTGCACTCATCATTGCCTACTTTGGCCCTAAAACTATAGTTGACGCAATCAATGAGATAACCCATAGGATCAACGATATAGCTAACGGCAATGGTAATCTAACCCAACGAATTCGAATAAAGCGAGACGATGAAATTAGTACCCTTGCCAGCTCTTTCAATCTGTTTGTCGAACAACTACAGAAGATGATAATCACCATTAGCGCTCAGACGAGTGAAGTTAACTCTAGCGTTGAACAGTTATCAGAGAAATCCACTGAAACACTAACAATCAGTTCAGACCAGTCGCAGTTTGTTGAAACCATAGTCACGGCCGTAAACGAAATGAGTGCCGCAGTAAGAGAAGTCGCCAGCAACGCAATGGATACCGCGAGCGAGATAAATAAAGTGAACGATCAAACCATAGAGGGGAAACGCGTTCTCAGTCTATCGGTTGATCAAATAGATCAGCTATCCGGGTCGGTAAAACAAGCCGTTACTGTTATTGAGAAACTATCGGAAAACTCGGCTAATATCGCCTCCGTACTAGATGTGATCCGCGGTATCGCGGAACAAACCAACCTATTAGCATTGAATGCCGCAATTGAAGCTGCCCGCGCCGGAGAGCAAGGTCGAGGCTTTGCAGTGGTCGCAGATGAAGTGCGCACCTTAGCGAGCAGAACAGAAACCTCCACCCAAGATATTCAAAAAATGATAGAGCAATTGCAACACGGTGTGTTAGATGCAGTAAAAACCATCGAAGCTGGCGCAGCCTTGACCGACTCTACGGTCTCGTTAACAGCCCAAACTCAAAATGCCTTAGATGAGATCTTATCCTCAACCTCCAGAGTAAGTGACATGTCTAGCCAAACCGCAACGGCAACAGAAGAGCAGACTCATGTGTCTGAAGAGATTAACCGAAACTTGACCGAGCTGTCAGATAAAACCGTGCACTGTCACGATGTGATCAGTGAGACGCAGAAAATTGTTCAAACCACACAAACTATCTGCAATAACCTTCAACATGAGGTATCACGATTTAAAGTTGCTTAGGAAAGGTTAGCGCCATGTTCTATAGATAAAGCCTTGCATCAGCAAGGCTTTAAAGTTGGTACAGATGGCGAGACTTGAACTCGCACGACCGTTAGGCCACTAGCACCTGAAGCTAGCGTGTCTACCAATTCCACCACATCTGCAAATTTTTGATATAAAAAAACCTGCTCTAAGGCAGGCTTTCTCTCTCTAAAGAGAGTAGCTCTTAAAGAGCAATTTTTGATAATGGCACCGAAGGACGGACTTGAACCGTCACTCCCGAAGGAAACGGATTTTGAAAAGAACACCTCTAAAAATACTCAATAATATCAATAGATAAAAACCACTAAAAACACCTTTGCAAACTCTTTGCAAGAACAAGCGTTTCTCATTATGATGGATGAATGAGTGTTAATTTGTAATCGCTCTCAGTTCAGTAATCACAACCAGTTATGACCAGAAGCCCCCAGAACATCTCTCAGAGGGCTTACAGCAGCGAAATTATCTATTGAATGTAATGGCGTTGTTGCCTAAATCGAAGGAACCATTTGGGCACTCTGTGATCTGATCTTGTAAGTACCGATACGAGACAGGCTACATGGGCAAATCTAAGCGTAAAATAATTAACTGGAAACAGTACAACCAAGCATTAGTCAATCGAGGTTCGGTCACTTTTTGGTTGGATGAATCAGCCATCAATGCTTGGCACTGCAAAGCCCATCACGGCGGTCGTGATAGAGGCTTTCAATTCAGTGATACAACGATTGAAACTGCCCTAATGCTCAAAGGTGTATTTAAGTTGTCACTGCGGGCAACTGAAGGCTTCATAAATTCTCTGTTTCGACTGATGGATGTACCATTAGCGGCACCGGATTACACTTGTATAAGCAAACGGGCAAAGACTGTTGAGGTTAAGTATCGTAACCCCTGTCGAGGCCCCGTTACTCATCTTGTCGTCAATTCAACAGGATTGAAAGTTTACGGTGAAGGTGAATGGAAAACCCGCTAGCAAGGTAAGGAACGGCGTCGCACGTAGCGTAAGTTACATCTCGCGATTGGCACAGAGACTCACGAAGTCGTATCAGCCGAAGTTAGCTTCGATAATGTGGCTGATAGCAAGGTATTACCGACAATGCTCAACCCGCTTCGCCGAAAGGTTAATCAAGTCTCAGACGGTGGTACATACGACACAATAGAGTATCACCAATTGCTTCGACGTAATGGTTCAAAACCCACCACTCCACCGCGTTCAAACGTAGGATACTGGGAGGCGGGCACCCGAGAAATGGAGCCGTTAAAGCGCTCAAAATGAATCAATTAGCACAATGGAAACAGAGCAATAATTACCACGTCAGGTCACTATCAGATACAACGATGTATCGATATAAGCAGTTGATTAGTCCTAAAGTTAGCCTTGTGATTACAACGCTCAGAGCGGCGAAACTTCAACTGGTATCAAAGCGAAGAACAAAGTCATAAAACCAAAAATACCTATTAGGAAACAAGCTGCCCAACTAGGTACAACCCTTGGGGCAAGAGTGTCTAGGGCCATGATTTGATCAATAACGCCCTTTTATCGATAAAAACCAATCTGAGACACAGAATTACCAGGAAAATTTGTTTAACTTAATGAGGGAATGTTAAAAATCAAACAACAGAAACTTTTACTCTCTCCCCTATGAATATTGATAAACTCGATTATCAGTCACTGATCATTTTCGAATCGATCAGTCGTCACTTGAATGCAGGTCTGGTCGCCAACGAGCTGGGGACGAGTATCTCATCGGTCAGCCGTCACCTAGGCATACTCCGAGACATTTTTAAAGATGTGCTCTTTATCCGTCGTGCACAAGGTTTTGTGTTATCTGACAAAGCCATACAACTACTACCCTATATCAAGCAATTACTTCATGATTATCAAGTTATCAAACATAATCATATTCATTTTAATCCGCTCACCGCTAGGGGACACTTCAAGATATACGCCTACAACGAGTTCACCTATGTGATCAACAAGGTGATTCATCACTATATATTGCCTCTTGCACCTAATTTAAACTTCGAGGTACGTACCCTTTCCAGCGATTGCAGTCGTGCGATAGAACATGGTGAAATAGATTTCGCGGTGGTTTATGAAAACTTTAAAGATCACAAAATCATCAGTGAGATGTTTTCACCCACCGAAAAGCTTTTTTTAATAGCCAAAGAAGATCATGCTGTATTTGGGGAGGCGTTTACCATAGAAAACTTATGCCAATATGATTATTTTGCCTTGGATAATTATAATGACCTAAATCAGCCCTTAATAGAACAACTCGCCAAACAGCAAGGGATAGCAGTCAATGTCATAGGCGCGACGGACAATATCGCCGCACTGAGCCGCCATATTCTCGATGGACGCGCCATCTCCATGAGCTGTAACGTATTCACCCGAGAGTTTTACTCTTTAATCAAGGGAATACAAACGGCCACCCTCCCGAGTGAGCTAACCGAGCGATTACTCAAACAGATCACTGTCGGACGCACGATCGGCAACTACCTCATCTACTCGGAGATCAACCAATCTCCCACCCACCATTGGCTGAAACAGCAATTATTTAAGCACTTAAGCGATGAGTGGACTTTAGCGATGAAGCACTAAAAGAAAAAACTCTATTTATCAAAAGAGCGGATAAATAGAGTATCAAGGTAAAACCTTTGTCGCTAAGACAGGAGGGGGGGGGGCAAAAGTGTCCTATCTGCAAGATTGACAACAAAGATAAGCCTAGAAAAAGAGCACATCTAATCTGAACTTAGCAAATAGGAGCGTCGTCTCAATAGAGACGACGCTCCTATTGCTTTTACACCTTACGAATCGCCACTGGCACCCCATGTCTCGCTGTCGAACCAAAGGTTCTGTCGCGATAGAGACTCGCGCCTTTGCGGCTTGGATCCACTACGTTGAAGGGATTAGGACAAACTCCCGTACCTCTCGATGGAATCCCAGGGACTAACTGACCATCGAGCTCTAGATCGCTGGCGCCGAAGCACCAGTGGCCATAGCCCATGCCCACCACTATGGTATTACGAGCCACCGTCTTATCAGCCTGCACTATCCCCTCGATATGTTTCCCTTTGGGAGATAGCACCTGCGCCCTATCGCCATTCTTGATATCGAACTTGGCGGCATCATCCTCATGCAGATGAATATAGTTAGTCTCACCCAGTGCCGTGATCCGTGGCAGGGTTACAGAATAAGGGCTGCGAAGATGCAGCTTGAAGGTAGAAAGGTTAAAAGGAAACTCTTTCACCTTCCACACCTCACGCACCGCCGAACCATCCCAGAAGCGATCCACATCGTAGACGGGTTGGCCGTCGTGGTACTTACCACTATAAGAGTCTTTCACCCGTGCAAGCGACTCGTTGTACACCTGGAACTGAGTGTCCATGCGCATCATGGGATTAAAAAACTCACCTTGGTAGCGCTCATCCACCCGCTCGTAACGACCACCACGGGTAAGCATGTAGGCGGTTGGTCCCACCTCCTCTGGCTTGAGTCTAGCCTTAAACAGTGGCAGCACGCGATCCACGCTGGTAAAGGCGATATCCTCTTCAGTAGGCGATGGCAGCACAGAGCCTGTATGGGCAATATTGGCAAACAGGGGCACATAGAAATCTGCCGGCGTATGAATAGGGAAATCACGTCCCTCGGCCCCCTTAAACGCCTTGTCACCAAAGCCTGGCAGACCTATTGCCTTACTGATATCGATCAGGAACTGTTCCATGTTGACCTCATGCCCTTGGGCGGTCTTGACGTTACGCGACGCCACCACAGGGACACAGGCCACATCACCAATAAATTCACTCCCCCACATGCGTGAGTTAGCCCACTGCTCATACTGCAGTGAGTCTGGCACTATGTAGTCGGCAAAGACATTGGTCTCGTTGATGTAGGGATCCAGTGCGATGATCAGCCCTAGTTGCTTCGGATCTTTTATGCTTTCCTCTACCTGATCTTGCAAACCAGAGCAGCCATAGATGGGGTTGGTCGCCCAGGTGATCCACGCCTTGAACTGGAAAGGATTCTTGTTGGCATGGGCCACCAGCAGCTCGCCGCTGTTATCCTGTACAAAAGTGTTGTTCCATGGCTGATCCGCAGGGTAAGGATCTAGCCCCTTGGCCAGTTTCTGCTGGTATTCATGGCTCTGTTCATAGTCGCCAGAACGCTCAGCGTTAAAGCCGGTCAATGTCGTATGCTTAAAATCCATTAGGTTATACAGAGGACCATCGTAGATGTCATACATGGCGGCGTAGCCCACGCCCCCCATATGCATCATGCCCCCCTTGGCGTTATGAGCACCCACCAAGGTAGCCAACATGATCATGGCAAAGGCGAATTGTCCGCCGTCCGAAGCATTACAACCAGTATTGGTCTCGATTGCCACACTACGACCATGAGAGGTAAATTCCTTGGCCAGCGCCTCTATCTTAGCCACAGAGATGCCACAGCGTTCGGAGAGTTGGCGCATAGAGGTCTCGTTGACCCGCTGTTTAAGCAGTGAGAAGGCGGTCTCGACTTGCAACTCGCCCCCGTTGCCAATCGACAGTTTGCCCTTGTAGAAGAGCTCGGCAGGTTGATCGCTCTCACCTGTCACCAGCTGACCCGTGGCCTTGTCGATCACCATCTTGACCTCGGCCTCGCCCAGGCCACAGGCTTCGGCTGTAAGGAACTGGTTATACAAAGGATGACCATGCTCTTTGACCACCAGATAGGTGGCATTGGTGTAGTTGATCTCACCAATTGCATCTGCGCAGGCCTGACTCGGCGCTTCCAAATAGGCACGGCGATAGCGATCATGGTTGATGATGTACTGCATCATGGCAAACATCAACGCGGTATCGCCACCCGAAATAATGGGCAACCACTCACCTTGGTTATTGTCCACCTCAGAGGTTAAGGAACGCAATATAGGATCGATAACCACATACTTAAAATCAGGGCGATCGCTACGGGCCTTAGCCAGACGGCGAGAGCCCACATTGAGCCCATTACCACTCAGCCCAGGATTCGTGCCGATGAAAATAGCAAACTTGGTCTCTTCATAATCCACCTGGGGCAAGGCCATTTCGTCGACAGCGTCAAAACAGCCCAAAGCACAACCCGCCACCTGTTGGTGGCCACAGTAGGAGTCTTTATTGCCTATATTAGGCGTGCCCCAGGATTCCTTGACAAAGCGGTGTAAAAAATCGGCCCGAGCACCCTGCTCTGAAGATGTGGAGACCAGTAACTGATTTTTCGCCGGACCGAAATCGGGATAATGAGGATTAGCTAACGCAGGGTTATCATGAATAGCCCTGAGTCCTTCAATCTTGCCCTCTCCGAACAGATCGCCGCCCTCGATCACCTCTTTAAGCAGCTGCTCGTAGGAGATACTCTTCCAGCGATTCTCACCGCGCTTACCCACCCGCTTAAGACACTGGGTGATACGGTGCTTGTCATCAAACGCATCGGGCACGGCATTACCGCGTCCACACAAGGTGGCGCGATTGCTCTGGTTCTGACCGCTGACCGCAGATAGCTGTAACATTGCCTCCTTAGGCGGCGTCTCCATGGTAAAGGGCTGACCGGCATTATTGGTCAAGGTATAGGGGTTCCCGACGGCGCGCAGCACCCTATCAGTCTTGTTATCTATGCTGACCCGAGCACCGCAGACGTTGAAACAACCGAAACACTTCGAGAAAGCGAAACGCTGCTCAGGATTTTCCACCAGTTGCTTGTCCTGATCAAAATAGTAATCAGGCGTCAACGACGTCGGAGCATAACGGCTGATCTCGGCATCGCTAATCTCAGTCTTTGTCGCGGCTTTGGCGTCCAACACACCAGTTGTCATCATGGCGGTAACAGACCCCGCCTTTAAAAAATCTCTACGATCCATGCTGTTACCTCTGCCAAGTTTGAGGAGAATTGATGCTGTAAGCTGTGTCGCTTTCGTTTTGGGTCAAGCCGATATAAAACACATTAGGGGATGTCTGCTTACCTGCCTGCAACACCAGCGGTCTATGTTGATGTATTAGTTTGGAGACTTCACTCTCGGGATCATTAATATCCCCAAAGACACGTGCGCCGCCAGTACAGGTCTCGACACAGGCAGGCAGCAGCCCACGACTAGTTCGCTGAATACAGAAGTTGCATTTATCTATTGTGCCCGTATCCGAGTGAATAAAGCGCACTCCATCGTAAGGACAAGCCTGGATACAATAGCTACAGCCGATACATAGCTCTGAGTCCACGACGACTATCCCGTCCTGCTCACGCTTAAAAGTGGCGCCCGTCGGACAGACAGAGACGCAAGAAGGCTTATCGCAATTGTTGCAGAGGATAGGCATATTAAACACATACTGCTTACCCTCTAGTTCCACACTGTGTTGTGGAACCTGAGTTCTGTGCTCATCTGGCAAGTTACCATTTTCTATTCCACAGGAGACCACACAGGCCTTACAACCATTGCAGCGCCCGAGATCGATCACCATAGCCAGACGCTTTTTACCCTGACGACGAATGTCGGCGATCACCGCCTCGGCTGGAATAAACATCATGCCTGTGGTTGCAATAGCACCACCAGCCAGGAGTTTGAGTGTTCTTCTTCTATCTAACATCTTTAACTCCTAATAATATTGATCGGCTAACAAGCTCGAATAACGTAAACACTTCACTCATAGACATTCCTTATTATTCTACTTATCTCTTTATTTCAGCCGATTAGTTTATAGGCGTTAACTAAAGAAATTCAGAGATGATATATAAATGGCCAAACATATTTTAAATTCACATTTGCCACCATTAAAATCATACAAACAAAAGCAAAATAAATAGGGAGCCAGATCACACTAAAAACCAATAACAAAAATCAATAACAACAACATGAAGGAAGTAGTTATTTTTACTTTATAAAAAATAGGTTTACCAAAATCACCAAAATAAGACACTCAAAGCGATACTACACAAGATTAGAATAAATGCACATCAAACAACAACTTAACAAGGCATCAATTACAAGCACAATACATTACCCTCTCCTAACAAGTGAAAATCTTATTTTTACAAAAACAGAAAAAAGCCACTGACTCACAAATAAAAGATATTTAAACAACTAGCAATTATTTTATTTAAATATATTCATTACAATCTAAACACCACAACATATGTGGCAAAAAAAGTATTTAAACAGATTTAATTAAAATTTATTAGAACAAACTAAAAAATAATTTAAGGGTTGATAATGAATAAGATAATACTCACCTCATGCGCTTTAGCTATCGCCTGCACCCTAAGCCAACCGCTGGCAGCAGAAGAAAGTCAATTCGCCGCATCGGGCGTACTCATGGGACTAAGTAATTACCTGTGGCGCGGCCAGACCATCAGTGACGACAAGCCCACACTGCAGGGCGATCTTATGGTGGAACATGAAAGTGGCTTCTATCTGGGCACTTCCTTCGAGACCTATCGATATGAAGATGAAGGTAACATTTTAAAGGACTATGAAATCGACTATTACGGAGGCTACTACCAGATGATCAACGAAGATCTGGGCCTGGGCTTCAATGCGATGAAATATACCTATGGGGCGGGTGGCTACACAGTCGAATACACAGCCAGCCTCGACTATAAGGCATTTAACCTTATGGTAAGCTACGACCAAGACGTAGAAGCATGGTATACAGAGATCAACTACGGCTTCGACCTGTTTAACGAGAGTCAATTAGTTGCCCACGCAGGCCTGTTCACCGATGCGGAAAACTATGAATATCTTAACAAGGGTAAGGTAGCCGACACCATTTATGATTTGGGGCTGCGCTATCGCTACCCACTCTTATCTCAGCTCGATCTGATGTTAGAGGCCAGCTATCAGGAGTTCGAGCACGATCACTATATGATTGGTCTAGGTTATAACTTTTAATCACCTGTAGATTAGGCAAACAGAAACAAAAATGGAGCGTCTATGGCGCTCCAGCTACTTAGGCTATAAGAGGGACTGCTGTATCATATGAGAGACAATCTGCAATATTGACAAATTTCAGGCATAAAAAAACCTGCTTTAAGCAGGTTCCATTCTTAGGGATTGCATTTTGTCAGTCACAACTTGGTACAGATGGCGAGACTTGAACTCGCACGACCGTTAGGCCACTAGCACCTGAAGCTAGCGTGTCTACCAATTCCACCACATCTGCAAATTTTTGATATAAAAAAACCTGCTCTAAGGCAGGCTTTCTCTCTCTAAAGAGAGTAGCTCTTAAAGAGCAATTTTTGATAATGGTACCGAAGGACGGACTTGAACCGTCACTCCCGAAGGAAACGGATTTTGAATCCGTCGTGTCTACCAATTCCACCACTCCGGCATTATCAAATAGACTATGCTAAGTGGTTACCCTTAGCTAGTGAACCGAATTATACCTTTGGTTTAACTAATGGCAAGCCTTTTGAAGCTTTCACTTTATCAAATGAACAAAATTCCGTCTAACTGGTTCAATCACAGCTAACGCTTATACCAAGCACGACTCAATTCGATATCTCGATCACAAATTGAGTACCCATATTTAACAAAAGTATCGAATTGACAGCGTTACTTGATCGAGAT
This sequence comes from Shewanella mesophila, assembly GCF_019457515.1. Lineage (NCBI taxonomy): Bacteria > Pseudomonadati > Pseudomonadota > Gammaproteobacteria > Alteromonadales > Shewanellaceae > Shewanella > Shewanella mesophila. The sequence continues at coordinate 3,717,323 of NZ_CP080421.1, forward strand.
CAGCATTGGCAACATCCATTCGCGCTAATTTAGCTCTGACATCAGTATAAACATCTGCGAAAGAGGACTTCTCAAATGGCATTTTGGTTAGATTTAATGTTTGGTAACCCCATTGGTTTAATGTCTATGATCGTTATTTTCACAACCATCGGAATAATGTCATATCTCATGTGGCTGTTTATATCGAAATCAAAACCAGAATAGATAGAGCCTACAGGCTCAGTGTGAATACACTTTTCTAATGCGAATGGGGGCTTATGCCCCCTCTTTTTGTCTATGTTTTCCCATTATTGGATCATGCAGCGTGCTTGCGGCTCGGAACCACACTATGAATAAAGTGAGGCCTAGCCTTAATCAATAACTGCATCTGTTCTTGGTTAGGCTCACCTGGTGGTAAACGCAGCACTTGTCGATTTAGGTAGCGTCTTGCCGCCATAGAAATTTTATAGTCAGCCGTCGGTCCGTGGATAGCATAATGCTTCTTGTTACCTAGATATTCCAAGATATTAGTTTCAAGTAAGCTTTTCACCGCAGCTTCATTTTCAGGCAAAGTTAATACGGCTTCCCCTTGCAAGAAAAACTCGCGCAGCAAGGCTCTCTCGATTGGATCGAGCAATAGTACTTTGTTCTCTATCGTCTCGACGGTGCGCTTACTCCGTAAGTAATGAATCGCTTCATCAAGAAAGTAGTTAGCAATTTTCATCAATAAATATGCTGCGCCTATAATCAGTCCAAGTCCGATAAAGTGGGCATATTGATTAACTACACTATCTAACTTTAGCGCCCCAAGCAGCGAAACTGGTGCGAAAAGTAATGCGGAGCTAACCAATGTAAGCCACAACATAAGATTAAAAACCATTTGTTTTGGCGCTGCATGTTTAAACAGAGTCAGATTCAGCTTGTCCATCTCGATACCTAGTGTCAAAAATCCGCAGATACTTAGTCACTTGCAAATATAGTGCCAAAGAAAACACCACAAGAAAGACTTAACAAACATTACTTTGTGACTATTTTTATCAACTAGATCATGCAGAAAATAAGATCGAGACTATGCTTAAAGCTATCCCTTTCCTCTGCAAGCGATGAGCTAGAGCATCATCGTATCGATAGCATATAAAGGTAAGCGAACTTTTCAATGCCAAATATGACAAAGCAACTACTCAAAAGCCCGATAGGCAGAAAGCTCACTCTGTCTATTATCCTTTTTAGTTCGTTAATCACCTTACTAACGACAGGTTATCAACTGGTCAATGACTATCGCAGCGACGTCAATAGAATTTCAAATCAATTCGAGAGCATTGAAAAAGTGAACCTCGACGTCATGGCCGCAAGCATCTGGGTTATTGACGAACGCCTTATTAACACCCAAATCAATGGTTTGATTCAATTGCCCGATATTACTTATATCGCTATTTATGATGATAGCGGTCAGCAATGGCAAGCGGGGATAGCAACACCGAAAAACACCATCGAAAAATCTTTTCCACTAACCTACGTCTCGGGCGAGCAGAATATCAATGTCGGCACACTCACGGTACAAGCCGATTTGAGTGTGGTATATGAGAAGCTACTCGATCGGGCGATCATTATTCTACTATCCAACGCAGTTAAGACCTTCATTGTTGCAGGTTTCATTTTGTTTTTAGTGTGGTTTTTGGTTACTCGTCATCTTCACAAACTCAGTGAGTATAGCCAAAACATAGATTTAGACAGTGATTTTGAACCCTTGGTTTTCGTCAAAAATAGCCATAAAAATGATGAATTTTGGTTAGTGGCTGAAGCCATTAACCAAATGCAACGACAGCTTAGAACATCTTTTGACGATATAAAGAGGTCAAAAATTGAACTTCAAGAAGCCCTTGAAGACAGAGAAAGACTACTCGAACTTGAGCGAAGCTATAAAGATGAACTCGCACGACAAGTCAAAGAGAGAACCGCCGAACTAGAGCAGTCGCTATTGGTATTAAAGCGGGCACAGGAAGTATTAGTCGAGCAGGAGAAAATGGCGGCCTTAGGAGGGTTAGTTTCTGGAGTGGCCCATGAGATCAATACCCCAATAGGTATCTGTCTTACTGCGGCAAGCACTCAACTGACCCATATCGAAGAGTTGATTAAGTTAATTCACAGTGAGAATGCCACACTCGAAGAGATCAATAGCATCTTAGTGGAATACCAACAGAGCTGTGAATTGATCATCAATAATATCTCTCGTGCCAGCAGTTTAATTCAAAAATTTAAAACCATTGCCGCAGAGCAAAGCCAGGAAGAGAAGCGCTGCATCAACGTGCAACAAGGACTGATAGAGCATCATGAATCAATGAAATTTATCTATGGTACTCAACTTGTTAACGTCGACTATCATCTTGATCCCAACTTAACTATCTGGACTAACCTAAGCCTGTTTAAGCAGATCATTACCAACCTGTTTTCAAATGCCTATGCCCATGGCTTCAAAAATAGAACCAATGGCAGACTACGCATAGATGCCAATGTTGATAACCAGCTTCTTACCATAAGAATTCAGGATGATGGTGAAGGAATAAGCCCTGAGGCTGCCTCCCATATATTTGAGCCATTTTATACCACGACCCGTTCACAGGGTGGCACAGGGCTTGGGTTATCGGCAGCATTCAACGCGGCTACTTTGTTGAATGGAACAATGCGTTATCAGCCAGAATGTGAACTGGGCGGCGCTTGTTTCGAAGTCAGCTTTCCCGTCGAAGTCGTTGAAGTTGACTCTCCAGAGTTCGTCTCAGCCAATAGCCTTTAATTTCCAACCAGATCCTAACGATATTGCCTTGCCGTTAGCTTACAGATCTCAACAATCACCTCGGTTGCTTTTACCATTGACTCCAAACAAATGAACTCATGTTTACCATGGAAATTATGTCCACCAGTGAACAAGTTTGGGCAAGGTAATCCCATATATGACAGGCGACTACCATCGGTAGCACCACGAATAGGATCGACAATCGGTTCGACATCAATATTCAACATTGCCTGCTTAGCGATGTCGATAACATGAGGATAAGGTATCAGTTGCTCACGCATATTGTAGTAACTATCGGTGATCACAATACTCAAGGTTCCCTGCTGAAGCGCTTCGTTATATTGCTCGACCTTTTCTGTTAACCAATGCTTTCGCTGCTCAAAAGCATCTAGCTCAAAATCACGGATCAAGTAGGTTAATTGTGCTTTTTCGGTAACCCCTGCCATCTCAATCAGATGATAAAAACCCTCATAGCCACGGCTTTTTTCTGGCGTATCCCCCACAGGCATCTGTGCATGGAAATTGGCGGCGATAGTCTGAGCATTGACCATCACCCCAAATGCGGTACCTGGATGACAGTTATTCCCCTGCGCGGTAATAACCGCATGTGCGCCATTAAAGTTTTCATACTCCAAATGGCCAATGGCTCCGCCATCTACGGTATAAGCCCATTGAGAGTTAAAGCCTTCAACATCAAAATGATCCGCCCCTCGCCCAATCTCCTCGTCGGGAGTAAAACAGAGGTGAATATCACCGTGAGTAGCACCAGCTTCATTCTTGAGTACGCTAAGTGCGGTAATAATTTCTGCAATTCCGGCTTTATCATCGGCGCCAAGCAGGCTACTGCCATCGGTCGTAATAAGGGTTTGGCCAATATAATGCGCTAATTCAGGAAACTCCTCAGGAGATAAGGATTCATTTGCCCCTAGAGGGATGACGTGACCATCATAATCTTCGATGATTTGTGGCTTCACACTCTTACCTGAGAAATCGGGAGCGGTATCAAGATGAGCGATAAAACCGATAGCGGGTACATTAGCCACAGTCGCTGGCAATAATGCCGTTAGGTATCCCTTCTCGGAAAGCTCTACATTGCTAAAACCAAGTTTAATTAGCTCTAACTTGAGTTGATCCGCTAAAGCGAGCTGACCAAATGAACTCGGTATACTAGTGCTCGATGAATTGGATTGGGTGTCAAACTGAACATAACGCAAAAAACGATTAAGAAGAGCTTGTTTCATGACCAAAGACCTGCAAGAAAAGTCACATGAGTCTAACAAGCCCCATCAAGTTGTCTTTAGACCTTGATCAATTTTTGGCAATATTTAGCTTTGGTTAGCTTTGGCGGCGAGCTTATTAAGCACTCGACTAACGGCAACAAAGCCAAAGGTTCCAGTGACTACCGTTACCGCGCCAAATCCCGACGCACAGTCCATACGCATACTTCCCTCTGCAGTCGCCTTTACATTACATACGCTACCATCGGACTGGGGATAAACTAACTGCTCAGTCGAAAATACCGCTTCTATGCTAAAGCGACGTTGCACATTCTTCGAAAAATTATATTCACGTCTAAGTAGATTTCTAACCTTAGCAAGCAAGGGATCTTGATAGGTCTTAGCTAAGTCCGCTACCTGTACTTGAGTCGGATCGGTTTGGCCTCCAGCACCACCAACCGTCACAATCGGCAGCTTCTGGCGTTTACACCAAGCGATTAAAGCAGTCTTAGGCTTGACTGCATCGATACAGTCAACAACATAATCGAGACTTCCACCCAACTTCTTACCACTAAAGTAATCGCCCAAGTTATCTGTGGTAATAAAATCTTCGACTTCATTAACCTTACAGTCAGGATTGATCTGGCGGATCCGCTCGGCCATCACCTCAACTTTAGACTCACCAATCGTTTGTTTAAGCGCGTGTAATTGTCGGTTGGTATTCGTGACACAAATATCGTCGAGATCGATGAGTGTGATCTCGCCAATCCCACTTCGAGCAAGTGATTCCGCAGCCCAAGTGCCTACGCCACCAATGCCCACAACAGCAACGTGAGACTGAGCAAATTGATGTAACGCCCTCACCCCATAAAGACGACCTATTCCAGCAAATCGGTTTAAGTACGTATCGGATAACGTTGGCTGGCTCAAATTGTGCTCCACAGGCAATGGGATAAAGGCGCTGATTTTATCCTAATCATCCATAAAGCCAAAATAAAAATACCCGCAACAAGTGTTAACCAAACGGAAAAACCAACAGACATAGGCAATGGTGATGTGAAAGATGTAAAAATAAATATTAAACCAATGATTTTAAATGTAAAAAACAATAATCGATATCACGGCAATTCACCGAAACGTGATCGAGATCTCCTAGTAAAAATCTAGAAACATGCAAATATCTCCCCAAGATACAAAAGCTTACCTAACAAGAAATAAACGCTCTGATAAAAGAGCATCAACGCCACAGGAAGATAACAATGAAGAAGACTGTTCTATCCGTAACTATCGTATCTGCACTTGCTGCGACCTCTTTTACTGCATTAGCCGATGGGCCAAACTTCTATGGACGTGCCGATCTTGCTTTTACTAACTCAGATCTTGGCGTAGCAACTCAAAGCCAGAAAGATGGCACTATCATTGAGAATAACTTTTCTTGGCTCGGCGTAAAGGGCACAGAAAAACTCAGTGATGATATTGAAGTGGTTTACCAAATGGAGTTTGGCGTAAGCAACTTCGATAACTCCAACGCAACCTTTGCAGCGCGTAACACCTTTTTAGGATTGAGATCAGCCGCAGCAGGTACATTCTTGGTTGGTCGTAATGATACTGTGTTTAAAGCTGCTGAAGGTGGATTTGACCTCTTTGGTAACACTAACTCAGATATAGACTTACTTGCCGCAGGTCAATCACGGAGTGCCGATGGTATCACCTATTACTCACCGAAAATTGCAGATCTGGTCACCTTTAATGCTACTTACTTAATTGAAGACAACTATGTAAAATATGATGGTGATGAGCGTATTGATGCTGGCAACATGTATGCCCTTAGCGCAACCTTAGGTGACAAGGCATTAAAGACACAAAATTACTTCGTCTCTGCTGCATATAACGACAGTATTGATAGCGTTAAAGCCTACCGTGGTGTTGCCCAAGTCAAACTTGGCAGCGTTCTCTTAGGAGCTTTCTACCAAAATAGTGAACATGTCGATGATAAATACGCCAACTTAGAGGGTGACACTTTCTTCGTCAACGCAGCCTATGTTATGGACAATATCAAATTCAAAGTAAGCTATGGTCAAGATGACTCTGGTCTAGGTAAATACGTGAGTCGCTTCGTCGGTAATAACGATGGCACTGGCATGGAAACCGTTTCCGATGTGGATCTTAAGCAAATCAGTGTTGGTGCAGACTACCGCTTCAGTAAAAACACCTTACTTTATGGTCACTACACTAAATACGATGGTGACATGCTGCTCGGTGGCGTAACACAAGATTTAGGAGACGACATAATAACACTAGGTATGCGTTTCGATTTCTAAATCAGTTTTATGAAAGAATCAGCCAAGCGACCTCCGAGTCGCTTTTTTGTGACATCAATCACACACATACTGTAAACCCCTCTCTCATCTGCACATTATCTATACATTTCAATGCATTTATTAGCAAACAAACTACAATTTTAGCGTCTACTTATTAAGCTTGTATTCAATTTGACTTTCAACTTGAACTACCTCTTTATAAGTAGATGAAAAGCCATGATTTTACAAATTTAGTATTAATTTTGTACAGAGCATTCGAATTGTTCACAAATTAGCTTTAAACCTAACGTGAATAGATAGAAATTTGATCTACACCACAATCTTAATGACATAAAACTGTAAACTTCTGGCCAACTTTGTTACGAGAATGGACGCTTGGAACAAATTATAGAAACTATGTTAATAACCATTAAAAAATGGAAAAGAACTCAGTTCTTGGGAGCACAACAAATGAAAAAATCTCTAATCTCTGCATCAGTTGCATCTGTACTTACTCTAGCTTCATTCGGTGCGCTAGCCGATGGTCCTAACTTCTACGGACGTTTAGACCTAACTGTGACAAACTCTGACACAGGTGTAACGACACAAGAAGGTAAAAGTGGTACCGTTTTAGAAAATAACTTCTCACACGTTGGTGTTAAAGGTAGCGAAAAGATTTCTGATGGAATCGACGTTATCTACCAAATGGAATTCCAAGTAGAAAACACTTCTTCAAATAAAGACGTATTTAAAGCGCGTAACACTTTCCTAGGTCTTAAGAGCGCCGCCGGTACCCTGCTTGTTGGTCGTAACGACACTGTTTTCAAACAGGCTGAAGGTGGTATCGATCTATTCGGTAACTCAAACGCCGATATCGACCGTCTAGTGGGTGCTCAAACTCGTTCTGCTGATGGTATCTGGTACTACTCACCAAAAATGGCCGATCTAGTGACTGTCAACGCAACTTACTTGATGACAGATAACAATCAAGCTGGTGTTGAGGATGCAGATGACCAATATGCACTAAGCGCCACTTTAGGTGACAAGAAGTTTAAAGCACAAAACTACTATGTCGCTGTTGCTTATAACAAAGGTATCGCTGGTATTGACGCATACCGTGGTGTTGCTCAAGTTAAATTGGGTGATTTCAAAGTTGGTGGTCTATACCAAAATTCAGAAAGCGTTGCAGACGGCTCTGAAGACAACAACACTTATTTCGTTAACGTAGCTTACAACCTAAACGGCGTAAATCTAAAAGCTGAGTATGGCGTAGATGAAGCTGGTTTCGGTAAGTACTCTAAGCTAGCTCCACAAGGTTCTGACATCAATGTAACGCAAATCACTGTTGGTGCTGACTACCGCGTAGCGAAATCAACCCTAGTATACGGCCACTATGCTATGCTTGACGGCGACTACAAAGTTGCTGGTCTAAAAACAGACCTAGAAGATGATAACGTATTCACCGTTGGTGTTCGTTACGACTTCTAATCATCTGGGCCTCAGGCTCTAGTATGATAAAAGGCGACCTTAGGTCGCCTTTTTTATTGCCCTGAAGAGCGAGGAATACCAATAGTTCAAACCCTCGCTGTCGGCAACACGAGTTAACCTCTACGGGTCAATCGATAGACAGATTCAGTCAACCAAGGAACTTGCTTTTTCACAAATCTTGGATTGTCCGCCAGCACGTCCTCGGTATGTAGCAACTCAATCTCAAAATGCTCACTCATATGATCCATAACCCAATCGTTAGATACGGCAAATGGCGGACCATTAAGCGTCTCTTGAGGATAATCTAGAGTAATAAGTAAACCTAGGCTCTTAGGGGGAAGTAATTTAGCTAACTGCAGCACATATTGACGGCGCATCTCATCAGGCCATGCAATGAGTGCAGCCCGATCGTAAAAGGCCGAAATACCTTCCAATAGGTGGGCCGGTAAGGTGAAGAGGTCGCCCTGATAAATAGCGACTTGTTCCGTGCGATACAGAGTATGATCCGTTAGCGCTTGGGCATCGACATCAAGTTGATTGTCAGAAAAAAACTGCTCCACCGCGGTTTGGCTAAGCTCACAACCGACAACGTCTAACCCCCGCTCTGCAAGAAAACAGATATCTAAACTCTTGCCACATAGCGGAACAAAAACTTTGGCACCAGTGGTGACATTGAGTGCATCCCAGTTATCCACCAATAATGGATTAACCTCACCAAGATGAAACCCTATCTGCTGCGACGCCCATTTTTCATGCCAAAAACTTGGTTGCATATCTCACTCCATTTAACCCCAAGACGGTAAATATCTACCGTACTCTAATGATTAGTGAAACTAGATGCAAAATATCTTATGCAAACAACAACCCATCTTACTACTGAGGATTTAATACTTTCTGCACTCGCCTAAGCCAAACACAATTTTCACATTCGCAGTTACGCCTTGATAGATGATGTGGCGTGAGACTCGAATCGATAAAATCAACCGCGATGAGCAGTTGCTGCCTTAACTCTTGTACCGATTTACGTTCAACGGCGACTAACTCGTCATTGTGGTTCATCCAAATACATTCCATCCCTTGGTGGCAGTGGATACATTGGGGATCTGTGCTATTAAAGAAACCTGCATGGGGACAAAACTTCAGTTCCATCGACTGCACGATACGTTTTCTAGGATATTCCAACAGCTCAATTAATAGGGCTTTGTCCGGTTCCGTCATCACACCCTCCTCACTCATCGGGTATTACTCTTTATTTAGAGGCTTAAGTTTATATTAGCTTCAGGTTACCTTTATGTGTATGTAGCAGGATTGATGTAGGTCAACATCTACAGCGAAAATATCGGTTAGGGCTCACAGTGATGGAAAATCTAGCTATTGTGCACTAGACCTTGTTCTTGCTATAAAAACATATCGATTTGCAAAGATGTCACTCATGCCTAATTCAAGCAATCCAACACCAGAGTTGCAGCATTTTTATATCTCAGAAGAGCAATCAATTTATCTATTGAAGGCCGATGATGCGCGTAAACACAGAGCATGGATTCGTTTGTGTAAACAGCAATTAACTAAGCTGGGCTACAGCGACATTGAGTTAGTCGGTAAAGGTGCTTATGGCTTTGTATTTGCTGGAGTAGATAAGCAGCATAATGCCCATGTATTTAAATTCTCTCGACTAACGTTACCGCAACATATTCAGGATCGCTTAGAAGAGGAAGCCTTCATGCTCTCTCAGGTGATCCACCCCAATGTGCCACCCGTCATTAAATTCGAGCACGTAGGGAAACAAGGTATTTTAGTCATGGCTAGAGCGCCTGGGGAGGATCTAGACAAGCTTTGTAAGCGTCTTGGCGCGCTCCCAGTAGATATAGTTGTTAGTATCGCCCGTCAACTCGCTCATATATTGCATTATCTGCACAATGGTCGTCCATTAGTGCACGGCGACATTAAGCCATCCAACCTTGTCTACGATATGAAGACCAATCATCTCTCCTTGATCGACTGGGGATCAGCCGTTTTTGCCCAGCGGGATGGCAATGGCAATCCGGTCAATGGCAATGTCATGGATCTGCTATCGAGCGATCAACAACATACCAACGCCCGCATGGGGGATGTCTATTTTATTGGCGACGAGCAGCTCAATGGCGCGCTCTCAAGCCCAAGGTTTGATGAACAAGGCGCGGCAGCGACCCTATATGCATTGGCGTCGGGTCAAGCAAGTCGCTTTGGCAGCAAGGTGATCCCAGCTACTAGCATAGGCTTACCCATTGAGCTAGCAAAAACCTTAGATGGGATGCTAAGTGATGACCCTATTACTCGAAATAGGGCTGGCGATTATTTTCTTAAAAGCATGGCTCACAGCCATAGACTGTATCTCCCTGAATTACCCAAGCCACCGCTACTAGCGGAGATCCCTGTATGGGAACTCACTCGCAGTAAAGACGTTGAAACCGTGACTTACAGTTCCCGTAAGTCTTTTCTGAAAGAGCACAATGCAGATGATCCCATTGCCAAAATGGACGATCTACAACTGGAAAAATATTACCGCAACTTTATGGCAGGCATGGGAGATACAGAGAAGGGCTTCATCGCCGCTGTCGGTCGTGTGGGCCAATATTCGATTGTGGGTGGACTGGCAATTCATTGGCAGGAATCTGGCGTATTTATCGACTCAAACCTAGCGACTTACAATAGCGAAGAGAAACCTGCTTTAGTGCTCGCGGTGAACAACATGGTGACCTTGGCCAGAGGAATTCGCCGCATCGGTGTATTTAAAGCCTGCTTCTTTAATGCAAGAGACACATTGCATTTAGAGCGAGAGGATACCAGCCAACCTTTTAAACCGAGTCCAGCGCTGCAACTGCCTTTCGAAGTGGGTGATGTTCCATCGCTGGAAGACAAGTCGAGATTACACTCTTACTTCGAAGATGGGCGGGATCCCGATGAAAATCTCGAGCTGCCAAAAGAGATCATGACCGAGCTGGGTTGGATAAACCAGATCCATCATACTGGATGTATCATTTTCGAAGTGTTACCCAAGCATATGAAGATCCATAGTTACCTCAGGCTTCTGAACCCCAGAAAACAGGCCGCGTTTCGCGCCAGTCTCGATCGTATTCTAAGCCACGTAGGTAAGATACAGGGAAAGGGCGTGTCGGGCTTTATGAAGCTGCCATACAAAAATACGCGCCGCTTCAATCATATAGATAAAAAGCCTGACTTTTTCTATCCGAAGAATCCCAAAGCCGTTAAACATGAAACTTAAGCTTTAGGATCCTGTTTGTCGTCTAGCTGATGTGACTCATCTTTTTTTTCCGATGGGTCTGGCTTGCGTTCAAAGTCACCATCGAAGGTATTACCATCATCACGTTTAAAAGGACCATCGCCAAATGGCGAACGACCGTCTTGTGTCCCAAAACCACCAGGACCAAAACCAGCTTGAAAACCACCTTGACGACTCACCCTTAGTTGCATGCGCTTGTACAAGAAGCCTGCAACAGGAATTCGAGTTATCGGGGTTAACAGCAATAAGCCGATAAAATCAGTTACAAAGCCAGGAATAAGTAACAGCAATCCAGCTACAGCCAACATCATGCCTTCGACAATCTCTTGTCCAGGCGCTTCACCTCGAGCCAACTTTTGCTGCACCTGCATTAAGGTACTGATACCTTGGCTACGCACCAAAGAGACCCCAACCACAGCAGTAAACAGTACTAGACCAACGGTCGTCCAACTCCCTAGCGACTCGCCAACACGGATCAGTACATTCAATTCAATAACGGGCACGAGCACAAAAACAATTAATAGAATAAAAAACACACTGACCTCGCAAAAGAAAATTTTTCTTAGTTCATTGAAAACTAAATGGGGGCAATCTGGTCTACTTTCAAGCTAGCCGATAAAAACCACGGTTTCAACTCGGCTTAGTTAACTTGGATAAGCTCACTATTTTAGTAATAGCTTAATGCAAGACACAGGTAAAAGACGTAAAGTATCCCACATCACTCGTACCCTATGAGTCTGATAGTGATGAGTTTACACTCTTTGACTTAAAACAGCTTTAAAACCCTATGCGAGAAAGACTATCGACACCATGGATGACAACTATTTGCTGGTCATTACAAGCTGCCCTGATAAAGAGATTGCAGCTAGTATTGCGCGGGCCGTAGTCAACGCTAAACTTGCGGCGTGCGTACAAATATCATCGCCTGTGACCTCTGTTTACTCATGGCAGGGTGAGCTATGCCAAGAGCAAGAGTTTTCATTGCAGATCAAGTGTCATAGTCAGAATTATAATGAGCTCGCCAAACTGATACTCTCCATACATCCCTATGATGTGCCGGAGCTTATCGCCTTGGAAATCGCTAACGGCTCTTCTGCTTATTTAGATTGGATAAAAGAAACCACACAAATATGAAAAAAATACTGTTCCTTTTTCTCTCGTCACTGTTATTACTTGCCCCCGCGGTTCAAAGTGAAGGCATTTTCAGCAGTAATAAATTTGGCTTTCTAAAAGATGAGCCTAAGCTGATGCCCGTCGATCAAGCTTTTGTATTCGACTTTAAACAAGAGGGTGAGCAAGTTAAAGTCAGCTGGGTTATTGCCGATGGCTACTACATGTATCGCGATAAGCTCAAATTTGAAGCAGACGGCGCGACACTAGGCGAAATACACTTGCCCCGCGGCAAGGCCCATAGCGATGACTACTTTGGCGAGCAAGAGGTCTATTACTCTTATGTTGAAGTTCCTATCGCTATCAAACAAGCCTCTAGTGAAGGTACGCTGAAAGTTACTTTCATGGGCTGTGCCGAGGGTAAGCTCTGTTATCCGCCAACCAAGCGCAGCGCTATCTTAGCTGAAGTTGCAGCAAACGACGGCGTACTGCCAGCAACGGAGGCTAACGCCAACCAAAGTTCATCTGCCACGTCATCTGCCGAGCAAATGACGACTACACCGATCACTGAGCAAGACTCCCTGAGTCAAATGTTGGCTGGTGACAGCCTATTATGGACCTTAGTTATTTTCTTTGGCTTAGGTATCGGTCTCGCCTTGACTCCCTGTGTATTCCCTATGTATCCAATTTTATCTGGGATTATTGTCGGCCAAGGGGAAAAACTCTCGACTCGCAAAGCATTTACCCTCTCAATGGTTTATGTCCAAGGTATGGCTATTACCTACTCCCTACTTGGGTTAGTGGTGGCCTCTGCGGGAATGAAGTACCAAGCTGCACTGCAACACCCTGCTGTACTCGTGGTACTGGCTATTTTGTTCTTCGTGCTCAGCTTATCTATGTTTGGTCTTTATGACTTAAAACTGCCCTCTAGCTGGCAAGAGAAGATGAATCGCTTCTCAAACAACCAGAAGGGCGGCAATATCGCGGGTGTGTTTATCATGGGGATAATCTCTGGCTTAGTCGCCTCTCCATGCACCACAGCGCCGCTTTCAGGCGCCCTTGTCTACGTGGCACAAACTGGCGACTTAGTGCAAGGGTTCTTAGCGCTCTACGTCCTCAGTATGGGGATGGGATTACCTTTATTAATCATAGGTTCATCTGGCGGTAAGCTGTTACCTAGAGCTGGCGCATGGATGGATATCATCAAAACCGTGTTCGGTTTCCTATTAATCGCGGTATCGATTGTGATGCTAGGCCGTATCTGGACAGGTTTGGTCTCAGATCTACTCTGGGCTTTATGGGGTGTAGCGCTTGCTGGATACCTAATGCACCAGAATAAGCAGACTGAGTTTAACTGGAAACAGACCGTTCGCTCTGTGTCACTCTTGCTGATTCTACTAGCTAGCTTCTCCTATGGCTTTCAGGCTGTGATGAATAGCTTAGGGTTTCAATCTCACCCCCTAAGTAGTGAGAATCACGGCGTAACTCACAAGACCATTAAGTCTGTTGCCGATCTCAAGGCTGAGGTCGCTGCCGCAAAAGCACAAGGCAGGCCTGTGATGTTAGATCTCTATGCCGATTGGTGCGTTGCTTGTAAAGAGTTTGAAAACATCACCTTTAAAGATCCGGCGGTTCAACAACGTCTATCACAGATAACTTTTTTACAAGCTGATGTGACCAAGAGTGATGCGATTGATGTAGAACTGCTCGAACAATACGATGTATTAGGACTGCCCACACTGCTCATGTTTGATGCAAACGGTGAACTTCGCGATGAACTCAGGGTAACAGGCTTTATGAAACCCGAAGCCTTTGCCGCCCATTTGGATCTATTGCTCGCTAAATAGCTCAGAACTAAAACATTTAATTAAGCCTCCTTCGGGAGGCTTTTTTATTACAGGCTTATCTTAACCCCGACGGTAAAGGTATTATTTACCCCCGATATTTTCATTTATAGTTAACAAAAATCTTATACAATAAGAGATAGTTAAGGTCACACTATCCCCCTATTCCGAAGGAGTCACATGGAACCCGCCATCCTCATCATCACTTTAGCCTGCGGAATGTTGGTTAGTCGTATCGGATTACCACCGCTGATTGGCTATTTAGTCGCGGGGTTTGTGTTATTTCTTTTTGGGATAAAAGAGGAAAGTCTGCCACTATTGGAGCAGTTAGCCAATCTCGGGGTAACATTGCTCTTGTTCGCTATTGGCTTAAAGCTAGATATTAAAAGCTTACTCAAAGCCGAGGTATGGGCGGGATCGAGTCTACACCTCATAGGGTCGATACTTTTCTTAGTGCCGCTTCTAAAGCTACTAGGACTGTTAGGCCTTGAGCAGCTCAGTGGCCTCGAATGGGACCAATTGGCCCTATTGGCCTTTGCATTGAGTTTTTCCAGTACGATTTTCGCGGTCAAAGTGCTCGAAGATAAAGGTGATATGCAATCACTTTATGGTCGGGTCGCTATTGGTATCTTGATCATGCAAGATATCTTTGCGGTACTCTTCTTGACCATATCGAAAGGCGATATTCCCTCTATTTGGGCACTGAGCTTGTTACTCCTCCCCTTTGCTAAACCCCTTATTTACAAGGCGTTCGACCGTGTCGGTCATGGTGAGCTACTGGTATTATTTGGCCTGGTTATGGCCTTAGTGGTCGGTGCAGGCTTGTTCGAGCTAGTCGGCTTAAAGCCCGATCTAGGGGCTTTGATTGTCGGTATCTTACTCGCAGGACATCCGAAATCATCGGAGCTTGCTAAGTCACTATTTTATTTCAAAGAGCTATTCTTAGTCGCCTTCTTCTTAACGGTCGGCCTCAATGGGTTACCTAGTTTCTCAGATATAGGACTCGCGGCCCTGCTGGTGCTCGTGGTCCCCATAAAAATTGTGTTGTTCTTATATCTACTAACCTACTTTAAACTGCGTTCGCGTACCTCATTAATGACCTCTTTTAATTTGGGTAACTACAGTGAATTCGGCCTTATCGTCGCTGCCGTAGCCATTAGCAAAGGTTGGCTGCCTGCGCAGTGGATGATCATTTTAGCCGTGGCATTAAGCCTTAGCTTTTTGCTCGCGGCCCCACTCAACACGGCTGCAAATAGGTTATACCAACGTTTTCAACCCGGACTTCGCAAACTAGAACGTCATCCGCTACATCCAGAGGACCGCCAGATCCCTGTAGGTAACCCACGTTTTCTTATCTTAGGTATGGGGCGAATTGGTAGCGGCGCCTATGATGAACTGGCCAATAAATTCAGTGGCGAAATTTTAGGTATTGAGCATAAACAGGAGTTAGTCGATTTCCACAGAAGCGAAGGGCGTACAGTTGTTAAAGGGGATGCGTCCGATACTGACTTTTGGGAGAAACTGGATCACGCTCCAAATCTAGAGTTAGTACTACTCGCTATGCCGCATCACGTAGGGAATCTATTTGCGGTTGAGCAACTTAAACGATTAAATTACCAAGGTAAGTTGAGCGCTATTGTGCAATATAGCGAAGATGCTGTGCAGCTTAAAGAATCTGGCGTTCATAGCGTGTTTAACCTCTATGAAGCTGCTGGTGCCGGTTTCGTTGATCATGTCATCCAAGAGCTTGAGTCGGGTAGACAGCACGAAGCCGATATCAATATCGATGAGCAGACTAATCTCAGCTAACTCATAAGATAAATCTATTGCCGTACTTCTCATGGGTCACGACATGAGAAGTACGGCAAGGTAGAGATCCCGCAAGCTCGCAATTCCCCTTTCTTTCCTCCCATAGAACCACCGCTAACGACGACGAATGAAAAACTCAGTTACACCTTAGCTCAGTCGTGATATAAAAATGATAAGGAACGAATTGCGGCTGTCATAATACCTATCAGTATCAGCCGCGAATGACACTGCCACCTAACTATGGTGCAGAGAGTGATAACTTTTTTGTGAGAAGCTTGAAAGCATGTCGAATCCCGCACAGCGCGCTAACAAATTATTTGTGCAAACCTTTGGTACCACAGCCGATGATCTCTATCTCGCCCCAGGAAGAGTGAATTTAATTGGTGAACATACGGATTACAACGATGGCTTCGTATTGCCGGCGGCAATCAATTTTCACACAATAATAGCAATCAAACGCCGCGAAGATGATCTATTCAGAGCGGTATCCGATGTTTATCCCGGCAAGATCAACAGTTGGCATTTTGGCCAAGAGGATCAAGTTCACCCTGAAGATGATTGGGTCAACTACCTAAAAGGGTTTACCTCAGCGCTAGCGGCTTCAGGCCTGCCTGCCAAAGGAATGGATCTTGCCGTGGTGGGTAATGTGCCCTTAGGTGCAGGGCTTGCCTCCTCGGCTGCCTTAGAGATTGCCTTTGGCACCGCGGTAAATGAGAGCAGTCAATTACGTCTCTCTCCCTTAGCCGTCGCTCAGATGGCTCAGCGCGGCGAAAACCAATATGTTGGCAGCGCCAGCGGCATAATGGACCATATGATCAGTGCGCTCGGTGAACAAGATCATGCACTATTGATCGATTGTGAAGATCTCGATAGCGAACCCGTCCCCATTCCAGAGAGTTTAAGCCTGATTATCGTTAACTCTAATGTTCCGCGAGGCGATTTTGACGCCGAATATCATCTGCGTCATGAACAATGCGAACAAGTAGCGGATCATTTTGGTGTAGAGAGCCTACGTCACTTAGAACTCAGCATGCTAGAGGCGGCGGCATCTGAGCTCTCGGATGTAAATTATCGACGTGCTCACCATGTGTTAACAGAGAACCGTCGCACCCAAAACGCAGCCCACGCGTTACAAGCAGGCAATATCGCGAAACTTAGCGAGCTCATGGCGCAATCTCATGCATCGATGAAGGATGATTTTGAGATAACGACACCTGAAATAGATACCTTAGTAGAGATCATCGCTAAGGTTGTTGGCACACAAGGTGGCGTGCGCATGACGGGTAGAGGCTTTGGTGGGTGTGTGGTGGCCTTAGTGGATCATGATCTCACCGACGCCGTAGTGGATGCTATCGAAACTCAATATCAAGCTCAGACCCATCTTGAACCTACGGTTTATCTATGTTCAGCGAGCGATGGCGCGACCCGGCTTGATGATGAACTGTATGAGCTTTGATCTCCGAATACGTATTCAAGTTTAACCAACTAAATTAAAAGATAAAATGAGCCGTAATGGCTCTTTTTATTATTGACAAGGATAGAAGATGGTTCGTTTTCGTTCATTAGATGCGTGGCAAGACCCAAGAGGCGGCCAGATTGAGCGCATCAATATAGACAACGGCATAATTGCATTGGAGGTGCTAAGTTTAGGCGGGATTATTCGCTCTCTATGGACGCCAGATAATAAGGGAGAACGCAGCAATATCGTATTAGGATGCGATAGCGCTGACGACTACCTTAAGCAAAATGCCCATCTAGGCGCTATCGCCGGACGATACGCCAACCGTATTTCTGGTGCAAGTCTCTCTGTCGACAACATCCGCTACCAGCTAAATAACAATCATCAAGACAATTGCTTACATGGTGGAGAGGAAGGGTTTAATCGCAAGCAATGGCATATGGGTCAGCTTTCCGACGGCGTTCGACTCAGCCTATTTAGCCCTGATGGCGACATGGGATTTCCAGGCAATTGCAACATCCAACTCGATTATCGTTTGGTGGCGAATAACCTCTATGTTGAAATTTTTGCCGTCACGGATAAGGCCTGTCCTATCAGCCTTACTCAGCACAGTTATTTCAATCTCGAGGGTGCGAATCATCAAAGTAACGCCGAACACTCGATTGAACTCGCTTGCCAGCACTACCTTGAGACTGATACTCAAGGGATCCCTACGGCGATAAACTCGGTTGCAAATACGATTTTCGATCTAAGAGAGGGGCGTCGATTCAGTGAATTACAACAAGCCTTAGCGGCTACTGCGACTTCAGGCGTTGATCACTGCTTTTTAACCGAAAATACCGACAAAAATACCCTGACTCGAGTGGGGTCGGTGTCCGCAACTCACTCGGGCAGACGGATGACGCTGCACACGAATCAACCGAGCGTACAGGTCTATGGAAGTAACTTTTTGGATGGGACTATAGGTAAGCAAGGGCAGGCTCTTAGATCATACCAAGGATTCTGTATTGAGCCTCAGCAGCTACCCGATGCGCCAAATCAAACCGCACTACCTGGAACGCCTTGGGTAAAACCTGGGGAAGTGTATCATCACATCAGTCGATATCAATTTGACGCAGATGGATGTTAATAATCAATTCCAAAAAGAGATGTATTTTAGGCAAAGGCCTAGTTCAACTAGAACCTAATGCCTAAAATCCACTTATATAATTAAATCTCGCTTAGGGTCGATCGTCATCATCTGACCAATCGTCAAAACCATCATCTAAGCTATCGACTTCTAACTCAACATCATCATCGTCGTCATCACTGCTTACCTCAGGATCGACGACCTTAGGCTTTTTCGGTGCTGGAGCAGGCTTGGCATGAATAGCTTCAACCCAACCCGAATGCCGTTGCATAAACTCCGCCCGGGCTAGTTGCCAGTTGGCGTCATACTCGGCTTTCGCTGCCTTTAATTCCTCATCCGTTAGGTCATGCAGATTCACCTTTACGATATCTTCTGCATATTCAATCACAGCATCTCTTGCCGTGTTATAGAGATAAACCCGTCCGGCAGACGCCTCAGGGAACTCTTTATCATGAATGAGAATAGTGTTGCCTCGCGCAGTGCGGAGTTCACCAAACCAGACAGGTTCTTTTGAAGTGTTATACATATATGCTAATACCCTTAAATCAACACATACCAATATAAATTTATTAAGCCGACCATGGTTAGCTCAGTCATTGTCATCGCACAAAATCAGACCGCAGCGATTATGCCCACATTTTTAATAAATACCGACAGAAATCAATAGCAAAATAGATCTATTTTTTCCAATTGCTATCAAATTGTGCACTCTACCGATACTAGTATGGAATTTAGCCGATCAAATCAGTTATTCAAGTTTTTTTTCTAGTGCCTGGTATTCACATACTAGGATCAAAGCGCCACGCTTTGATCCGGCTCAGTAATCTAGACTGGGGTTAAGTAGCATCTTCTCCTGCAACCTTGAGCACTATCTTGCCTTTATGCTTCCCAGACTCCATGAGTCGATGGGCCTCGGACACTTTATCTAAACTAAATTTGGCAAAAATATGGGGAACTAACTTCTCCCTTTTACCCTGTAGAAATAGTGGCCAAACTTCTTCTAACAGCCTCTTGGCAATGAGCGCTTTGGCCTCGACCGATTGTGGCCTTAAGGTCGCACCTGTCCATGTAATGCGCTTTGACATTAGCCTGAATACATCAACCGAGGCCGTAGGCCCGCGCAGCAGTGCAATAGTCACTAAACGGCCCTCTAGCGCTAACGCCTTCAAGTTAAGATTAACCAGATCGCCTGATGCCATATCGAGCACAACATCGACACCTTGCGGCGCAACGGCAAGGATCTGCTCAAGCAAGTCCTCATCACGATAGTTGAAAGCATGATCGGCACCGAGCTGTTTACAATAATCACATTTATCTTGACTACCTGAAGTCGCTACCACCGTAACGCCAAACAACTTAGCTAACGCTATCGCCGCAGAACCAATACCACCAGAGCCACCATGAATCAGCACAGTCTCGCCAGCCTTTAACCCTCCACGCATAAACAAGTGACCCCACACGGTAAAGAAGGTCTCCGGCAGCGCCGCAGCTTGTGCAAGCGTTAAACCTGAGGGGATAGGTAAACAGTGACAGCCCCAAGTGACTACATACTCGCTATAGCCACCACCTGGCACCAAGGCACATACCACATCCCCAACCTGCCATTGAGTTACCGACTCACCGACTGCAACTATAGTGCCTGACACTTCTAGGCCTAAAATCTCACTCGCATCAGGTGGTGGCGGATACATTCCTTTTCGCTGTGCGATGTCAGGGCCATTGACACCAGCGTAGTTCACTTTAATCAATACTTGCTCTGAACCAACACTTGGCAGTGCCGCGTAAGCGATAGTCAGCACCTCAGGACCACCAGCTTGTTCAAATACGATCTGTTTACAGCGCTCTGTGTGTGCTGCCATTAGTTACCCCAAGTAGTGATTTTAGAATTGAATAGGGCAATTTATCTTGTAATAGCCAAGATCACCATAGCCGTTACATGTTTCTTGAGCATGACAATCAATAATCGGAGATGCTAAAAGAAACTCGAGCCAACCGATGTTCGCACTCTTAATGTTGCTGCAATCTATTGACTATTTAAACGAGGTAGCGAGATGACATTTAGTGATGATTAACCCTATAACATCACAAAAAGCATTAGAAAAAGAAAACCCAGTCATTTGACTGGGTTTGAATACTTCTTACAGCTTATTTTTACACTAATGTAATTACTGGGATCTAAAACGGAATGTCGTCATCCCAACCATCATCCAAATCTGGAGTAAAGTTTTGCTGTGGCTGCGGCGCTGGACGCTGCTGTGGGGCCTGCTGCCCTGCCGCTTGAGGCTTAGGCGCATAAGCGGGTGCCGCTGGAACCGTTTGCTGTTGCGGCGCATAACCTTGTTGTGGCGCGGTTTGCTGCTGTGGCGCATAACCTTGCTGAGGCGCTGGTTGTACGGCAGGACGAGGGGCTGGAGCTGGCGCAGTTTGAGCTTGCGGCGCATATTGGTTTTGCTGTGGAGCATAACCACCAGCACTTTGTCCCATACCACCTTGCTGCTGACCACCTTGGCCACGACTATCTAGCATCTGCATCTCACTGGCATTGATTTCAGTTTTATAACGATCTTGTCCAGTTTGCTGATCTTGCCACTTACTGGTCTGAAGTTTACCTTCGAGGTAAACTTTAGAGCCTTTCTTTAGGTATTCACCTGCGATTTCAGCTAAGCGACGATACATGACAATATTGTGCCACTCTGTACGCTCTTGCATCTGACCTTGCTGGTCTTTCCAAGACTCACTGGTCGCCACTGTAAAGTTGGCTACGGCATTGCCATTTGGCATGTAACGAACTTCAGGGTCTTTCCCTAAGTTACCGACCAAAATTACCTTATTGACACCACGACTGGCCATTGAAATCTCCTGCGATAATCTTACAAATCTAATATAAATACTGCTTAACGGCGAAGCTAAACTCAAGTCCGAAACAGTTAATTGACAGAGCCTAACACAGCTCGCGCTTCTCTCAAATCGAAATGCTCATCAACTTTCAAATAAGCGACTCTCTCCTCAAGAACAACAATGGCTTCTGCGACCCCCGAGAGCTGTGACAGCTCAGTGGCCATGGCTCTGGCTTGCTCTTTGCCTTCAACTTCTGCGGCTAAAGTGTAGCTCTTTAACAACACTGGATTTTCCATTCCGAGCGTCAACACTAACCAGATAAACATCAGGCCTAAGGCGACGGTAAATACCCCCGCTGCGCCGACTAATTGATAGGCACCGCCACCGAGTAATCCACCACAAAATGCTCCTAAAAACTGGCTGGTCGAATAAACCCCCATGGCAGAGCCCTTATCCCCTACAGGACAAAACTTAGCGATCAGGCTAGGTAGTGATGCTTCAAGATAGTTAAAGCCAGTAAAAAACAGCACAACCGCAACACTGAGTACCACTAAGCTGTTGGCAAATAATGCCATTGATGCGAGAGCAGCCATCATGATCAACAGTGCAATTTGGAAAGTCGCCTTCGTATTTTTCTTCTTAACGCCAATGATGATCAACGGCACCATGAGGAAAAAAGCCCCCACAAAAGCAGGGAAATAGAGCATCCAATGTTTTTCTTTGACTAAGCCAGCATCGACTAAATCAAGTGGCAATGCGACAAATACTGCCGTTAACACCAGATGCAAAATAAAAATACCAGCATCAAGCCTAAACAGCTGCGGATCTTTGAGCATGGCTTTGAGCTTGGCTGGCGCAGCGACGGTATCACCTTTCGGCGCTTGGCTAATGGGATTTGGCACCAGAAGTTGCACTATCACCATTCCCAGCAGCGCTAAGCCTGCCGTCATGGCAAACAGGCCTGATAGACCAAGATGCTGCGCGACAATGGGACCGACCAGCAGTGACAGCGCAAAGGAGAAACCGATACACATACCGATAATCGCCATCACTTTTGTGCGCTGTTCATCGCGAGTTAAATCGGCAGCCAAGGCTAAAACGGCCGCCGCAATCGCGCCCATTCCCTGCATGGCGCGTCCTGCAACCACCCCATAAATAGAATCTGCCATCGCCGCGACTACGCTACCGATAGCAAACATCAGTAATCCAATTAAAATAATGGGCTTGCGACCATATTTATCAGACAAAATCCCCATAGGGATCTGCAGTACCGCCTGAGTTAACCCGTATGCACCGATAGCAATCCCTACCCATAATGGCGAGAAGCCCTCTAAGTGTTGCCCATAAAGTGCGAAGACGGGCATGATCATAAACAAGCCCATCATCCGTAAACCGAAGACACTGGCTAACGAAAATGCGACTTTTTTCTCAGTCTTAGACAGTCCATTATTGGCCATTTTTCGCCCTGATCTGAATTCATAAATAAGTCGCGCATGTTATCACGAAGATTCGATTCAGCTCAAAAAGAAAAATGGAAGATGCGATATATATGCAAGATTATCTTTATGCTTAGGCAAGAAACAAGATGTCAGTAGTCAACATTCAAAGAGTGGCTTTTCTATGACCTGCTTCAAATTTTATGCGATAATCGGTCTCTTTTTTATTCGGCCAATCAGAGAGACAGATGGACAAGATTGAAGTTCGTGGCGCCCGCACCCACAATCTAAAAAACATCAACCTGACAATCCCAAGGGACAAGCTGATCGTGATCACTGGCCTGTCGGGCTCAGGAAAATCATCATTAGCTTTCGATACTCTATATGCGGAGGGGCAGCGTCGTTACGTCGAGTCACTTTCAGCCTATGCTCGTCAGTTTTTAAGCTTGATGGAAAAGCCCGATGTAGACCATATTGAAGGCCTAAGCCCTGCGATCTCTATCGAGCAAAAATCCACCTCTCATAACCCGCGTTCTACCGTGGGGACGATTACCGAAATTTATGATTACCTAAGGCTGCTATTTGCCCGCGTCGGCGAACCAAGGTGCCCGACTCATAATCAGCCTTTGGCGGCACAAACCATTAGCCAGATGGTCGATAAAGTATTAGAGCTCCCCGAAGGTAGTCGTCTAATGCTGCTCGCACCTGTCATTAACGATCGTAAAGGGGAGCATGTAAAACTGCTCGATAGCCTCTCGGCACAGGGATTCATCCGTGCACGTATCGATGGCGAGGTGTGCGATCTTTCCGATCCACCAACCCTCGAGTTACACGTTAAGCACACCATCGAGGTTGTTGTCGACCGTTTCAAGGTACGTGATGATATTACTCAGCGTTTAGCGGAATCATTCGAAACAGCATTAGAGCTTTCTGGTGGTATCGCCACGGTAGCCTCAATGGATGGCGATATTGAAGAACTGCTATTTTCGGCCAACTTTGCCTGTCCACACTGTGGATACTCTATGGCAGAACTCGAGCCACGCATATTTTCATTTAACAATCCAGCTGGCGCCTGCCAAACCTGTGATGGCTTAGGTGTGCAGCAGTTTTTTGATGCCGACAGAGTGATCACTAACACCGAGCTATCCCTTGCTGGCGGTGCGATACGCGGTTGGGATCGACGTAATTTCTATTATTTCCAGATGCTCAGCTCATTAGCCGAGCATTATAAGTTTGATGTTGAAGTGCCCTATGAGCAACTTAGCAATAAGGTCCGTCAAATTGTGCTTCATGGTTCAGGCAAAGAGAGCATTGCGTTTAAATACATCAACGATCGCGGCGATGTAGTGGTACGTAACCACCCTTTCGAGGGGATCTTAAACAATATGGACAGGCGCTATCGTGAGACCGAATCTAATTCAGTGCGCGAAGAGCTAGCCAAGTATATTAATACTCAGGCCTGTAAAAATTGTGGGGGGTCGCGTCTACGGGAAGAGGCGCGTAATGTCTTTATCGAAGATCTTAATCTGCCGAAGCTGACCGAGTGGTCGATTGGCGAGGCGATGAGCTATTTTGAGCAGTTATCTCTCACGGGGCAGCGCGCTCAGATCGCCGAAAAGATCTTAAAAGAGGTGCGCGATCGCTTAGGTTTCTTGGTCAATGTCGGGCTTAACTATTTGAGCCTGTCTCGCTCTGCCGACACCTTGTCTGGCGGAGAGGCGCAGCGTATTCGTTTAGCCAGCCAGATAGGAGCAGGTCTTGTCGGCGTGATGTATGTTCTCGACGAACCCTCCATTGGCTTGCATCAGCGTGATAATGAACGCTTGCTGCAGACCCTGATTCACCTGAGAGATCTAGGGAATACCGTTATCGTGGTCGAACACGATGAAGACGCGATACGCATGGCGGATCACATTATCGATATTGGCCCTGGCGCTGGGGTTCATGGTGGCGAGGTGATTTGTGATGGCTCCTTAGATGACATCATCAACTGCAAAGACTCGGTAACTGGACAATATATCTCAGGTACTAAGCAGATCCACATCAGCGAAACGCCAGCCCAGTATGATCCAAAACAAGTTATTGAACTCTTTGGCGCGACAGGCAACAACTTGCAAAATGTTGATTTAACCATACCTGTAGGCCTGTTTACCTGCGTAACCGGTGTTTCAGGCTCGGGGAAATCGACCCTGATCAACGACACCTTTTATAAGATCGCTCATCGTCAGCTTAACGGCGCCACGGTCGATGAACCCGCCCCCTACAAACGTATTGAAGGGATGGATCATTGTGACAAAGTGGTCGATATCGATCAAAGTCCCATTGGCCGTACCCCAAGATCGAATCCCGCGACCTATACTGGCATTTTCACCCCTATTCGCGAGCTGTTCGCCGCGACTCAAGAAGCCAGAACCCGAGGCTACAAACCTGGGCGATTCTCCTTTAACGTCAAAGGTGGGCGCTGTGAAGCCTGCCAGGGCGATGGTCTGATCAAAGTGGAGATGCACTTCCTACCCGATGTTTATGTGCCTTGCGATAGCTGTAAGAGTAAACGCTATAATCGTGAAACCTTAGAGGTGCGTTACAAGGGTAAGAATATTCATGAAGTGTTAGACATGACTGTCGAGGAAGCACGTGAGTTCTTCGATGCGGTGCCAGCCATTGCTCGTAAGCTGCAAACTTTGATGGAAGTTGGCCTCTCTTATATCGGCCTTGGCCAGAGTGCGACCACGCTATCAGGCGGTGAGGCGCAACGGGTCAAACTGGCGAAAGAGCTGTCAAAACGCGATACCGGCAAGACCTTGTACATCTTAGATGAGCCAACGACAGGCTTACACTTTGCCGATATTCAGCTATTACTGGATGTATTGCATCGTCTTAAGGCCCACGGGAATACCATAGTGGTGATTGAACACAATCTCGATGTGATCAAAACCGCCGATTGGATCATAGATCTTGGCCCAGAAGGTGGATCGGGGGGCGGAACTATTTTGGTCAGCGGTACACCTTTGCAAGTGGCCGAGCACCCCACGTCTCATACGGCGCGCTTCCTCAAGCCGCTGCTGCAAGCTTAATATCGAGCCATAAAAACCTTTCATTCGCTTAAAAGTAAAAAGCCTGGTGATAATCAATATTACTCTGGCTTTTTACTTTCTTATCGTTCAACGACTTTCTTTATCTTGCAACTGAAGGTAGGTTAACGGTTACCCTTCGTAACGACTCGCTTTCAATGAAATTGCTCGATTATCAAAAAATAGTCAGCTCATTAAATCCCTCGGTGCTAGCCATGCTTGCGGCTTTGAGTATTATGGCTGGCTGCTCAAGCTCACAATCACAATGTGGTGAGCCATACACTCTTACGTGGGCAGACCAACAGCAGTTAGCCACAGATATTGAAACCTTAAGTTCAGCCGACTTGGAAGGACGAAAAACGGCTAGCCCTGGCGCGGCACGCGCTCGAGCCTACATCATTGAACGCATGCAGCAGGCCAACTTAACCCCATGGGAACAGAGTTACGAACATGGTTTCGATTATGATTATCAGTTTAGCAGTCGTCATGGCGTTAATATCGTCGGCATGCATCAAGCCGCCATTCCAACGGACAAATGGCGAATTGTGGTGGCGCACTATGATCATTTAGGCAAAAGAGGATCAACATACTATCCTGGCGCCGATGACAACGCATCGGGCGTCTCTGCCATGCTTGTCATTGCACACTATATTGCTCAATCACCCGTACAAGATTCCATATCAACTAATCTGCTTTTTGTGGCAACCGATGCCGAAGAACCAGGGCTTTATGGTAGCGAAGCCTTAGTCGAACAGCTCTTGCAACAAGATAGTGTGCCATCTAAACCTCAAATCGAGTTAGTGGTTAATCTCGATATGATTGGCCGTCCAAGCCGGCGAAATAACATCTACATCGAAGGCCGACGTGGCTTTAATCAATTTGAACAACTCAAAGCCATCCTGCAACAAACCGTAGGGCTATGTATCAGGGCAAATCACCCACCTGAGGCGGGAAAATCGATTCAAAGAATAGATTGGTTGAGAGCATCAGATCATTACCCTTTTCATAAAGCCAATATTCCTTGGCTCTACTTTGGTGTCCCACCGCATCAGGACTACCACCAACCAAGTGATGAAGCGGCAAAGATAGATATGAATTTTCTAGCGGCTGTAACAGAAACCGCCTACCAACTGCTTGTTATAGACAGTTATCTCTTAAATAAATAACTAAAACAGTAAACAACCTTGTGTTTTTTAAAACATTCAACCTACTGTTAACCATACGAATTAGTTAACCATTGCTCGGTTAAAGGCTAAATATCCAATCATAGTGGTAGAAAATTACATAACCTCCTGCTATAATAATCGGCTTACTGATTCTTTTCGGTGCGGGAAGTCGACACGGGGTTGATTTTCTGTCTATAAAATCTTTAGGTGCAGTCTCTGCACTTTGTTACACCACAAGGCTACAACCCATGTCATCCAGTGAAAAAACTTTCCGCGAACTCGGCCTTTCCGAGCCTTTGTTGCGTGCTCTTGACGAGCTAGGTTATGAAAAACCAACGCCAATTCAATCTGCTAGTATCGAGCCTCTTATGGCCCGTAAAGACATTTTAGGTCAGGCGCAAACAGGTACAGGTAAAACCGGTGCTTTTGCTCTTCCCCTATTAAATGCGATTGATCCTGCATCAAATACACCACAGATTTTAGTATTAGCGCCAACTCGTGAACTTGCCGTGCAAGTTGCCGAAGCCTTTGGTAGCTATTCAAAATTCATGAAAGGTATGCATGTACTGCCAATTTACGGCGGTCAAAGCATGCACCAGCAACTTAACGCATTGCGTCGTGGCCCACAGATCATCGTGGGCACACCAGGCCGTGTTATGGACCACATGCGTCGTGGCACTCTTAAGTTAGAGTCACTAAAAGCAATGGTACTTGATGAAGCCGATGAGATGCTAAAAATGGGCTTCATCGATGATATCGAATGGATCCTTGAGCATACGCCTAAGCAACGTCAGTTAGCGCTGTTCTCTGCCACTATGCCAGAGCAAATTAAGCGTGTTGCTAACAAATATTTATCTGAGCCTGTACACGTTAAAATTGCGGCGACAACCACTACTGTTGAAACCATCGAACAGCGTTTTGTACAAGTATCACAGCACAACAAACTCGAAGCACTTGTGCGCGTTCTAGAAGTTGAAAAGACCGAAGGTATTATTATCTTCGTTCGTACTCGTAACAGCTGTGTCGAGCTCGCCGAAAAGCTAGAAGCTCGCGGTTATGCATCATCACCGCTACATGGTGATATGAACCAACAAGCACGTGAACGTGCGGTTGACCAGCTTAAGCGTGGCAAGTTAGACATTATTATTGCTACTGACGTTGCGGCTCGTGGTCTTGACGTTGAACGTATTGGACACGTAGTAAACTACGATATTCCATACGATACAGAAGCTTACGTTCACCGTATCGGCCGTACAGGTCGTGCTGGTCGTACAGGTATGGCAATTCTATTCGTTACACACAGAGAGATGCGCATGTTGCGCACCATCGAACGTGCAACCAATAGCCGTATCTCACCAATGGACGTACCAAGCCCAGAGACAGTAACAGAGCGTCGTCTTTCGCGTTTAGGTGAGCAGATTGGCGAAGTGATTGCTAAAGATTCTTTAGACTTTATGAAAGGCGCTGTAGCACAACTATGTCAAGAGCTAGAAGTCGATACAGACGTACTTGCAGCCGCTTTACTGCAACAAGTTCAGAAAGATCGCCCTCTACAGTTGCCTCCAATCAACGAACGTCAGCGCGACAGAAGTGATGACCGTAGCTCGCGTGACCGTGGTGAACGCGGCGATCGTGCTCCTCGCGAACGTACCCGTCGCGACTCACGTCCAACGCCGACCAACCTAGGTAAAGCTGATTCTCTTAAAGACAATCCAGACGTTAAGATGTGTCGCTATATTATCGATGTAGGTCGTGATCATGGTGTTGGAGTTGGTAACATTGTTGGCGCCGTAGCTAACGAAGCTAACATCGACAGTCGTTATATTGGTCAAATCCAATTATTTGATTCTATGACAGCGATTGACCTACCAGACGGTATGCCTAAAGATGTACTACAGCACCTAAAGAAAGTTCGTGTTTGTGGTAAACCGCTAAACATCCGTGAAGCTGGTACTGAACTCCCAGCAAGCAGTGGTGATGACAGCCGTCCACCACGTCGCCGCAAGCCAGCTGGCGACCGTAAACCACATCGTAAGGGTGGTAAAGACAACGCATAATTGCGTTATCTGCTAACAAGAAAGGAGCCCTATGGCTCCTTTTTTGTTGTTCTAATAACGATAATCTTATACCAATTACTGATTGGTATAAGCATTTCAGTCTACTCGTTTTAATCCTAACTCATATTCCTCAAGCAGCCGCTGGGCACAGTTCTGGCAAATACATGCTTTTATATCTTGCTCACTCAGCTCGACTGCACTTCTTGGTGGGAAAACAGTTTGGTGACACCAACAATGATCAGTTGATTGCTTGTTAGCGATAGCACAAGTATTCAACTTTTGACATAAGGGGCAAACTTTATCGTTATCGATCGATTGGGTCATGAGCTGCTATAAAAAGGGAGCAATAGCCTAAGCTAACACTCCCTTAGAAAGGGCTCAATATCTCAGCCGCTATTTTGACGGATTGATTGGATACGCCTTGCTACCCAACACCATGCCGCCATCAACACTCTTGCCGTAATAGCCTTGATGTTGATGATATTGCTTTTGTAACGCGTCAATATCACCTTTATATCGAGGATCTTGTGGACGCTCATGGGAGACCACAAATGCCGCAACATCCCAAGCTTGTTGATTTGTCAGCTGAATACTCTTACCAAAAGGCATATTCTCATAAATGAAATTAGCGGCAGTGTTCACCCTGTGCATACCCGCTCCCCAGTTAAAACTATCGGGTCCCCACAACGGCGGTAAACTGTATACACCCGCAATAGCCAACCCTTGACCATTATCACCGTGACAAGCTTGGCAGTGCGCCGTATAAACCTCAGCGCCGCGCTCAGGTGAATAGGCGAGTTCTGGTTTTGGGATAGCAGGAAAACCTCGTCCAGCCAGTTTGGCACGCTCATCAATCGTCATGGCAGAAGCTATCGCGCCAGGCAGGATGAAATCATCTCGCTTGCCCCCTTTAACTAATTCGGCATCGGACAATTCAGGTACATCCCCTGTGACCTTATATTTATCCATTAAGCCACTCATGACTAACCAATAAGAGTAAGCCGATAACGCGACCAGCTCTTTGCTACCGCTCTCTGGCGCTTTGCCGTTCATCGAATAGGTAAAACAGCCTTGAATCCGCTCTTGATAGCTATTGACCTTGTCATTTTTTTTACGATAGGCCGGATAAGCAAGGTACGCCGCCCACAAAGGTGAAGCATTTGCCTTACGCCCCGCATCCATATGACAATTGGAACAGTTGAGCTCATTGCCAACATATTGCCCTCTAAGCTGTTGGGTATTGACGAATAGTTGATAGCCTAATCTAACTTTGTCGCCAAATTCGCCCTGAGGAATCTCTGCCAGCGCTCCCGCCTTTAGATAGTCATCACTAATGACTGTCGCTAATTTCAGTTCGGCTTGCTTATCGGGTAATTCAGCCGCAATACTCATACTAAAAACGCTACAACCAGCCAAGCCAATAGTTAAGCCCAGCAGTGAGTTAAATTTATTCATTGGTGGCCCCTATTTAATGTCGGCAAAATATTTGGCTAATGCATCGATCTCTTCAGCCGTAAGTTTGTTAGCAATGGTACCCATCATGGCATCGACATCGCCCTTACGAGTGCCCGCCTGCCATGCTAACAACTGGGTTTTGATATAGCTTGCCTGTTGTCCTGCCAATCGAGGAAATTGACCACCGCCTAAAGCCGATGGGCCATGGCATGTGACACAGGCAGGAATAAGCCGCTCCCAATCACCTTGATACACCAACTGAGCAGTAGGGTCTGCATAGTCAACCGATTCTCCACGAAGATGCGGCGTAACTTCTGCAACCTCTTGAGATGCAAAGTACTGCGCCACCTGATTAATCGCATCTCCTTGGAGTGTCATTGACATAGGAGCCATAGTGGTATTTTGACGCAACCCCGTTTGAAACAGCTTAATTTGCTGACTTATATATTCAGCAGATAATCCAGCAAGACGAGGACCAAGAGGCTCAACACCTTGCCCCGTAGGGCCATGACAACTACCACATAACTGGGCTGCAGGCGGCATGACCATTGATTCTGAAAATACTGGCATAGACATAAACAATAGTGCCGCACCAAACGTAAACGATCTCATGTAAACCTCCTTTTTTGGATCTGTTAAGTTTTTCTGGTTGAATTTTGTTCGAGACCAAAACGTGTTAATCGAGGCGAGCGGATTGCAGCCTAGCCGTCTAAGCAAAATTCACTCAACAAAGAGTAAAATGGTTTTAGCCGCCCCCTTCGGGCGGCATTTGTTAGTCATTTCTACTGCGTTCTCAGCTTTTTATGTAGAATAACTACACCACAAAGCTTCTGTCTTGTATAAATCCCAAACAATTCGCTGTAAAAACAACCTTGAAAGATCAACAAATCCTAAATATCTAAATTAGGTAGAGAATGCACAATGCAATTATTCTACATTAGTTTTTTTTAATATTGCAATCTTACTCAACCTAATACAACCGCAGATCTTGGTATATGCCTTGAAGTACTTATGACCCACAAACAACAATTTGGCCGCTTTTCTACTCGAATATGATTCGATCGGACTAAAATTCAAAGATAAACAGAGACTAATACCAAGCAGTATAAGGATAGAAGGGTTTTACCTAATAAGATAATAAACTTAACCCGAGGTCAGGTTAAGTTAGCGAAAAGATGAATATTGAAGAACTATAACAGCTTAAAAATATAATGCCCCAGCGGAAACTGAGGCATTGAGCGATAAAACAGATCTTACTTTGCCGGCCTTACTCCTAATGTATGGCAGATAGCATAGGTCAACTCGGCGCGGTTGAGTGTATAGAAATGGAAATCCTTCACCCCTTCACGAGATAACACTTTAACCATATCGATCGCCACGTTAGCCCCAACAAGTTGACGCGTCGATGGGTCATCTTCTAACCCCTCAAACTGCTTATGTAACCAACGAGGAATAGAGACATTTGTCATACCAGCAAAACGCTTTAACTGAGTAAAATTAGTCACAGGCAAGATACCAGGAATGATTTCAACGTCGATCCCCGCCGCGACACAGCGATCGCGAAAACGTAAGTAAGATTCTACATCGAAGAAAAACTGGGTAATGGCACGATTAGCCCCCGCATCAATCTTCTTCTTAAGATTAATAAGATCGGCTTGAGCATTAGTAGCGTCGGGATGCCCCTCGGGATAGGCTGCAACGGAGATATCAAAATCGGCCACAGAGCGCAACAAGCGCACTAGATCATTAGCGAATCGAGTCGGTTTAGGGCTTCCATCGGGTAAGTCGCCACGAAGCGCCACAATATCGCGAATGCCTGAATTCCAGTAATGCTTGGCGAGTTCAACAAGCTCTTCATCACTCGCATCGACCAAGGTGAGATGAGGCGCAGCGACCAAACTGGTCTCTTTTTGAATACGTTCAATGACACCATGGGTACGATCGCGAACCCCAGAGTTAGCGCCGTAAGTAACCGACACAAACTTAGGCTTGAGTGGCTCAAGACGTCTAATCGAATTCCATAGGATTGTTTCCATCTCTGGCGAGGCTGGCGGAAAGAACTCGAAAGAAACGTTAATGTCACCATTGAGCTCAGACAAGCTTTGGTTTAATGAGTTTGCATGTTGCGCGTGGTGAAAAGCCATCTCTATTTCCTCAGACGTTCGAATAAATGTTAAATGGACGTTTGGACGTCTATATGTCCATATACTAGAGAAACTCAGTTTGAAGTCAAGCGCGAAAGTTAATCAAAATTAAAAATAGTGTGTTCCGCACCAATCTCTCCCTTTCAGACCGCCAGAAATAAGCCATAAGCCATAAGCCATAGTAAAATTTAACTTAAACAGCCAATCAAATGAGTCGACATCAGAAAGGGAAATGAGGATTAGCTAGCGAGAAGAAACAATTTATACCAATCCGTTTAAGGTCAACAAACAAAGATAAAGAACACAAATAAAGAACAGTAAAAAGCCGCTATATTAGCGGCTCTGTTGTGTAAATAAGCAGCCTAGATATCATCTAAGCCGCTACCATTATCCATTATTCTTGCAATAGATCGCGACAGATCTGTGCAAGATCCGACTGTACTGCAGCAGCTGTAACCTCTCGCCCTGCACCTGGGCCGCGGATGATTAATGGATTCGCCTGATAAAAATCACTATGAATAACAAACACATTGTCGCCAGGAGTCAAGTTAGCATAGGGATGGTTGCTATCTACCCATTCGATACCCACTTGTGCTTTAAGCTGACCTTCGAGACGGTCGAGCGCCGCAACATACCTAAGCACTTTATTCTGTTCGGCAGCGGCTTGAAACTGACGTTGCATCTCATCATCTAATTCAGGTAAGCGCTCAATAAACTCAGTCACTGAAATATCAGCAAGATATGCTGGCACTAAAGATTGCAACTCAATATCCTCCAGCTCAATATCATAGCCAATCTCTCGGGCTAAAATAAGCAGCTTACGTTGCATATCGCGACCAGAAAGATCGTCTCTAGGATCGGGCTCTGTGATCCCCAATCCCTTTGCCTCTAAAACAAGTTCAGAAAAGGGTTTCTTGCCATCAAAATGTTCAAATAGCCAACATAGGGTACCTGAAAATATTCCCCCAACGGCTTCAATCTGATCGCCACTATTGTGTAGATCATTCAGCACGTGCTGCACAGGTAACCCGGCACCACAACTGGCATTGTAACGCCAGAATAATCGTCGATTACCCAATTGTTGCTTCAGCTCTTGATAGAAAGGCAAAGGCCCAGAACCAGCTAATTTATTCGCACTCACAATATGAATACCACGAGCAAAAAACTCAGGGTATTGAAGGGTTAAGTCTGCACTGGCGCTGATATCAAGCGCAATAAGCTCGTCACACTCCAGATTTTGCAGCTGCTCAAATAGATGAGTGTACTGCCAGGGTGTCGCTCGCTCGTTAAACTGTTGCAACCAGCTATCTAAATCGATGTCCGTTTCACTGATCAGCGCTTGCTTTGAGCTCAATAGCCCCACTAATTCCACACTGACCTCGAGCTCTTTATTTAGCACGGGCCTAGCACGCTTAAACAGATCCACCCACGCTTCGCCAATGTTACCAACGCCAAGCAATAACACACCAATACGCTTTCGAGGGCCAGCACAGCGACGGTGTACTTTCTGAGTTAACAGATTAACCTGCGCCTTAGGCACTAGCGTCACTAAGCTCAAACCATCATTACATAAAGGATGAGCGTCACGGTTCAATAATCGTGAGAAACCACGGCGATATAGTCCTGCATCGGCACTCACTAACGCTACAAGACCGAGATCTTCCCGCATCTGCAGCTCGTCAATGCCCAAAAACTCTCGATTGGCTTCGAATATCGCTAATGCCTGCTTCTGGTTCTCATGGGTAAAGGCAAGTTCCGCTCTTCCATGGGCAAGTGACCAATACGCTAACGGCGTCAGTCCCGCTTGAGCAAAACAGTCCAACAGCTGAGGTAACTCGGCATTTAGCGTCAAATAAAATAACGATACGCTAGGCAAACTGGTCACCACTGGCGCACTAGCAGAAGAGCTCTTAGGTGCAATTAAAGTAAAGTCAGTATGTGGCGCGTAACTAGAGCGCACCGCCAGACTCACCTCGGTATCAAATAGCGGTTGTAGCGTGCGGTTATGCAGTACTGGAGAGCCAAGATGCGCCAAGCGATTGGCCTCGGTCAAAGACATACTCTTCAACAGTTTGGCATCGTTAATGCGGTTAGGATCGGCATTAAACACACCTTCAACATCGGTCCATATAGTGACACGTTCGATATCGGCAAGACTGGCAAATAAGGTTGCACTAAAATCTGAACCATTACGCCCTAACAGTAAAGTTTCACCTCTATCGTTGGCGCAAATAAAGCCAGTGATCACCAGCCGTTCGTTAGAGTGCTTGTTAAGCAAGTCTTGTACTTTTAGCTTAGATTGCTCGATACGGATCTGAGGCACAGCACCTTCATCGGCGACTAATAAGCTGCGAGCATCGACATCGGATGCTGCGACACCTGACTCTCGCAGTAATGCGGCCAATAATCGCGACGACCAACGTTCACCAAAACTGACCACTTGATTACGTTGATAATCATTCAATGGGTCAATCGACAGTAAGCTGGTTAATTGCGATTTATCGGTCGATAGACGCTCACGCAAACTACGGGCTTGTTCATTAGAGAGTAACTGCTCAATTAAATTCTGTTGATAACTAATCAATACTTGCAGCTCTTCTTGCCACAGCTGATTAGATTCGCTTAGATCGAGCAGCTTATATAAAAAATTAGTACTCTTACCGGCAGCAGAAACCACAATGAGATCATCGCTATGGCCGTGAGTAAGAAGAATATGAGCGACACGGCGGTAACAATCTGCATCCGCTAAACTAGAACCACCAAATTTATGCAAATGACATCGTGTCATTTTTTGCTCCTCAATACCTTTAACAACTTACTGCTTCAGCAGCATCTAAACCCGCCAGAATGTCGGCCACCAGATCATCACCATCTTCGATCCCCACAGACAAACGGATCAGAGTCTCTTTTACTCCAGCTTCAAAACGCGCTTCTGGGTCCATCGCTCTATGGGTCATGGTAGCAGGAACTGCGACTAAGCTCTCTACCCCCCCAAGACTTTCGGCTACTGAAAAGTATTTTAACTGATCTAAAAACGCAATAAGCTGGGATTCTCCACCTTTTAGTTCAAAACTAAGCATTGCACCAAAGCCTTTTTGTTGCTTTAGCGCGATCTCATGTCCTGGATGATCCGTAAGCCCTGGATAATATACCTTTGCAACCGCAGAATGAGATGTCAGTAACGCGAGTACCTTCTGTGCATTTGCTTGATGCTCACGAATTCTTATTGGCAAGGTACGTAAACCACGTAAGGTAAGATAACTATCGAAAGCCGAGCCAGTTAAACCTAAGGTATTAGACCACCAGTGGAGCAGTTCACCGACCTCAGCATCTTTGGCGACAACCGCTCCGCCAACTACATCACTGTGACCATTGATATATTTGGTAGTTGAGTGAATAACTATATCGGCGCCGAGCAGTAGAGGCTGCTGTAAAATAGGGGATAAAAAAGTGTTATCGACCACCACCTGTGCACCTACGCTGTGACTCGCTTTCGCTATTGCTTCGATGTCGACGACGCGTAATAACGGATTAGAGGGCGTTTCTAACCATACCATCTTGGGCTGCTGAGCGATCGCCGCGTCTAACGCTTTAGGATCTGTCTGGTCGACCACGACAAGTTTAAAAGCGCCTTTCTTTGCAAGATTGGTAAACAGACGATAACTACCACCATAGCAATCATGGGGAACGATAAGCAGATCGTCGGGGCCAAGCAAACTAGTCACTAAGGTAATTGCGGCCATACCTGTGCAGGTCACCACACCAGTAGCGCCTCGCTCTAATTCAGCAATTGCATCGCCTAAAATTGATCGCGTCGGATTACCCGAACGACTATAGTCAAAGTCGCGGGGATTGTTATGGCCATCAAAAGAGTAATTTGTTGACAGGTAAATGGGCGGTACAACTGCACCATGTTGAGTATCCGACTCAATCCCGGTACGAACCGCTGTGGTGGCTAGTTTTCGCTCTGTCATCTATTACTCCTAAAAATCGATACGCTAACAGTCATCTTCCACAAAGAGATGTCTGGACGTCTAAATGTACCGAAGCAAGCCCTCACCGTCAACACATTTAGACGTTTAGACGTCCAAACATTTAGAAATCTATTTGCAATTCACAAAAATTAAGGGCAATAATTTGACTGTAATTTGTAAGGGTATAAAATCTGCCCCGAATTTGAGAATTTACAGGTGAGTCAATGACTGAGTGGAATGGCGATTATATCAGCCCATATGCAGAACATGGTAAGAAGAATGAGCAAGTGAAAAAGATCACTGTCTCTATTCCTCTAAAGGTACTTAAGGTATTAACCGATGAGCGAACACGCCGTCAGGTAAATAACTTACGCCATGCCACCAACAGCGAATTGCTCTGTGAAGCGTTTTTGCATGCCTATACAGGCCAACCGCTTCCCCATGACGATGATTTGTCAAAAGACAAGCCTGATAGTATCCCAGCTGAAGTGAAAAAGCTGATGACAGAAATGGGCATCGAATGGGAAGAGTTAGAGTAATACACTCAACTTGCCAAATATTTATCTAGAAAGGGATCTTTTAACGGTCCCTTTTTTGTCAATCATTCCCGCCAGATGGAGTAATTGTGGCTGACTTTATCATCGACCCGACGAGCTTAATTCTCGCCTCATTAATCATCTTTATGGGTGCGTTTACTCAAAGCCTTATCGGTTTTGGCTTAGCCGTTGTCGCCTCGCCACTGCTTTATCTTGTCGATCCCAGCCTCGTTCCCGCGCCAGTGATCTTAATGGGATTTTCAATCTCACTGTTAACACTATTCAGAGAACGAGCAGCACTTGAGTTTAACGGTTTACAATATGCATTACTTGGACGAATTCCTGGAGGCATATTAGGTGCTTTGCTATTGCTCTGGGCACCACAACCGATATTAGGTTTAGCCATAGCGATTATCGTGGCACTGGCAGTATTGCTAAGTTTACTCAAGTTATCTCTCCCTATCACGCGAACTAGCTTATTTGCAGCAGGCATACTATCAGGCATTTTTGGTAATATTGCCGCCATTGGTGGACCACCATTAGCGATCTTACTTTCAGGAAAAGACGCCAAACAGTTCCGAGCCGCACTGTCGGCATTTTTTATTTTCAGCTCAACCATAGCGCTAATAATTTTAGGCTTCAGCGGCCTGCTCACCTTACACCACTTTTATATTTCGGCGCTGCTATTGCCATCGGTTATTTTGGGCTACTTATTTGCGAATCGACTCGTTGGTCGGGTAGACAAGCAGAAAACACGGGTTATGACGTTATCGCTGTGTAGTCTCAGCGCGATCATCTTAGCAAGCAAATCGATATTAGATATGACTAGTTAAATTCAGGTGGCCCAAATAAAAAAGCTGAGATCTTTGCTAATCTCAGCTTTCATCGCTTTTTACTATCAAGCTTAAAAATGATAAGAAGTTTGAATTACGCCGCCGACAGCATCATCGCTGCCCATCATGCCAGTTAAATCGAAATTAAATGAGCGACCAATGGTAAATCCTGTGCCTATGGAATAAATATCAGCGGTCGAATCCTCAAGATCATGACGATAGCCTAAACGCAAAGCAAGCCAATCAGTTGCTTGTATTTCACCGCCTAAACGCCAATACTGGGTGCTATCGATTTCATCAAAGCGCTTATTTTTATTAAGATCTATGTCTGTTGTTACGCTAAATCTATTCCACTCATAAGAAACCCCAGCGGTATAAAGCGCCTCAACTCGATAAGTAAATTGACGTCCAAGTGACTCGACAGTATCCACTTTATGATTGATCAAATTACGACCAGACAAACCAATAAGCATCCCCTCTATAGGTTGCATCGCGACGCCGACATCTAAGTTAAAAGCGGTCTCCTTGTTGCGATATTTTTCATCATCGAAATCGCCCGCATCGAAATCATTGGCGCTAATGACATAATTGTATGTATCGATACGTTGTAACTTAGGCGAGATCCCTACAGCAATAGGCATGTTAACTATGGATATCGGAAAACTAAGTGCAACCCCTAAATCTGAAACTGCACCTGCTATAACAGCACCTTGGGAATCAAGATCAGTCAAGGCAGGCGGATTATTGGGATCGATATTTTCCAACAAATCTAAATCACTTTGTTCTATCGCTGCGACACTCACCGCATCAATATAGGTTTTATAGAATATTGCCATTGGCATCCGCTTAGTTGGCAATACCACAGAGAAACCTAATCCCGCGCTAGCGTAAGCACTCTCATCTTCTAAAGATTGTAAATCACCGATTAGCGCAGTTTTATAACGCTCAATTTCTGCAACATCAGCCACATTAATTGCGCTTTCTAAACCATCATAGGAGAGCTGAAGCAGATCAAATTGATCGCTTAAGTTGTTCACATTTGCCGCATCGCCTCCCAATGCAGGTAACATGACGACACCGCCCGAATATTTTGGCGCATGCACAGCTAACAATGCGGGATTAATGAAGGCTGCACCCTCTCGATTAGAAGAGGCTACGCTCGCGCCCCCCATCGCATCACTACGAGCTTCGTAATATTGTTGCCCAGCGAACGCTGAAACAGATAAACCGCACAACACCATCGTAAATACACTATTAAGGAACCTCATTCCATTCACCCTAATTTTTGTTATTTTCATTATCAAATAGCTCGATTTTAAAGATAGTCCATCATCAGCTTATTGTGGACGATTTAAGCCCTAAAAAATAATAAATTCGTCAAATATCACTACGCCAAACAATATAGAGGCAGCGAACTAAAGTTACGGCCCAACATAATCAACATTTATCATAGAAACAATAGGCTACCACTAATAAACTGACGGCAATTGATAACGAGAGTTCGATACAGTTCAATCATCAACCTTGGTTAACAGTTAAACAACAACTCCACTCAAGAGTCAGGCAAACCGACAACGTTCGGTTAACCCGCCCCTTGTTTAGAAATAGTTAAAATAATGAAGTGTGACATAAATCATCACAGCCCCAGACCTTAAGTTGATTTCCCCTACCAAAACAAAAAACAAAAAAACATTATAAAACATAGAATTAAGAAATTTCATTAGATTTTTATTAATGATATTTTTATCAATTAGATTTTTTTAATTGAAGTGATCAACTTCAAATTAACATCTAGTGTCTTTTGATAAATTTTCCAACAAGAAACAAGCATTTTGTTTCATATCAATAAATCACTCGGAGTAGTGATTAAGGAAAAAGATGATGAAGAACCTAGTAAAAATTGCTACTTGCCTAATGTTAACTCTGTCAATTGGCGGACAAGCCTATGCCGTAGATGGCGGCAACCCGAAAAAGGGCAAACATCTCTACAAAAAAGAGTGTAAGGCCTGCCACAGCAAAGGTGATGCCGCTGGTGAGTTAACACCTATGAGCAAAACCATGAGTCAGTGGGACCGCTTCTTTCAACGTGACATGCACAAAGTAAAACCAGACGTTTTTGAAAAACTCTCCGAAAAGGAACGCTTAGATATTCAACAGTTCCTTTATGACCATGCGGCAGATTCTGATCAGCCACAAACTTGCGGTTAACCAAAAGCGAATTATTTACTGCGTCTTTACGTAACGGGAGAGATAACATGCGTACTCTACTATCAATACTGATTGCCAATGCATTAGCTTTTTCAGGCAGCGCCTACAGTGCCGACCAAGAACAACAAAAACTGGCAGATCTAAAACAGCAGCTAGCAGAACTGTCACAAGAAATTGACGATATTAATAGCCGTGTGGATAAAAATGAGCGCCATACTTCGCTCGATAGAATTGAAATCACGGGAGATTTTCGTACCAAGGCCCATTCATTGCATTACCAAAACGTCACCTGGAACCCTGCTATCAAGGTAGACTTTAATGATTTTGGTCAAAAAGCCATGTCTGGTGCCTTTGGTATGCCTAATGACCCTAGCTCACCATTAGGACAGATGCTCAGCGCCAATCCAGATCTTGCTATGGCTTTCCAAAACGGCATGCTACAAGGTGTTATGCCTTATGTGCTTGCGCCTAAAAGCACCCAAGATATTAACAACGACATTTTCTACACCACTCGTTTACGCCTTAACCTGAAAGCCAAGGTTTGGGACAATGTTAGCTTCGCCGCTCGCCTAAGCATGTACAAAAACTGGGGCGACTCAACAGGCACCCAAGTATTTGATTCATGGCGTTCATTCACTATGGATGGCACCAGCAGCGGTAACACCAGCGGTGACTGGCTCAGAGTTGAACGCGCTTATTTCAATTGGAAAGATATCGGCGGCTCTAACACCTTCCTATCAATAGGCCGCAGACCTTCTACCTATGGCCCTCCATCTCACTACCGCGAAAATGAAAAGCGTGGTGGCACACCTTCTGGTCACTTAGTTAATTTCAACTTTGATGGTTTGACCTTAGGCTACAACCTGAGTGAAATTACTGGTATCGATGGCCAGATAGTACGCTTCTGCTACGGTCAAGGTTTCGAGTCACAATGG
Source organism: Shewanella mesophila (assembly GCF_019457515.1). Lineage (NCBI taxonomy): Bacteria > Pseudomonadati > Pseudomonadota > Gammaproteobacteria > Alteromonadales > Shewanellaceae > Shewanella > Shewanella mesophila. The sequence continues at coordinate 3,758,382 of NZ_CP080421.1, forward strand.
GGTAACGGCGAGATGTTTGGCGACATAGTCACCAAAGATACTCATCTTGGCGGCTTTAATATCGATGCCATTAACGACGGAAACCACTTCCTCCAATTCACCCTATTTGGCGCCAAAGATATTAACGATGGCTTCAAAGGCACCATGGCCTTCCCGACTCAGCTAGCGGGCATTTTTGCACCAACCATGTACCAAGATATGCAGAAGTTCTCTAACTTCAACTTCGAAACCCGAGTGCAACCAAGCGGTGTCATTGGTGACATGTACTTAGGTGGTATCGGGTATGCCTACGAAAGTGATGAAGACATGAAAGTATTTGCCTCTCTAGGCTGGACTCGCGCCGAAGGTAACGGCAATGCAGGTATGTTCGGTGGCATGTTAAGCGATGCGGTATTTGAAGCACAGCTTAATGCTGATGGCAGCGAAATCATTATGATGCCAAGTGCCGCGGATTCAGATGATGCTAAAGATGGTTACGGCGTCTATGTCGGTATCCAAGTTCCTGTTCCTTACGGTAAATTTGGTCTCGAATACAACTATGGCTCTAAATACTGGACCCCTTTCACTCAAGCGCAGGATGATCCTATCGGTAGCAAGTTAGCGACCCGTGGTCACGTTGCCGAAGCCTACTACATGTTCGATATCAATCCACGCATGTTCATCAAGCTTGCGGGTCTCTATTACGACTATGAATACACAGGTAGTGGCACCCCAGTTGGCGCGCCACAAAAAATTGATGATGTGATCGCTGGCACTGCATTCTCAATGCTGCCAGCAGTCGACACGGCATACGACATTAACGCCTCATTAGTTGTCAATTTCTAAACCTTTTACTCCCCCCGGCGTAGTCGGGGGGTAGGGATGATTCGATGAAACATACGCTTTATTTAGCTTCGATTATCACCGCAGGCGTAATAGGACTCACCACCTTTAGCGCTGCGGCTGAAAATCCACATAAAGAAGCCATTCAAGGGCCATTTACTCAAGGATCTCAAGTTACCGAACAATGTATCGAGTGCCATGAAGATCACGCAAAAGAGTTCATGAAATCTTCACACTGGACATGGGAGCTAGAACAGGAGCTGCCTGGTCGCACCGTTAAACGTGGTAAGAAAAACGCCATCAACAACTTCTGCACCTCTATTTCAGGCAATGAACCAAGATGCACCAGTTGTCATGCTGGCTACGGCTGGAAAGATAACAGCTTCGATTTTACCGACATGACCAAGGTGGATTGCTTAGTTTGTCATGACACCACAGGGACTTATGTAAAAGATCCTGCAGGCGCCGGAGAAGCCGCTTCTAAGGTCAATCTTGAGCGCGTCGCACAAAATGTGGGAAGTCCCGTTCGCGATAACTGCGGAACCTGTCACTTCTACGGAGGTGGCGGAGATGCAGTTAAACATGGTGACCTAGACTCTTCTATGGCCTACCCTGATAAAGCCACAGATGTGCACATGGACAGCGATGGCAACGATTTCCAATGCCAAACTTGTCATACTACCGCGCAGCATCAAATCACGGGCAATGCCATGGGCGTCTCCCCTGGCGGCACCAATGATATCGGTTGTGAGAATTGTCACGACGCGGCGCCCCATGAAAACAAACGACTCAATACGCATACCGCCAGTGTTGCTTGTCAAACCTGTCACATCCCGTTTTTTGCTCGCAGCGAGCCAACTAAGATGAGCTGGGACTGGTCCACTGCAGGCAGCGATCAAGCGGAAACCGTCGATGAAAATGGCAAGCACACCTTTATGAAGAAAAAAGGTAGCTTCGTCTGGAAGAAGATGGTGCAACCTGAATATGCTTGGTATAACGGCAAGGCCGACGCTTACATGGTCGGGGATAAGATGGATCCAACTAAGGTCACCAAATTGACCTATCCATTAGGTGACATTAGCGACACCACAGCGAAGATCTATCCATTTAAGGTCCATAGAGGTAAGCAGATCTATGACAAGAAGCAGAATATCTTTGTCACGGCTAAAGTTTACGGTAAAGGGGGTTACTGGAAAGATTTCGATTGGGATAAAGCCGCGAAGTTAGGTATGGAAGCCAACCAAGCATTAGCCGAGAAGGGCATCAAGTACAGTGGAGAGCATGGCTTTGCTGAAACCGAGATGTGGTGGCGTATTAACCATATGGTTTCTCCAAAAGACCAAGCTCTTAAATGTAATGATTGCCACAACAAAGGCTCTCGTTTGAATTGGCAAGCCCTAGGTTACGACGGCGACCCGATGAAGAATAAGCAAGGCGCTAAACACGCTAAGTAGCATGATGTTGATAGCTCTATCGAACAAGCGATAGAGCTAATTTTATCGCCAAGGAAACAACACTATTGCAGTCAATGGCTACGAGTAACAATTATTCCATATGGTACCGCCCCCAACCATACGGATAACCTTGTTACTCTGCCATTTTTTGTTATGTCGCCATTGCTGTTATGCAGAAAGTGTCCGAATAAGTCAGGCTAATCTATGAGGCACCAAAAATATTAGCAATCGCAAATATTAGACCTCTTGTCCCACTTAAAAATACCTATGTGACAACTTGTCTCACTCTATCTGGTCAAAAAGGCTCACAAACGCCCTATTTTCCCGCTAAACCCACAAAATTTGTGGCATTAAAATTGTATTGTCCTAATTGACTATTTCCTACGGCAAGCTTTATGAAATGTAAGACAACCCCCTTTGACACCCTCAACAAATATTCAGGAGAATTCAGCGGCGCCTTTGCCGATTTAGGTACTTTTCTTCCCTTAGTACTTGGGCTTATTGCGATCAACCATTTTTCCCCCCAAGGGATCTTTATGGGATTTGGTCTATTCGCACTATTTACCGCCTTCTATTACCGCAGGCCCATTCCTGTGCAACCAATGAAGGTGATTGCGGCGCTGGTTATCGCACAAGGGTTAACCCCTGGCATGTTGCAAGCCAGTGGGATCATGATGGGCATCATTCTCTTAATCTTGGCTTATAGCGGTGCCATTACTTGGATGGCAAAACAACTTTCTCCCGCCATCAGTATTGGGATACAACTTGCCATTGGCTTGCAGCTGATTTGGATGGGAGGCCAAATGATAAGTGACACTTGGATTATCGGCATTATTGCTTTTACCGTCTTATTTGCGAGTCGCTTCTTCCCCTTACCTTACCTTGCTATGCCATTGGTCTTAATTTTTGGCATTATGTGGCAAATAACTAGTGGTCTAGCCCCTAGCTTTGAATTATCAGGTAGCACTCCGTGGCAACTGGGTTGGCCAAGTCTTAATGAATGGTCCTCCGCAGCAGGTCTGCTGGTACTGCCACAATTGGCATTAACCCTGACCAATGCCGTTATCGCGACATCCGCAATGGCCAACGAGAAATTCCCCGAAGACCATATAAAGTTCAACGATCGATTTAGCCCTAAACGATTCGCCACAAGCGCTGGCTGGGCCAACCTGTTACTGGCACCCATCGGCGCTGCCGCCATGTGCCACGGCGCCGGAGGCCTAGCGGTGCAGTATCACTTTGGTGCGCGTACATGGTTAACACCGACCATTTTTGGCGTAGCCTGTTTACTTATTGCCGCATTTTGGGGGCAAGGCATCGCCAGTCTGCTGTCGCTTATTCCGCTGGCAGTATTGGGTAGTCTGCTGGCCATCGCTGGGACGCAACTAGCCTGGTCAAAACGATTTGTCGACGGTAAACCCTTTTGTATTGTGGTGATTTTATCAACCGCCGCTATTTGTTTGCTGGTTAACACCGCAGCAGGATTAGCAGCGGGGGTGATACTTGAAATGGGCCGCAGACAATGGCGAATCATCGCGGACTTAACGCGCTAAGAACGATTTTTTAACCAATAAAAAGCCCAGAGTTCTCTCTGGGCGTTAACGGTAAAACCGAAACTCAAGCTAGGCTCAAGCTTTAGGCTGTGAGTTCATTATCAGCTGATATAACTTTGCCCGGCATACAGCACAAAGTGTCTCAGTGCTAATACCCCTGTTAAGCTACAGCAGGCAACCGCGATCATCACGCCTTTGGTGTGGCGAGTCTGAGCAGGCATGAGCATAGAGAGTAAGGGAATTGCAAAGCCAATACCCACAACGCCAATCCAGAATACACTCGCCCAAACACCAATCGTCAACGAGGCTAGCGCGGCTGCGGCTGCCCCACCTTTGAAATATAGTGCGCAAAATAGCATAAACAGAAACATCATTTCACTCAGCATCACTGGCAGTTCTAACCCATGCATTTTACCAAGAGTTGCGTCGTGACTACTGGTATTAAACATCACCAAAGCCCCAATGGCATTGGCCGCCGCCCCCGCAGATAAACCAGAGACTAAGAATAGCGCCGGTAGTACCGCAGTATTGAGCATAGGGTAGGCATTCATCGCCGAGATCAGGAAGCCAGTATAAGCCCCTACACCGATAGCGAGCACAAATAGCACCACTTCAATCGCCTTTCTAAACGGCTGCAAGGCATGTGCGAGTGGCACTAAAAAGCCCAGCTTCCATTTAGGTAGCTCATCACGGAGCACTATTAGAGAGTACGCGATACCTATGGGCGAGTAGGCCAATAGCGCCAGCACACCAATCGACATTACCGAGCTCAAATTGTAGTTGATTAGAATCAGCCAGAAATGAAATGGCTTAGTTAAATCAAACACTAAGCAAGCCAGGCCAAGCGAGATCGCCACAGGGCTAATAATCGCCGCCGCTTTTAATATTGCGCTCTCTACTGACTTATCTTTGCTGTACCAGCGCAGTCCGATACCGATAAGAATCGACCCCGCCGACAGACCTGCCATAAACAGGTAAACTGCGATGATCCAGTTCCACGTTACCGGATCGTATTGCGCCATATCGCCCCATGTATTGTTCATGACTGGATCCCCCCACGTTTAGTTGGAATGCGATACACCCTAGGTTGAGTCCCAAGATGGGTCTTCTCCTGATAGGTTGCCTTGGTATTAATCAGTTTTGCGACATCGCTTTGCGGATCGTTGGCATCACCAAAGATCAGCGCATCAGTTGGACATACCGTCACACAAGCGGGTAACTCACCGCGTGCTAAACGGGTATCTTTACAGAAATTACACTTGTCAGCCGCCTTGGTTTCGGGGTTCATAAAGCGCACTTTATACGGGCAAGCTGCGACACAATACATACAGCCAACACACTTATCCGCTTTGATGGACACTAAGCCATCATCGCCGACATACGCGGCGCCGGTTGGACACACAGTCACACAAGGTGCATTTTCACATTGCTGACAAGAGACGCGGTTATATTTAAAGTGCAGATGCGGCGCATCACCAAAAGGACCTTCAACTCTGACCTGAAGACGGCTAACGCTTTCAGGCGTGCCGTTTTCGCTTCGGCAAGCAACACTGCAAGCTTGGCAACCAATACAGCGATTTTCATCGTGCACCATTACATATCGTTTACTCATACTGGGCTCCTATTAGATCTTCGCTAGCGTGATGCCAGTAGTGTGAATATTCATGCCACAAACAGGCGCAGTTTGATGCGGTAGCAGGTTGCCACAATGGATACCTTTCCCCGTCGCACGTGCTAGCTCTTTGTTTTTAGAACCAAAGCCCATATAAGCAAATACGGTATCTTGGCGAATACCTGGAGTGACCAGCGCCGTACCCTCCTCACTACCCACACTGCTTGAAAGCCTTATCTTGTCACCCGATGAGATGCCAAGCTTGCCAGCGGTAAGCGGATGGATCCATACGCCATTGTCTGACATTAAATTGGCCAACATAGGAATGTTATGGGTTGCGCCATTGGTATGAACCGCGACTTTACCTTGAATGAAGTAGAGCTCGTCCGCCTGCTTAAGTTGCACAGGACGATACTTAATCACGCCGCGTCCGGTGGCCATTTTCTCGACTTTATCTGAACTGAGCTCAATCTTGCCACTCGGAGTCTTAAAACTCATGGCGCTGGCATAAGTGCCATCTTCATCCGTCGGTTTAGCGTTAGGATACTTAGCGGTAAACGCTGCCACCATGCTAGGTTCACGTAGCATTAAGGGCTTACCATAGCTAACATAACCCTTCTCTTTGATAGTATTCCACAGCGTGACATCACGATTAACTTGCAGCAGTTGCAGGCTTTCCATATTTTCCCAAGGGAAGAACTGACCTAGTCCCATCTCTTCGCCTAATTCTTTAAAGATTTGCCAGCTTGGTTTAGTCTGCCCAATGGTTTCAACGACGCGTTGACGCACATAATAAGCGGGGTTTTTACCCGACTTATCGGCAATCTCTTCATCACGTTCAAGGTAAGTCGATTCGGGCAAGATGATATCGGCGTAAGCAGCCGTTTCGCTGATGTACACATCACAGCACACGACAAAGTCGAGTTTTTTGAGCGACTCAACCACACGAGCTCTATCTGTCATGGTTTGCATTGGGTTGGTACGACTCATCACCCAAGCTTTAAGCTGGTAGGGTTTAGCCTCTAAGGTTGCATCAAGAATGGTTTGATAGATGCCGCCGGATGACCACATCATGGCGTATTGCTCATCCACTTGATCAATACGTTTGGCGGTTGGCTTAGGCAAGCCCTCAACCCCTGGCTTACCTAATGTGGGTGCCACTTTATCGCCAGCGAACTTATTGTAGGTTTTAGCTTTTTTACCAAGGTAAAGCCCACCTTTTCGCTCAATGTTGCCAATCAATACATTGGCCGCAAATAGGGCGCGGCGCATATCAAACTCTTCAGGCGTAAAGGTGGCTCTGTGGCCAAAATCCACCACGGCATGGGGCGCATGGGCAGCGTATTCATGGGCAATTCGGCGAATATCTTTGGCGGGCACATCACTCACGCCTTCTGCCCACTCTGGTGTATAGGCTTTCACTTCTTCGGCAAAGGCCTCAAAACCGACCACATGCTGCTCGATAAACTCACGGTCATACAGGTTATCTTCAATCAGTACATGGCACAGGGCTAACGCGACAGCAAGGTCAGTACCAGGGCGAATGGCAAACCACTCATCAGCTTTATCAGCAACCACGGAAAAGCGCGGCTCAAATACCACTAACTTGGCATTCTTCTCCATCTGCGCTTTCATCATGCCGCGGGTTTCAGACATGTTAATTCCCTCATAGAGGTTATGTCCGAAATTGATAATGTATTTGGAATTACCCAAATCACGCTTAACCTTGGTCCCAAATATCGCTTTAGCCGCGATAACATACCCCCCCGGGCAAGTGGAAGCATGGGTGAAACTATTGGGAGAGCCGAAGGCTTTACCTAAATGAAATAGATGGCCAGAAAGTGAACCTGACTTTGAAGAAAATGCCACGGCTTCAGCGCCATGTTTAGCTTTAATATCATTAAGGCTTTTAGCAATGGTTTGGTAGGCCTGCTTCCAAGTTATCTCTTCCCATTTTCCTTCTCCACGCTCACCTACGCGACGAAGCGGATTAACGATACGTTGCGGATCGTACAACAAACTGTGGCCAGCTCCGCCTCTGGCACATACTTTACCGCCAAAAGACTTAGCCTCTTTATTGCCGCCAATGAAGACATTTTTACCATCAACAACCCTTGCAGAAATAGGGCATCGGGTCGAGCACATTTCACAAATACTCGCCACCTCTTTACCAACGGCTTTTAATGGTTGTTGTTCTAAGGCGGCCAAACTACCGGGCAGTAGTGTCGCCAGCGCACAAGTAGCTCCACCAGCACCTGCACCCTTAATAAACGTTCGTCTATCAAGCTCTATCATGGTTTCCTCCTCATCAGCCTAGGCAGATGAAATCACACACTGTTATTAGTTTTTTTTGCCAACTTGTTGAAGGCATGCCCCATTGTTATCCCACAAAATATTCATGGGTATTGTGGTAAACCACATAGGAAAGAGGTGCGTGATCTAGCTCTGCTATTTCTAGAGGCGTTGTGAAAGAAGTGTGATATTTATGTAGATTGTTAAAACGCCAGCATTGGGCTGGCGTTTTGAAAGGGTTAAGCCGGTAAACTAATATCCATGTTGACTAACCTCAGGCCAATGCTTGTCCACTTCTTCCTTAATAAAGGATTGCTTTTGTTCAGTTAATTTTTCCAACTCTATACCAACTGCTTGCTGGGCACTCTCTTTGGTTGAGATGTCAGGATAATCGACCTGCTTGACCTCTAGCATACTTAACACCTCAGCCAAGGCGTTTCGAGCATAACTGGCCTGCTTGATTGCAGTATCGAGCAGCTCATTGCCCTCTTGTGGATTATGGGCATATAAACCGTGTGACGACATGGCAAAGTCCCAGCGCCATTGGGCGTGGCGAATGGCCATTATGGCATCATTCATGATTGGCCAACTCGCTCCCGCATCCCATGCGGCACCCGCTTCATAGTGGGCCTTAACCAGAAGTTGCTCAACTTCTCGGGCTTTAGCATCAATCTGCGCTTTACCCGATTCCAGCTTGGTCATTAGGGCTTGCTTGTCTGTGTGACAGCCTTGGCAAACCGTATCATAGTTAGGTAATGCCTTACCTACCTGATGATTGGTGAAGGTTTTACCTTTACTATCGGCCGATTGCGGCATATGACAACTAACACAGCTGACACCAGCTTTGGCATGCTCACTGCGACTCCAATGCTCAAACTCTGGATGACGCGCCTTTAAGATTGGCGTTTTAGAAATGGGATGGATCCATTCATAGAAACGACGAGTATCGTAGTACTTCTCTATAAGATCGGCCGTACTACCAAAAATCCATGGGATGTTAACCTTATTACTGCGTTCTGGCTGAAAGTAATAGGTCACATGGCACTGACCACAAACTTGCGAACCTTGCATATTACTGTCTTGCTTTTCGAATGGCAGGTGCACCTTAGTCATCGCATCTTGAGCATGAGGGCGAGGCAAAGTGAGCTTCGCAGACCCTTTAACATGACAGTCCGTACAGTAAACAACGCTGTTCATCTCCTTGCCAAGATCGGTAAAGTTCTTTGCCGAGAATCCCTCGACACCTAGCTCACCGATTAGGCGCGGTACATCGGGTGATTTACAGGTCCAGCAACTCGCTGACAAGCCTTTTTGTCCCTCGGTGGGCGCAACGCCTGTTCGTAACGTATGGCTGACATCGGCGACAGCAAAATGGTGACCGCGAGGGCTATGGTACTCTTTGGCATAAGCTGAACCCGCCCATAAGATGATCGCGGCTGGATAACTCGCGAGCATATCGCTACGTTCCTGCAGCTTGGAGGTGGCCAACCAGCTCGCATATTGATTCGGGAATTTCACCTGCATCAGCTCTGGGGTAACAAGATCTTGCCCTGCCATACTCTTGGTCATCGGCAGCAGTATGGCTAAGATTACGATCGCAAACGGCCTAAAAAAACGAAATATCGAACGATGGGTTATCATAGTTAACTTTCCAAATGTAGGCGCTATAGTGGGTTCGTAACCCACAATATTAATCATGCTCAACTCAGACTAACCAGGCCGACCATCGACTCTAGGTTTTGTCAAAATAGGCGCATACCACCAAACAAAGAGGCCAAAGGCTAAGGTCCAGCAGGTCGCCGCAGCCCAAAGCCAAAACTGCGAATATTGAGGCCATAGCAGTGGCATTACCGCTCGAAGCACGGCCGCTACAATCAGGGCTACAAAGGCGATACTCATATTAGGCCCTTGATAGATATTACGACTAGTATGGCCTAGTGATACGCGAGAGATCATCGACAAGCAGATCGCGGCTAACGTACCGATAGCAAATAGATGCAATAGTTGACGATAGGCATTTTCATCATGGATATTCCATGCAAGCGCAGCCAAAGTTATTGGCAAGAATAGATAGGCGCTATGCAGTGACCATAACAAAGGCTCACCCAAGGTTTTATGAGGATACCAACGTGACCAGCGAATAAGATGCAGTAACGCAGCCAAAGCCAATAAACCTTGCTCTATACCTAGAGGTAAGAACTTAGCTATTCCTTGGAACACGAATGTGAGCATCAATATGATCAAACCAATATCGACCGCTTTAATGGGATCAGGTTTTGTCTGCTTAAGCCGCATTGCAGTAAAGAAGGGAATAACCCGACCACCGACAACAGTGATAATGAGTCCAAGCCACCACAACATCCCCTGCCATATATGCTGGCTTAAGGTAAAGTTACGCTCACTAAGCGCATAATAACTCAGTAAATTAATGCCTGTCGCCAATAGCAGCATTATTGGAAAACCAATGTTGTTCCACTGCTTAACCTTAAAAATGCAACGCCATAGGGTAAACGCCGAGATCATCAAAAATAGTGAATCAAATAGTGCTGGCAGCCAAATAGGCATTTCGAACGGCATGAGCAATAACACGCGCGCCATTAACCAGCATCCAAAAGTCATCGCCAAAGGCCAACCTTTTAAACTCGGTTGATTAGTCCAAGTTTGTACCGCGGTCAGCAGAAAGCCGCATACTATGGCTAATGCAAAACCAAATAACATCTCGTGTGGATGCCACCATAAAGGCACGACTTTTACCCAAAACTGATCTTGAAAAACACTATATTGTGGCAAAAACCAACTTATGATCCATATGGGGATATAGAGCATTGCAACACTGGCACCACCGAGAAAAAACGGCCTAAAGCCTAGACGCCAAATTGCAGGGGTCTTTTCCACTTCACTAGGGTCATCAATATTTAACATCTATCTTGCTCCGCCAACAAATAACAATCATATAAAATGCATCTTTATTATTGAGTATAATAACCAGTGAAATAGGCTTCGACAATGGTTAAACGAAAGTATCTGAAGAAGTGTGAACCAAGCAGAGAAAATTAACCATAATTTTGGTTATATAGTGATGATATTAAAACAAAAATACCTCTTTATAGGCATGTGAGAATAACAAATGACGATCGAATCGATGTTGACAGCAAGGCACAGACAAATCTCAAATGACTCATTATCCGAGTTACAGCAAGTATTAACCCAACACCCAGCTGTAATGCTCTTATTTGGTGCGCCAAGCTGTGGAGTTTGCCAAAGTATCAAGCCACGCCTAGCGGCTATGCTAAGCGATGACTTTCCCAAGATAAAATTTATCTATATCGATTGCGTCGCCCAACCCGACATAGCGGCAAGCCATAACGTGTTTGCCCTTCCCGTGGTGGAACTCTATTTTCAAGGGCAAGCTTTCGGGCGATTTTCCAAGGTGTTTTCAATGGTTGATGTCAAAGAGGCGATCGCTCGCCCCTACGGCCTGTTAGATTGATCTGGACTGCACTTAATCAATTAACGATTCTAAAGCCTGAATAACTCACAGGCTTATCCGCTAATCCGTTAGGTTGACGCTGTTTATCAAGCAGATGGGAGTGAGATTCATCAACTTTATCACCACAGCTACAGTCTCCTGCGCAACCGCCAGAGCTAGCACAACCGCCAGAGCTAGAGCAGCATCCGCCTTTCTTCTCATGATTGAGCGATCTGCGTCCTTGAGAGGCGTCGAGCAGTCGTAGATTGAGATCGCTCGTTGCCGTTAATAAGGATTCGATACTGTTAGTGTTATCACCTTTACTCACACTAATGCCGGCGTCGAGTAGCTTACCCAGCATACGTTCCCCAATTTGCTGCACAATCACAATATCGGTTTTTTGTGCAACGATAAGGGTTAACATTGCTTTTTTAGCACTACAACCGCCCTCAATAGCAGGATTGTCAAAGCTAGTAATTAAGTGATGATATTCATTGAAAAAGCCGATTCGTTGGGCTTTAGAAAAATGAGCGGCAAGACGCCCCCGGCTCATAGGCATGGCGATAATCATAATGATTTCCTATTGTTCTGGCTGAGGCAGCAAGAGTGCATGCCCCTGAGTAATAGCTGTTGCTACCTTTTTACGTGCGCTCGCCAATAGATTGCCAAAAGTTTGTCTAGAGATCCCCATAGACGCCGCCGCGTCTAACTGACTCAATTTCTGTACGTCGCCTAAATTCAGCGCCTCAAACTCATCAGCCTCAAGCTGGATCTTGGTTAATTCATTCGATGCGATACCATTGGGCTTAAACATACTGCAAGGTGCGCAGCAGGAAAGCTGACGACATTTTTTGGGTCTGGACATACTTGGCCTATATATAAAATTAAGGCGTTTATCTGTAAATCACACAAGCTCACATTCAAACTTAATCTCAATGAACTTAGTCTCAATGAACCTTGTCTCAAAAAGCCTAGTCTCGATAGACTGAACCTGAGTAAACTGAATCGCGATAAACAACACTCTTAGTTATTGGCGCACGCCAATAACTAAGAGTTTGTGCTTGTTACCACTAAGAAACTGTGCCAAATGTCACAATCAGAAGATTTACACTGATACGTCATTAATGGCGTTAATGATCTAACCCCATTTATTTGGATAAGTGCCTGTTCAATCTTCCTTAATCGTTACCTTCTCGACAAGAATGACATCGACAGGCACGTCATCATGCTCACCTTTAGAGCATGTTTTAACTTTCGCAATCTTGCTGACCACATCCATCCCCGCAGTAACCTGACCAAATACCGCATAGCCCCACCCCACATTGGTTGTCGCAGTGTGATCCAAAAAACTGTTATTGGCTAAGTTGATGAAAAACTGCCCTGTGGCCGAGTGAGGCGCATCGGTGCGGGCCATGGCGATTGACCCTTTGACATTTTTAAGACCACGGTTGGCCTCATTAACGATAGCAGCACGCGTAGGTTTCTCATCCATATCGGCGGTAAATCCACCCCCTTGGATCATAAATCCTTTGATCACGCGGTGAAAAATAGTGCCCTCAAAGAATCCCTCTTGGCAATATTTAAGAAAGTTCTTCGAACTGACGGGCGCATGCTCCATATCAAGCTCGATTTCGATATCGCCAAAATTGGTAGTAAAAATAATCATAAGAATAGACTCAACTGCTGCATTTACATTTCGAACAAGTATACCTGCGGTTTCGCTCCCCAAGTAAAGAAACATACGCAACACCACAGCTAAGTTTTCCGCTCGACTCGCAGCTAAAGGCATGCTCTATCGGCTATCTACACCAACACATTAAGCCAAACACGAAAAAAGCCGACTCAAATCGGTATCAAGTTGCTCAATTTAGTCCCACTTAGCACTACATATATTCACTAATGGGTTACTCTTAATAAAGTGGTATTCAAACATTCCAACACTGAGTCTAAGACAGGCACTATACTGAATTAACGTTAGAATCTAACTGACGACTAGAGGACTTTTATATGCGATCAACGCTCAAAACCCGTCTGCTATTTAGCAGTCTATTCGCGGTACTTATTACCGTTTCTGTCTTGGTTGTTATCTCAAGTTATTTCATTAGAAATAATGCGCTCGATAATACCCAACAAGAGATTGATCAACTCGCCAACACCTTCGCTCAAGGCATTGGTGAATGGATTCAAGATAGGAAAAATGCGATATCAAGCCTTAAGCAAACCATTGAAACAGATCCTGATCGCGACTTAGTCCCCTATCTTCTGCAGACTCATATCGCGGCTGGATTTGGTCTGACCTACTTTGGTGATGAACAAGGCAACATGTATCGCCAAGATCCCAAGCTTAACAAGGCCGGTTACGATCCCAGAGTAAGGCCTTGGTATCAAGGTGCCAAAGCTGCAGGAATGATGATCATGACTGCGCCCTATGTCAGCGCAACCTTAAAAAAACAAGTCGTTACCATAGCCGATCCAGTCATGATCGATGGCCGTCTATATGGCGTCGCAGCCGCCAACCTGACCATAGGTCAATTAACTGATGCAGTGCAAAAACTTAAAGTTCCTGGCAAAGGTTATTCCATGATGGTCGACAACGCGGGACTCATCATTAGCCATCCCAATAGTCAGCTTAATAACAAGCAGTTGAACGAGGTTGATCCAAGTTTTACAACCAGTTGGTTATCGCAACGCGCTAACGCCAGCACAATGGAAGAACGCAAGCTGAACGACTCAACATCGCTAATATATGTTGCAACGATTCCCAACACCGATTGGGCGATTATTTTCGTAATGAATAAGCAAGAGATCATGTCTCAAGCCACCAATTTAGCCTGGTGGATGTCTATGATGGGTCTCGCGTTATTGGCGCTATTTGGTCTAGTACTTATTGCCATCTTCAAAATTCAATTTAGAGATCTTGAACGAGTAGCACTGGCACTCAATGACATTGCAGAAGGAGATGGCGATTTAACGGTACGTATTAAAACCGCTAATGCTCATGATGAAATTGGTATGCTCGCCTCTGGCTTCAACCGCTTTGTTGAACGACTTCACGGCATGATATCTCGCATGCATAATATTGCAGGTCAATTAGAACACCAAGCTCAAGGAACGAGCACGTCAGCAACCGAAAATAGCCAAAGAATTGAAATTCAGCAAGATGAGGTGACCATGGTCGCAACAGCCGTAACAGAAATGGCCAGCGCGACAGAAGAGATTGCTAATAATGCAGAGCATACAGCGCATACAGCGCAAGATGCCGTTGGTCTTTCTGAACATGGTCAAAATCAGGTGATGCAAAGCCAGCAATCCATTCGTAATTTAGCCAGCGAAGTTGAAACAGCCAGCCATATCATTGGCGAATTAAACGAGCACTCGCAAAAAATCAACAGCATCCTGTTAACGATTAGCGGTATTGCTGAGCAAACCAACTTGTTGGCACTCAATGCAGCCATTGAAGCGGCCCGTGCGGGTGAGCAAGGTCGTGGATTTGCCGTTGTTGCCGATGAAGTACGTGTACTATCCCAGCGCACTCACTCGTCGACGCAAGAGATCCAAGGCATGATTGAAACCTTGCAGCAAACAGCAGGTAAAGCCGTTAAATCGATGAGTCAGAGCCATGAAATGGCTGAAACTAGTGTTAACGATGCAAATTCTGCCAGTGAAAGCTTGCTGCAGATTAGCCAAGCGATTAACGACATCTCTAACATGGCGAGTCAAATAGCCACGGCAGCGGAGGAGCAGACTTCTGTAACCAGCGAGATCAACCGCAACACAGAGTCGATAAGAGAAGTTTCAGAAAATCTCTCTACCGAGGCACAAACCTCCATGAGACAAGCTCAAGAATTGGCACAATTAGCCGCGTCTCTGCAACAGGAAGTCAATCGCTTTAAGCTGTGACCAACAACATCCATATGAAAAACCCGTTTATAATCATTTATAAACGGGTTTTAACTTGCATTCGCTAACCGCCTATTGCTCAATAACTGACTTTACTCTAGATAGCTAAATATATAAAACTGAACAGCGGTGTTTAAAAGGGGCTGTCGAGTTACACCAATCAGTATAAAAACGTGATCCCATCGAGGCTTAAATATGACGAAAGATGATGTTTATTTCTATGAACCGAGTAAAGGGCACGGTCTAGCACACGATCCTCTCAATGCCATCGTCGGCCCAAGACCGATTGGATGGATAGCGTCTCATAATGGCAAAGGGCAACGTAACCTAGCACCATACAGTTTTTTTAATTGCTTCAACTATCATCCACCTATCATAGGCTTTGCCAGCGTGGGCTATAAAGATAGTGTCGCCAACATTATGGAAACTGGGGAGTTTGTCTGGAACCTTACAACCCGTCAATTAGCCGAAAAGATGAACCTAACCTCGGCAAACTTACCTCCTGAGGCCGATGAGTTTTCGTTTGCGGGACTCACGCCAACCCCGAGTGCCATAGTGAGTGTGGATCGCGTTAGCGAAAGCCCAGTCAATTTTGAATGTAAGCTGTCTCAATGCATTCAGCTGCAATCGGCAACTGGTGACAATATCGATACTTGGTTGGTGCTTGGAGAGGTCGTAGCTGTCCATATTGCTAAACATCTACTGGATAATCATGGTATCTATCAAACCGCATTAGCTCAGCCGATACTTAGGGCCGGAGGACCATCGGCTTACTATGGTATATCCGACGATTTGCGTTTCGACCTGCAGCGGCCTAAATCTCCTTAATCAATAAAAGTTGCCTCAATCGCTTAAAAGCTTCCTTCGTCGAGCAAACATGGCCTTAGGTAATCAAAAAAGCCGCCCAATAGGCGTCATATTGGGCGGCTTGTTCAAACACTATGGGGTTCGTTAGGCTAAAACTGCTTTACGTTTTCTATCAGCAAAAACAAGCGCAATTAAACAGACGATGCCTGTTGCAATACCGATCGGGTCGCTTAGGGATTGTTCTAGACCTAAGCCAATGCCCGCGGTCGCAATATACGATACCGTTACGGCCGTACCAATGATCGCTGGTAAACTCACAATCCAATGTATGGTGCCACGATCAAACAGATACTTAGTGGCTAACCACAAGACGCTGGTCGACAGCAGCATGTTGGAGAACGCAAAATAACGCCAAACTAACGAGAAGTTAATCATAGTCATAAAGTAAGCGATAACTAAGATAGGCACAGCCACTAACAGACGATTACGAATACTTTGTGGGATCTTAAAGGCATCGATAATCGTCAGACGTAGTGAACGGAATGCCGTATCACCCGAGGTGATGGGGAAAATTGCAACCGCGATAATCGCCATAATACCACCAGCAACACCTAGGTAAGTCGTCGCCACTTGATTAACGACAAGGCCAGGACCACCCGCATCTAACACGCTTTTAAGCTCTGCATATCCACCAGGGAATGCGGCAATCCCCGCAAGCGCCCATACACAAGCCACGATACCTTCTGACATCATGGCACCGTAATAAACAGGGCGAACATACTTTTCGTTAGTTAAGCAGCGCGCCATGATGGGGGCTTGAGTCGAATGGAAGCCACTGATCGCACCACAAGTAATGGTCACAAATAGTAGCGGCCAAACAGGCAAGCCATCTGGGTTAGGCGTCAATAAGGCTTCGTGTGCACCGTGGTCGAAATAAGCAAAAATATCATCGGCGACAGGTAGATGCGGCGCATTGATAAGCAAAGCAACAGCAATAGATACTGTCATGGTGATCATCAAGAGGCCAAAAGCAGGATAGAGCTTTGTGATGATTTTATCGATGGGTAGCAGAGTCGCAAGGAAGTAGTATCCTAAGATCACCAACACCCAAAACGTATTGTTGGCCATAATTGTGCCTTCAAACATTTCGAGATGGCTGAGCAAACCTGCAGGGCTCATTATGAAAACCACGCCAACAAAAAACAGTAACATGGCGGTAAAGACTAGCATTAAGCCTTTAAAATAGATGTTGAAGTAATGACCTGCAATTTCAGGAAGGCTCTTACCATCTTCCTTAATACTCAGTACACCCGAAAAGTAATCGTGTACCGCACCACCGATGATGTTACCCAATACAATCCAGACTAATGCAACAGGGCCATAGAGTGCGCCCAAGATTGGACCGAAAATAGGACCAACACCGGCTACGTTAAGAAACTGAATTAAGTAAGCTTTAACTGGATGGACCGCGACATAGTCGACACCATCGTTAAATCTTGCCTGGGGAGTTTTTGCGGTAGGGTCAATACCAGCCTGACGTTCTACAAAAGGACTATAGAATTTAAAAGCCAATACGAGTAACGCAATACAAATAAAAAATATCAGCATGGTTATCACCATTTATAGGTTTATAAGTAGGGTAGGAGCATAGATCTTCAGTAACTTATATATTCCCGTCAATTAACTATAGGTAGTATTGCAAAGTTACTGAAAAATCAGTTAGATTGGTACCAACTACAGATTGCAGTTACAACAACCACATCTAAAATCTAACTCGCTGATTTATCCTACTACAAGCCTCATCAATTTAATATTAGCAATTACTGATACCTTTCAATATCCCGTATCAAAGACCCCAGAGGGATCTAGCCTTTGGCAAACGGAAAAATCATAAGAAGTGCAGGTATAACGCTGACAGCCGAGCCCACTTAAGATCACTTCAGCTCACAATGTCTAGACTCACCCTTTTGAGCTGTCAGCGCCATACAGAGTTAACGCATTTTAGCGACTAACTTAAAGCTATCGTTTAGGGTCCTTGAGTATTCCACCTTCCCCAAGCGCTTGCGAACCCCAGCCCGTCTAAGCTTTAAGATCATTCTCGGCTGCAGATTATTAATAACTAGCCCTACCTGTTTATTGGCAAGATCATTAACGATTGATTCCATCGCCACAATAGCGCTCATATCGAGTAAGGTTACTTCCGACATATCGAGGATCACGATTTTCACATCGGGCCTCACCGTAGCAATGGTTTTTAGCGCCTTTTGCGCAGAACCAAAAAACAGTGGCCCATTAATATCGTAAACCACAACATCGTCAGGTATATCAGATGATTCGGTTTGGCGCTCTAACGCTTTGGTGTCAGTCAAACTGATACTGCGACGAATAAATAGCAGTGCCGCTAATCCCATTCCAACTGCAACAGCGATCGTCATGTCAAAGAGCACTGTCAATGTGAAGCATAAAACCAGAATCAAAACATCATCTCTAGGCGCTATTTTAACGGTACGAATAAAATGCTTCGCCTCACTCATGTTCCAAGCAACCACCAGCAATAACGCCGCCATTGAGGCCATTGGGATATAGGATAACAGCGGTGAAAGTAGCAGAATCCCCAATAGAATGAATAGACTGTGGATCACCGAAGACAGTGGCAAGTTACCTCCCGCCTTAACATTAGCAGCCGTGCGAGCTATCGCTGCAGTTGCAGGGATCCCGCCAAATAAAGGCACGAGCATATTACCTATGCCCTGACCGATAAGTTCATCATTTGGATTATGTTTTTTACCCGACATGCCATCGGCAACGACCGCGCACAATAGCGACTCTAGAGATCCAAGAATGGCAATCGTTATCGCCGATGGTAACAACTCTCTGATCAGCTCAAAACTTAAACCTATGGGCTCACCTGCGGCGTTGGGTAAATCCCAGGGCCATTGAAAACTCGGTAAAAAAGGCGGGATTCCGTTGCCAGCAACCCCGTTAGACTCAAAGTGGAAACGACTTCCTATGGTCGCCACTGAAAAATCAGCAAGTAACTGACTCAAAGTCCAAGCCAGCACGCCACCGCATAATAGTGCGGCTAAATGTGCAGGAATCTTAGTTCGTAATTTTGGCCAAATAAGTAAAACCGCTAAGGTTAATCCGCCAATCAAGGTCTCTTGCCAGGCTAGACTAGGGAGCGCTTGGGCAATTTTAGTTAGCTTCTCTAAATAATGCTCACCGCCAGCAGCGACATCTAGCCCGAAAAAATCCTTTATCTGAAAGGTCGCGATCACTACCCCGATCCCAGAGGTAAAGCCCACAATGACAGGGTAAGGCACAATTTCAATTAGCTTGCCGAGTCGTCCAAGACCCATCATCACCAAAATGATTCCCGCCATAAAACCACTAATGAGTAGGCCACCTAACCCATACTGCTGCACGATAGGCAGTAGTATCACCACAAATGCTGCCGTGGGGCCGGAGATATTGACCTTAGATCCCCCGGAGAGAGCAATAACGATCCCGGCAATAATAGCGGTATAGAGCCCATGTTGCGGTGGTACGCCACTGGCAATGGCCAACGCCATAGATAACGGCAGCGCGATCACGCCAACGGTCAATCCAGCCAAAATGTTGGCTTGAACATCCTGAGAAGAGGGTTTACTTCTAACTGATTTTTTAAGTGCTGATAACATGTTAATCCCGATAAAAGAGTGTCGACGACACCGTAATACCAATAGGTATAATGACTACCGAGTGTAGAGAGTCTAGATCAAGGCTTGTATGCACCAAGGCAAATATTGCAAGTCTGAGGTGACGGTACACCTTTGGGTTGTTGCAGGCGATGACACTGAAAAAGCATCATCACATCTTAATATCCACAAAATGGATACGAGTTTTTATTCTAAACCCTTAGCCAGGGTTTAGGTAAGGGGTCTTGTAAAAAATACCGAGAAAAATAAGTGCCTGACCAAGCCAGCGCAACTGATACTAGGGTTATAGCATCCCCTTTTTGGAATAAAAATCGCACAATTAAAACTAAGAGTCGATAAATTGTGAGCGTGCCCTCTTGAGCTCCCTTACAAATTAACGCATGCTATCGGGCCCTATAATTGGCAAGGCATTACCCTTGTCATTTTGGGGATCCGTTCGGATGAAGGTAGCAGGAGAGTGGGGGTTAACCCCACACCGACGAGGCAACTTTGGCGCTGATTAATACCCAGCACGAAGCACTCTTTCAGGTGCCACTTTAGTGGTGAGGACTGTTACTGGACGAGCCTCTGGAGAGACTGTGAACATTTAGTGTTCGTTAACTAGATGCCATCACGGCGCCGAAGGCGAAAGTATTTAGGTGTCAAACCTTTATGCGAAACGCTCAGGCAAAAGGACAGAGGAGAGGATGACTGTATCGGTTATAACGCTATGCGTTATATCAGTCACTGTCGTTTGTCGCTGTGCCTATTCTGCCTTATCTCATTTAAGTCAGTGGTTAGCTGCATTCGTCAGCGCCACCTATCAGCCATTTCTTTTCCTCCTCCATATTAATTTTGTTGTTTAATATTCGAGGAATATCATGAATTTTCACGCGCTACTCAGCGATATCAATGCGATCGTTTGGGGACCTGTCACCCTCTGCTTACTGGTCGGTACTGGGCTCTATCTCACGTTACGACTTAAACTTATCCAAATATTTAAACTACCCCTCGCCCTGAGCCTACTGTTTAAACCCGCCAGCGGCAAAGGCGATTTATCCTCATTTGCTGCCCTATGTACCGCCCTATCGGCAACCATAGGAACGGGAAATATTGTCGGGGTCGCAACGGCGATTAAAATTGGTGGCCCTGGGGCACTATTTTGGATGTGGCTCGCCGCCTTCTTCGGTATGGCAACCAAGTATGCCGAGTGCATGCTCGCAGTTAAATACCGCACCACAGATGCACGCGGCCAAATCGCTGGCGGCCCGATGTATTACATCGAGCGTGGCTTAGGTCTAGGCTGGCTCGCCAAACTGTTTGCCATCTTTGGTGTTGGTGTCGCTTTCTTTGGTATAGGTACTTTTGCCCAAGTAAATGCCATTAGCGATGCAATGAATATTGCCTTCGATGTCCCGACATGGACCACCGCTATAGTGCTAACCGTGATGGTTGCAGCGGTCACCCTTGGCGGCGTTAAACGCATCGCCAACGTGGCGCAAAAGTTAGTCCCTACTATGGCACTGGGATATGTACTCGCATGTGGCTGGCTCTTGATAACCTTTAGCGATCAGATCATTCCAGCGTTTCAGTTAGTACTTCATTCGGCGTTTACCCCCACCTCTGCCGCAGGCGGATTCTTAGGTGCTACCGTGGCTCAGGCACTGCAAGTTGGTATTGCCCGCGGAGTATTTTCTAACGAGTCAGGCCTTGGTAGCGCCCCCATTGCCGCTGCAGCGGCGAAAACCAACGAACCCGTGGAGCAAGGTTTAGTCAGCATGACGGGCACTTTCTTCGATACCATTTTGATCTGTACCATGACAGGACTAGTGCTAATCATCACTGGCGTATGGAATGGCGATACCGCAGGCGCGGCAATGACCAGTGCAGCATTTGCTTCTGGCGGCTCAGTTATGGTAGGCCAATATGTGGTGGCCATTGCCTTAGTCTGCTTTGCTTTTACGACGATTTTAGGTTGGCACTATTATGGCGAGCGCTGCTGGTACTATCTATCGGGTAAACGCTTGGGAGAGAAAGGAGTCAAGATCTATCAACTGCTGTTTTTAAGCTTGATTGCCGTCGGTGCATTTATTCAGCTCGACCTAATCTGGATGTTAGCCGACACAGTCAACGGCTTAATGGCTATCCCCAACCTAATCGCCATTATCGGGCTGCGGCACGTAATTTTGCTAGAAACCAACAAGTATTTTGCCAGAGTCAAAGGCATTAATCATAGTGACATAAAAGAAACTCAATCGATAAATACCTAGGGGAATAACTCAAAATTCGAACCTGAATATCAATATAAAGACGTATCTCTGCTTCAATGAAATAACCTTCTGAGTCGCTTCCCCAAGCGACTCAAAATCATCATTACTTTGTCTTCAGTAGGCTAATGGTCGAAGGTATAGTTTGAATATCCAGCTCCTGCATTATTTCATCAATCACATCGGCAAAACTAGATCGATGCTGACGTACCACCTGATACACTTGAAAACACAAGATAATATCGCTCTGGGTTAAACCTTGATATTTAAAGGCCATAGCAGATAAATAACAACGGATAAGAAGACAATCCAATACCAATAATCTAAATGCTTTCAGCGGTCCATCCTTGCCCAACATCGGAAAGTGATTATGAAAAATAGAATAGAGAATAAAACGCTCAAACAGATCTGGTGACTCACTTAATGCGGGTAAGGCAATGTTGTGCCAAGCTTTATTTAACTCTTCAATACTGTACAGATTATCTTCATTACATATTGAATTTACCGCCTCATTTAATCTAGTAAAACGAGGCCGATGTGCTCGAGAATGGATTTTACACAATTTAGAGTGCACAGAAACGAAAGCATTTTCTTGCACGGCTGGTGTACAAGAGAGCTGCTCATACTGTTCATTTAACAGTCCTGCCTGAACAAATTTCTGTAGCTGTTCAAACCTGACATCGAGAGCTGAAGCTGGCTCAAGACCATTTGCAACACTTTCGCTGGTTCGTATAAGTAACCCAATCGCAAGCAAGGCTTGCTCCCAATCTAACCCCAAGCCCACTAGCAACTCAAGACTATAATCGTAACTTTTCTCTTGCCACTCAGGAATGGGAGCCGCTGATTTATTGCCACTAATTTGAGCTTCAAATTGAAAGGCTTCTGGTTCAAACAGCACAATTCGAGCAACTTCAGGACAAGATAAGCTCAGACTCCTATATCTATTACCAGCTATATGATTGTTCACTTTAGGGTAGGTTTGACAAGTGTTGCTTAACGCTTCCGCCCCCGCTTGATCGTGGATCTTGCATAGTTTTTTCTCATTGAGAAACGGACAAGCTCCTTGCTCATCGAGTTCGATTACAGCCCAACTATCATTGTCCGTTTTCACCTCCTTAAACGCTATTTTGGCTAATGAGGAAAAATCAGGGTGTTTAACTATTTTCTTATAGGTCTTTTTATCGAAATAAATTCCCCAGTCATTGCAGCAACTATCTTCGCATTTAGGTCCTATACAACTAAATATATTTACATAGTTCGGTGTAATGACAAGATTATTCATAGGGGTATTTCGATAGACTAATTTAAAATTAAGATAACAAACAAACACCTCTACTCACAAGATGATTTTTAGTGTAAAACCGACAAAAATCAAAGCTAATATATTCAAAATAAAAACAAACTCCGTTTTATCAAATTGAGCTCTAGCCAGCGATTTATCCTAAACTTTAGTAATTTAGACACACTATTGTAGATCACTAAAAAAATGGCACTATAGAGTCTTCGGCTTTGGTACTTAACCCCCTCAACCTTGGAGATACCTTGCTATCCGATCCCCTCTTTTGGCTTGTTGCAATACCAGCGGTGTTGATAACGGGTATCTCAAAGTCAGGCTTTGCTGGCGGCGCAGGTGGACTGACGGTTCCTCTGCTCGCTTTAGCCATTAGCCCCACCGCTGCGACAGCCGTGATGCTGCCACTCCTCATCTATATGGATCTGCTTAGCGCTCGCTCGTGGTGGGGAAAACACAGTACTAAACAGCTATGGATTTTACTCCCCAGTGCTGTCTTAGGAATAGTTATTGCCTACTTGCTATTTGATCGATTAAACGAGCAGTATCTAAGGGGGATATTAGGTGTGGTCTCACTGGGATTTGGTCTATATGGGTTATTGCAAGGCTCACGTTTGCAACGCCAGCCCTCTTCTTGGCTTGGCAATATTTGTGGCACTATCGCTGGCTTCACCAGTTTTGTCGCCCATGCTGGAGGGCCACCGCTCAACGCTTATCTGTTGCCTCTACGACTAGTCAAAACGGAATATCTCGCAACTGCAGTGATGTTTTTCGCGGTCGTCAATGGCGTAAAACTTATCCCCTACAGCCTACTCGGCCAGATAAACTTAAGTAATTTGATGGTCTCGGCTGCATTGGCGCCACTAGCTTGGATAGGAGTGAAATTAGGGCTAAGGATCCAAGATAAAATAGATGAGAAACACTTCAAGCAGATCATTTTATCACTCATGGTGCTGGTCGGAATACGTCTACTGTGGACCGCTTTTTAAGGCGAATATCAGACTAAACTCGAAGAGGTCATCATAGGATGACCTCTTCATTAACAAGTTTTCGCCCCACTACACCTCAATTAAAATCATAATTACTTAAAACCATGCTCCTTAAAACAGGCGACATAGGCTTTATCTTCTTTTTGGATGTGCTGACTCAGCCAATTTTTTAAAAAGTTCATCAGTTCATCGCCAATATCTTCACCTGCCTCTACTCGCTTCTGAAACGACAACACTTGGCCAACCAGTTTCTGATGAGCGCCGATGTGTTGTTTATCTTGATGATAGCCAAACTGTTCGAACAAGATCTCTTCATATTTAAAGTGATTGGCGGTGTAATCGATGAGACCTTGAACGACGCGCTTGATAGAGGCCAAACCGTAGTTGTTATTGAGTAAATAATAGAGCTCGTTAATCAAATGAACTAGAGTTTGATGCTGTCTATTTATCTCGGCTAAGTCTAAATCGAGGGCATCACTCCACTCGATCAGTTTCTTTCGTCCTTTATCTTCATGGCTGATTTGATGGCTATCGGTTGCGAAACGATGCAGTAAAGAATCGATCTCGCCGGCTAAATTCCTCACAGTGATCGCAGCGAGCAGAGTCTCCTGAGTCGCTTTTACATTTTCATCAGACACTTTATCCACTTCGACTAAGCAGGTTTCTAACACTCGGGTCTGCTCAACTTGATGCTGTGATGCTACCGAAATTTGCTGTCCAAGGCCGTCAATGGCATCTATCTGAGTGGTTAATTCGATAAAATTAGACTCGACCTCAATGGCGACCTCTTTCGATCGCATGACACTTTCACGGTTTCTCTCCATCGAAGAGATCGCGGCATCGATCTGATGTTGAAGATTAACAATTTTATTACTGATATCTTCTGTAGCTACTTGTGTTCGCTGAGCTAATGAGCGAACCTCGTCGGCAACTACGGCAAAACCACGTCCAAGTTCTCCGGCTCTCGCACTCTCTATCGCGGCATTCAAGGCCAATAAGTTGGTCTGCTCGGCGATGCTGGTGATCGCCTCAACCACCTGACCAATTTGCAGGCTCTCACGCTGTAGCACCTCAAAGTTTTGGTTTGACGCCTCAAAATGTTCGCTGACCGCTTCAAGCGCATTCTCAAGCGACTTCATCTCTTCCTTACCCTTATCGGCTTGAAGCTTTGCCTCGGTAGCTCGTTGTGAGGTTGACTCACAAAATGTAGACACTTCAGCGGTAATATCAAACAGTTTAGCTACGACACTTTGAGCCTCTTCGACATCATTTCGTTGTCTAATCGCTCCAAATTTTGATGCTTCCGAGTCCGCTTGCACCGTGTCGGCGACACTCACCAGTTGTCGCGCCGACTTACTCAAAGAAAATACCGTTCTAGAAACATCTTCACCTATTCGATTAAAGGCTCTAAAAATAGGTGCACCTGCCGCACCAGCAGAATCAATCCGAGCACGTAAATCGCCTTCAGACAGTTCAACAGCGGCAGCACGGATCTTTTGCAACATCCCTTTCATGGAGACTAAAACGCTCACGACGAGCAAATGATACAAGATGAGCACAAGCATCAGGCCCCAATGGCCATTTTGAACAGTGAACACGAACAGAGGAAGCAAAGGCAAAGTAGATAATACGACCCATTGAGGTGTATTTAACATGCCAATCCTTTTGGCTATTTTATCAATCATTCCGAAACCTTATATCGCAAAAACCATGTTATAAAATTTAGCCTATATTAGCAGAAAATGTTACTAGCTCATTCACTTAGCACAACAAAAAGAGGTGTGTCGCCGTAAAGCTAATGACCCAAATTGAATAACAATGGCATCACTTTAACTTGTCAGTCACACTCCCTTATACTGAGCTGTTAAACCTAAGGTTAAATTTATTCATCGGCAGGCCGTGAGGTCTGTTAGAGTAATCATTATCTGTATTAAGAGGAGCTTCCCGATGCGCACATCCACTATTCTATCTTTCCCCCTCATGGCCATACTATTGTTAGGCTGCAATGACGAAGTCAAATCACAGCCCACACAAGAAAAACAAGCAACTGAAACAAAAACGGTAACGGATCAACTGAAGGCCTCTGATAATATCATGATTGAGAAGCCACAAATTTCACAACCAAAAGGGATCGTTATGAGACAGGGCACCGTAAGGTATATCAACCTAGAAGGAGGCTTTTGGGGGATCATCAATGACGACGGTAGCCATCTTTTACCTCAAAACCTTGCAAAAGAGTACCGAAAAGATGGCCTGCGCCTAAGCTATAAAGCTCAAGAAATCAAAGATATGATGACAATACAGCAATGGGGAATCTTGTCTAACTTGAGCGATGTAAAAGTGATCGGCCAAGTAGAGAGCCAAAATAGCGACCCTCGTATTTAATTTGGTTTCTAGTCAAAACAGGGCAAACCTTCAATACCATTAGCCCTGTAGAGACCTCTTGAGATAGACAATCACTCACCTATCCGCCAAGCAGATCCCGCAGTTGCTGCTCCGCAATTTGTGCCGCCGTTTTAGGTCTGTCGGCGGCTTTTCCAGACTCGGCTTTCTCTGGCGCAGCTTTATTTGAGAATGGGGGGACTTCACCAAACAGTTCTGCGAACTCTGCCATAGCTTGCGCATTGGCCATATTCTTATTGTCCATATGACCTACAGCTGGCTTAAAATAGTCACAAAAGTTAGCCCGCTCTCGATCCGATATCCACTCGGCGCGATCCTCACGACAGTCACCGCGGCCTGAATCATTAAAAAACACACACATTTTGCAAACGTGTTGATCGGCATGACAGGCAATGCACTCTTCGCGCCGAGACATAGGTAGAATAAGCGCCTCTAACGCTTTACCACACTGCCAGCAGTGAAATTGTTCAGACATGATAACACCTATAATAAACGGCCTATGAGTCTAGATAACAGCCGATATCAGAGACTTAAATCGACTGTTTCTCACGACAAGTTACCCAAATCAGTTATCGATTCAAGCAGCAAGAATTATGTTAGAATCTTGGGCTAATACCAATCGGTACAAACAACATTAATCAGCATATAAGGTATCCTAATGAACCCTATTATTGCCATCTTAAAAGAACACAATGTCAGTGATGAAAAGATCAATGAGCTATTTCAGACATTAACTGAAAACCCATTAATGGCGATGGGCACTATTGGTCAGCTTGGCATTTCCCCTGAAAAGCTACAGCAGTTAATGGCGCTAGTGATGCAAAATCCCGTGTTAATAAAAGAAGCCGTAACAGAGCTTGGGCTAGATTTCTCAAAAGTTGAAGCGGCGAAAGCCCAATTACAAAAGTAACCAAGTAACGTCAGATACCAATAAGTTGGTCTGGGAGAATTTCACCTAAATCAACTTATTGATATAAAAATAATCACTCGCCCTTGTATTCGCTAAACACTTACCTAAATCACACGATATTTAGAAACGAAAGCTCACATCGATCCCAACGTAGGTGCCCTCACGCTCAGGTTTGATAACTGGCGCGAGCCAATATCCATCGGTAACATATGCGCCAACAGCCGAGCCTAAAGTATGTGCCGCGGCATCGAGCAAGGCCTCACTAGCGGAATTAGTTCCTTTGTCATATTCATGGTATTGCACCAAGATACCAAACGCGGTACTGACTGAAAATCCGACCCAGGCTCTATCATATTCAGGCAAATAACTATCCGACATCCATACAAAAGCACCCGCCATAGCAGCCCCCCCAGCAGCATGGCTAAGTTCACTATTCAATCCATTACTAGCCGTTGCTTGACCACAGAAGTCCATTAAGCAAGCGAGAACAATTAAGCGCTTCATTTTATTTCCCTTAAATGAATAGATAAATCTACTGTATCGCTAAGTTATTCTGTTAAATACTGTTTCATACCGCTCCTATAGACGGTCGCAATAACAATAGCAGACGGCAAATCAAATCTTTGTGAACGATTAATCGCTCAGAACATGCGATTAAGGTTCAATATAACAATTAAACCTTAACAATTAACCG
The DNA here is from genome assembly GCF_019457515.1 of Shewanella mesophila. Taxonomy (NCBI): domain Bacteria; kingdom Pseudomonadati; phylum Pseudomonadota; class Gammaproteobacteria; order Alteromonadales; family Shewanellaceae; genus Shewanella; species Shewanella mesophila. Next base: position 3,786,522 of record NZ_CP080421.1, read on the forward strand.
CTCAAAAAAAACAACACCTATCGATGTTCAATGACTCAAAATAACAATCAACTCTGTCTCACAAACTAATCCTAAAGTGTTTGATCCATCACGATAATGATCAAATGCCTTGTGCAATACTTGTTATAGCAAAATACATTTGGCTATTATGCCAAATAACAATTGTGCTAACAAAGCGATCAATATGGAGATGGCTATGACAGAACAGGAACAGCTTAGGCTCAACGCCCGAGCCGCGGTTCTCAAGGCATTAGCGCACCCAACTCGACTATGGCTACTCGAGCAAATACAACAACAAGAGCGATGTGTCTGCGATCTCAGCGATGGTATTAACGCCGATATTTCAACGGTTTCAAAACATCTATCAGTCTTAAAGCAGGTGGGAATCGTCAGTAGCCGCCGCGATGGCAAACAGATCTATTATCGGCTTGAGACCCCTTGCTTATTAAAGATGGTTGGCTGCGTAGAAACCGTTTTGGAAAAAAATGCTCAAGCACAAACCTCACGACTTCAATCTGGTTCAACACAAAAAACATAGCTAGAGGGTAACAAGATGAAAATTGAAATATTAGGCAGTGGCTGTAAAAAATGCACCAACTTAGCTGCCAGTGTAGAACAAGTCGCAAACCGTTTATCGCTCAACATTGAACTTGAGAAGGTGACCGATATGGCAACCATTGTTGATTATGGCGTGATGTCGACTCCCGCCATCGTTATCAATGGCACGGTCGTCTCATCTGGCAGTGTGCCCTCTGATACTGAAATCGAACAGCTATTAACCCAAGTAAGAAATGGTTAGCCCGATATAGCTCTATGATAACTGGGACTTAGTGACTAAAACTTGGCTAATGTGATTAAGCACCACATAGTTAGGGCTTATCTAATCTGCGAGCAACTTATGAGATGGCAAGCCGTGTTTAGCCAAACAATGTAATAGCAGGTTTTCCCTAATCCGTTAACGAGGTCAACCAATGTTTATTTGGTTTTCAATATTTGCCGATTGGCTTGTCTACGACACGTTAGGTTTATCCAATCAAACCCAAGTAGGACAAGCGCTGCACTTCTTTGTTGAAGACACCAGCAAGATTTTTGCCCTACTTGTCGTCATGATTTATGCCATTGGATGGTTACGAGCCTCACTTAATGTCGAACGGGTTCGAGACTATCTAGCAGGTAGACCTAAAGTGGTCGGCTATGGATTGGGTGCGGGGTTTGGCGCTATCACGCCGTTTTGCTCGTGCTCAAGTATCCCGGTTTTTTTAGGCTTTACGTCCGCAGGGATCCCCATAGGGATCACCATGGCATTTTTACTCACTTCGCCGCTCATCAACGAAGTGGCCATCCTACTGCTGTTTAGTCTACTCGGCTTAGAAATCACCCTGTTATATGCCTTCACGGGGATCGTTATCGGCATGCTCGGCGGCGCACTACTCGATCTGTTAAAAGCTGAGCGCTGGCTACAACCATTGGCGGCTAAAGCGTACGCCAGAGGACAGCAAGCCGCCCCTACAAAGTCGAGCAACACAGCATCGCTAAACCAAGCCGCTAGCCCATTAAATTGGCAGCAGCGGCATCAATTTGCGAAATCGGAAACCAGTGAGATTTTTGGCCGAGTATGGAAATGGGTCATTATCGGTGTCGGTATTGGCGCCGCGCTGCATGGTTTTGTACCCGCCGGCTGGTTACAAGCCAATCTAGGTGAAGGTCAGTGGTGGTCTGTACCGCTAGCGGTATTAATGGGAATTCCCCTCTACGCCAACGCTACGGGGGTGATCCCTGTACTCGAAAGCTTGCTATTACAAGGCGTGCCATTAGGCACAACATTAGCCTTTTGCATGAGTACCGTTGCCGCCAGCTTCCCCGAATTTGTCATGCTCAAACAGGTAATGCAGTGGCGCCTGCTAGCCCTACTGTTTGCTCTATTGTTGATCTCATTTACTGTCATGGGCTGGATATTCAACCTAGTGTCGTTAGCCTAGCCATCTTGTTCGATTAAGTGCAAGGATATAAAAAAGCCGTATTAAAGTGGTGCATAGCATCCATTAAACTGGATAATTATCCCATCAGTAAAGGTTAAAAGGGGAGCGTCTAGGCCTCAACGGAAGGCTCAATTGCAATCTGAACGGTAGTGATTGAGCGCGATAAGGCCTTGCAGCAGAATGCCATGATAGCGCGCTTGCACAAGCTGATAATCTAGCTCAGGAGCGAAATAGTAGGTCACTTCCTCGGCCCCGGTTTGCTCAACTGGCACAAGCGTAAGCTCGCCCCAAGGCGCTATCGTTTTCGTTTGCTTGGCTTGCACATAATATTGATAAGGCTCTATCGCATCTGAAGCCTGCCTGATTAAGGCAAACTGCTGGCGACCTTGCAGCAAGAGGTGACGCATCTGAATCGCCAAGGTGTCGACGTCGCGCAGCGCAATCGTTGACGAGCGATAGTGCTCGATATCACCGTCGACGTTCACCCGAGACTCGCGGCCATTATCACTAAAAGTCGCCTGCATATCTCTAGCGCGAAACCCACTCACCTGTTGATGAAACTTAGTAGTTAACCACTCATCGCTTGCCGTCGACCAAGATAGCTCGGCCCTCTGACGATACTCAGTGCCTATTCCTAAAATACTGGCTTTACTGTGAGAGCTCACTACCGCCGTTTTTCCCTGCCAAGTTTCGGTTCGACTCATGGTGCCAGTATGGATACCGCTAAGATAAATATCGTAATCTGACTGACGAACGCACTGGGGGACAAAAGCTTTAGCTGGAGCTGATGCTTGCGTAGCGCTGACCGATGCCTTGGCCTCAGTAGTCAAAGCGCCGTCGGCAAACGCTAACACCGAGATTAGCGCAAGCGCAAAGCCAGCTAAGCAAGCAGATGACCGCATCATGCCTAGAACACTTCATTCACGTTGAGGTAAAAGTTGGTTTCATTTTCACCCACACCGATATCGAGGCGTAAGTTAATATTGTCTTTGATCTTAAAGCGAAAACCAGCGCCATAAGAGGTCATCAGCTCGTCGTTGAGCTCGCTCACCTTGTCGGCCACACTGCCAACACCGCCCCAGAACACCATGCCATAGCGCTGGAAGATAGGCAGACGATATTCAACCTGCCCCATCATCATCTGCTCATCACGATAGCGGCCCTTAATATAGCCACGCATCGCACTTGAGCCACCCAAGTCTGGCAGCATATTCCATGGCACATCGCCACTGGTGAAATGTCCCTGCACTTGCCAGGCTATCAGACCTGGCGCAGAACTCAGCAGTGATGTCGAGCTCAGATCGATATAATTGGCCAGCTCAAGGTTATAAGTCGAGAACGTCGAATATTCGCTGTTTTGATAGAGTCCTGCATCAATCTGAAACAACCAGCCTTTAGTAGCATTGAGTCGATAATCGCGAGAGTCATAGATACTGGTTAGCACTAGGCCTGAACTAAAATTGTCTGGCAAAATAGCATTAGATGGCACAGGCAGATCGGTATCGACCAAGGCCAACTTATCGGCACTAGCGTAGGTAAAATCAGCCCCTACACCTAAAAAGTAGTTATCGGCAACTTCTGTCATCCAGCGAGGTTTGAAGCTGTACAGCTGCTCATCGAACTCATGGTGATTACTATCGATATTACCCTGCTCAACTCCTTGTCCGTAATACACTGACGCTTCGTTGTGTAACTCTAGACCGAGCAATAAGCGCTGCTTACCGCCGTTGAAGAAAGTCATGTTTTCCACTTCAACGCCATAAGAGTTGTTCATTGATACAAACGAATTTAACACCAAAGACGATGGCTGATCATCACTCGCAGCGCCGTCGGTTTTGTATAGCCCGACCATCAACAGGCCGATGCCAAACTTCTTCTCAGGCGTGTAATAGGCCGTTGGCAGGTAACTCATATCGATAGCTTTGCTTTCATCAAACTCACCGTCGGCACCAAAGACATCAAGGATCTCGTCGACCCAAGTTGGCTCCATATCTTTTGGGGTTTCAATCAAGGAATCAACGGCGACAGCCTGATGGGATAAGGCTAGCAGGGATAAGCATAAAATCCGTTTCATAGACGCTCTAATCACAGTAATGAAAAAATAGTATGTAGGCAGGCAAGAGACAAATAAAAATACCACTAGGCAAGGCACTACAATAAGGGGGCGCATTTTAACACCCCAGCGCTTTTCAACAACGACTTTTTCGATTAACAATTATTCAAGTAAGCTCGTCTAACCGTTAACAGCTAAGGTGAGCGCAACAGAGAAGTGAACCAACTGCATCACAATAAAAAGCCCCACCGTTGTCGGCAGGGCAATCTCAATCATTCAACAACAATGTGGGCAGCTTAGCTTCAGCAGGCATTATCGTACCCAGCGCATCAACTGATTGGCGTCTTGCACAGCAAGCTGACGCTTAACCAGCTTGCCCGAACCGTCGAACAACAGCAGTTCAGCGGCTCCTGCACGGTACTTAGCGATCATGTTATCGCCCTCGGGCGTGCCGACTCTGGCGAGTAAAAACAGTACCTTGTCGCCTAAGTGACCTCGCGCTTCGTTCATCTGCTCGGTCTGAGTTCCGCTGATGGTCAGGTTGGGATCATACACAAAGACCACCACTGGCTTACCTTGACCTATCTCCTCATGGGTCGCCTTAAAGCCCTTGGGCATCATCATGATCAGCAGCGCGATCAGCCCCACCACTGCCAGACTCACCCCGATCGCTATCCAAGGTCCCCGCTTAGTCCCGTTCAAATCTTGCTCTCCCATGATGCTCAACCTCTTGTAACCATTCAACACAAAACCGTCACCATGTTACCCAAGCAATCTGAGGCAAAGATTAAAAACGGCTAGCTTGAACACGACTAGAAAGAAAAACATCCGTCCGCTGAAAATGATGCGCCCAGCAAGGGCTGCCAATAACGCTACGTCTATGGTGGCGAGGACAACAGAGTGACCAATGCAATAGCCATGCGTCGATCAATTTTGTAACCCTCCTCACATAAAATGCAAATGTCAATGACTCTCATTCGTAATTCAGATATCATACCAACCTTAAAAATAACTTAATTTAGATACGTGTTGAGTATTCGTGCTTATTCAATCTATGTGTCATTCAACATTAAAAGGGAACTCCTTGTGGTAACAGCTCGTGTATTTAGTCAAACACTACTCGCTTCCTCTATATCACTGCTACTCACTGCGAGTGTCAGCGCGCAGGAAGTCGATCAAGAAATAGAGAGAATCCTTGTTGTTCAGCACAAACAAGCTTACAGGGGGGATGTTCCATTAAAACAAACACCTCAGGCCGTGAGTATCGTGTCAAGCGAGTTGCTAAATGATGCAGGGATCACGCGTTTTCAAGACGCATTAGATTTTACCAGTGGCGTAGTGCGCCAGAACAACTTTGGCGGCATGTGGGATAGTTTCGCGATTCGTGGCTTTGCAGGCGATGAAAACCTACCTTCTGGTTATATCGTCAATGGCTTTAGCGCCGGACGAGGATTTAGTGGCCGCAGAGGTACCGCCAATATTGAGAGTATTGAAGTCCTAAAAGGACCGGGCTCTGCCCTATATGGCCGAAGTGAGCCTGGCGGAACAATCAATATCATCACCAAGAAGCCGCAATTTTATCAAAATGGCTATCTACAGATCTCGGCAGGCAACTATGACACTTACCGCGTAGAGGGCGACTATACCAATGCGCTAACCGAAGATGCCGCCTTTAGAATTAACGGCTCTTATGAAGATGCCGGCAGTTTCCGAGACACGGTTAACACTCAGTCGTTAAATCTATCGCCGTCATTCCTTTACCAATTAAATGATGACACCAACCTTAGCTATGAGCTTGAAGTATTGGATCAACAGTCGCCCTTTGATCGCGGCGTCGTCGTACTCAACAATGACTTTAATACCGTACCCGCTTCACGATTTTTAGGTGAGCCAGGTGACGGCAATATGGACATTAAAGCACTGGGGCATCAACTGGTGTTACAACATCAGCTGACCGATGACTGGCATATGCAGGCAGGCTTAAGCTACCGAGAGTCATCGTTTGAAGGCTTTGGCACCGAAGTCGATTTATCTCCAGGTCGTCAGCTGCTGTATGTCGATGGTGAAACGGTTACTCGACTACTTGTAGATAGAGACTTTGACGCCACCGATTTATCTGGTCGCCTCGAATTCAGCGGTCAGGTCAATACCGGGGCATTAAAGCATCACGTTCTAGTTGGGATCGATGCCTATGATTATCAATTAGATAAAGTACAAAACCGCTGGCGTACGCAATTTGGATCACATGATACCACCTACTCGATTAATCTATTCAATCCTGAATATGGCCAAAGCGTCGACGACCTATCGCCACTGCGAAATGAAACCGACAAGCAACAGTCTATCGGGGCTTATGTCCAAGATCAGATCGACATCAATGAACACTGGCAGGCGCTGTTTGGTATTCGGATAGATAGGTTCTCTCAGGATGTGACCAATAATCTAACCGGAAGTGTGACCGAGCAAGATCAAACGGCTACCAGCCCAAGATTTGGCTTAGTGTATAACTTCAATGACGATTGGACTGTCTATTCGAGTTATGCCGAAGGGTTTAGGCCTAACTCAGGTATTAGCTATGACAATAAAGCCTTCGATCCCGAACAGAGCAAATCATACGAAGTCGGCATGAAGTGGTCGCTATTTAATGGTGACTTCAATGGTACTTTGGCGCTTTATAAAGCCGAAAAGAGCAATGTGTTGTCGGCGGACATGGTGCATATCGGTTTCTCAGCCCCACTAGGTGCTGCCGAGAGTAAAGGCTTAGAACTTGATTTAAACGCAAATATTACCAATGATACCCGCTTATCGCTAGCCTACGCTTACACAGATGCCTATACCAAAAATGAGGTGGTAAACAGCGATTGGGGCGTTGCTATCGCAGCAGGAAGTCCACTCATTAACGTTGCCAAAAACACAGCTAACGTCACCTTAGAACATAACTTGTCAATATCTCAACACGACACCTTAATCGGTATTAGCGCCAACTACGTCGGCGACAGATTAGGTGAAACGATAGATCCAAACTATATACTGCCTTCATATACGGTAGTTAGGCTGTTCACTGATATTGAACTTGCCGACGATCTGTCTTTAAAACTCAATATCGACAACTTGTTCGATGAAGAGTATTACGCCAGCTCTTACTCCGCATTATGGACCATGCCCGGCGCACCCAGGACCTATAAAGCCAGTTTAAAGTATCGTTTTTAACTCAAGCTTAGCGGTTCATCATGACAACCAAACCCAGCATTCGCTGGGTTTGGTTTTCTAAAGGCTACATTACCAGCGAAAATAAGTGCATCTTACGCAACACCAAAGTGTAACTTCGTACACCTTTGTTTAAATCTAGCGACTAAACCCAATAAAAGTGCCACTTGTTACACTTTTAAAACTACACCACTCCAGCAAAGTGGGGCTAAATCTTTTAGAGATGAGCTAACTTCAATCATTACCTATTTTTTGGGTTTATCTCTTGCTCCAGCTAAGTGCCCAAAAAATTCACTAAGGCCGTTTTGCTTTCTAATGCGTTCCGCCCAAAAGCCACCAATGATAAAACCTACACCTCCCCAAGCAATAATGGTGAGCGAGTTAAGTTGACCAGACTGTAAACCCCAGAGAAAAGGCCTAAAAGCGTGGGGGATGCCGCAACAGCCAACCACTGTAACGAGTAAACCAATAGACTAACTAACCGCATAGGTTCTCCTTAACCTCTTATATTGAAACCAATAACAGAGTAAAGATTAAATTGCTTATTTGCGGCATATTATGTCTCAAGAGTTAGCTAGTCATAGCTGCGCACCTTAAGCAGGCCAAATCCATTGCACCCATAGGCGATCTTGTGATAAAGCCAAGTTTTACAACCGCAAATGTTCAGGCACCAAACTGGACGGCAACAATGATGGCATACCCAGTGAAAGGTATTCCCTGCAAAAGGCATAGGGTGTAATTAACAGTTAAAGGGTCTAAGGACTTTTTACTCAGCCCCTAATAATCACCTGGTTAAAGCGGTGGCCAAATGAGTTGGCCACTCAATGAATCTATTGCAGAGGAAGTGGGTTACGAAGGCTTGCAACACACACTGTATCTTAAGCTGGCTCTACGATGGAGTTCATAGACTTCACAACCTAACATAGGCTCAGTTCTGTTAAGCACTGCGCCAAAACGGTCAAAGTAGTCTTCATTAACTTGTTTTGCACTAATAAGTGGTACTTCAATACTGACATCGACACGACCTTTACGAACCAAGGCCGGATCAAGACTCTCAAAATGGTTTGTGGTCATGACAACCAGGCAATCATCGAGAGGAATAACTCCGTCTAACGCGTTTAGCACGCCACCTAAGGTAAGTGGCGGGTTGTCTACATTACTTTCAGCCGCGCGTGATACCGTCGCCTTTACACAATCACAGTCCTCTATTAGCAACATAGACCCAGGCGGTACCTTTCTAATAGCCTTATGAATAGTTGCATCATTTACAGTCGATAGATTCAATATGTATAGATCGCGACAGTACTCAACCGCTAGGGCTCTCGCGATACCAGTCTTACCCGTACCCGTTTTTCCATGCAGCAGTATGGTTAACTTACTTACAACCGATTTTCCTCTGCTGGCGAAGTTATCAACTTCACCCATGAACTCTTGTTTAAACCCTTCATCTAGCACTAATTCACTAAAACCCGATGATTTCAATGTGCCATAACGACACCATTCGGTTTCCTCGAAAATATTAACTTTTGGGTCTGTAGAGATATCTCCACGAGTATCTTCCAAAACACTATGCAGTTTATCTTTTGCCCACCATGGTGCAGTTACAGTAATAGTATCGTACGCCATCGTGCTATCGACCTTAGATCGAGTCGCCAACATGAAACAACCATCATATTTAAACAGGTGCATACCGTAGCCAATAGACTTAACACTGACACGACCGTCGTAATTCACACTATAGTCATAGTACACAGCCTCAGAAATAGAGCGTGAAAAAAGCGGAATGGTAGTATTACTAATCAAAAAGGACAGTTTATTGAATACCTCTGTGCGCGCCTGATGGCTATCGTCAATAGTCAGCCGCACAAACAGCAGGCTAGTTAGCCAACTTAACACCGTCGCGAAGATATCTTTTAGCATGTAGCCTACGAATCCAATTAAGGTTAATGCTAACACTCCAACAATCACGGCGGTCAACAAAGGATCACCATTGGTGAGCGCCTTTATTTGTAGTAATACCTCGTTCATTTACGTACCTTTACTATAAATGCCTAATGGACATAGTCCAGAATACTACCAACAGAGGCGAGGATACTACCAAGCAATCCTCAGTATGTGCGCTATAGCACGCGGTTAAAGCGACTTAAGAAAGACGCCTGACTAATCCCCCCACTTGTCATTAGTAAGGTCCAACAATCACCCTTAACGGTTCGAGCAAAAGTGGCGGAAGTGGCGAAAGTCTAGTCAGCGTCTGAGGGATCCCGACGAATTTAATCTCTGAAAGAGCAACCGATTAATTTACAGTAGCTTTTTTGTACTAAGGCTATGTATTATAAAACTGATTTTTATCAGACTGCTAGCTCTTACCTAACGAAAGGGCTAAAGCAGAGAATGGATACGATTGATAGATGATTATCAAGACCAAATCAGTGAAAAATGCGCTGATAAGCCCCTAGAAAAGTATGTACTAGACAGAGGGCTATTCTGACCTGTTAATTAATGTAATTGGAATAAAAATATGCCGCTATGCGTCAACTTGAGTCGCAATTAGTTAATTGAGGAAAAAACTTTGAGGAGCCAGGATAAAGGCACTGCCTAGTTGGAGACTTACCAAGGGCCTTGTTTTCAGGCAGATCAACGACACTCGGTCAAAATCGGCGTTGAGTCACCAAAGAGTCACGGTCACGAAGAGAGGAATGGGATTGTAAACGAAATAAAATCAAAAAGCCCATGCTATTAGATAGCATGGGCTTCATGAATGTTGGCGGAGCGGACGGGACTCGAACCCGCGACCCCCGGCGTGACAGGCCGGTATTCTAACCAACTGAACTACCGCTCCTTTAGTAAAACGCTTACGCGGGATACTAAATTAGGCGCCTGGAAATGACCTACTCTCACATGGGGAGACCCCACACTACCATCGGCGCGATTGCGTTTCACTTCTGAGTTCGGGATGGGATCAGGTGGTGCCACAATGCTATGGTTTCCAGACAAATTTGGAAATTTAGAAAGCTGTTCCCGCCTAAGCAGGAAGTTTTAAAATTGAGTCACACTAAATCAAGTGGCTGTATTCTTTCGCTAAGTATTCACTTAGTTAGAAACCCTTTTGGGTTGTATGGTTAAGCCTCACGGGTCATTAGTACAAGTTAGCTCAACGCCTCACAACGCTTACACACCTTGCCTATCAACGTAGTAGTCTCCTACGGCCCTTTAGAGAGCTTAAAGCTCTAGGGATGACTCATCTTAGGGCTCGCTTCCCGCTTAGATGCTTTCAGCGGTTATCGATTCCGAACGTAGCTACCGGGCAATGCCATTGGCATGACAACCCGAACACCAGCGGTTCGTCCACTCCGGTCCTCTCGTACTAGGAGCAGCTCCCTTCAATCATCCAACGCCCACGGCAGATAGGGACCGAACTGTCTCACGACGTTCTGAACCCAGCTCGCGTACCACTTTAAATGGCGAACAGCCATACCCTTGGGACCGACTTCAGCCCCAGGATGTGATGAGCCGACATCGAGGTGCCAAACACCGCCGTCGATATGAACTCTTGGGCGGTATCAGCCTGTTATCCCCGGAGTACCTTTTATCCGTTGAGCGATGGCCCTTCCATTCAGAACCACCGGATCACTATGACCTACTTTCGTACCTGCTCGACGTGTATGTCTCGCAGTTAAGCTGGCTTATGCCATTGCACTAACCGTACGATGTCCGACCGTACTTAGCCAACCTTCGTGCTCCTCCGTTACTCTTTGGGAGGAGACCGCCCCAGTCAAACTACCCACCAGGCACTGTCCTCAACCCCGATTCAGGGGCCAGAGTTAGAACATCAACACTACAAGGGTGGTATTTCAAGGTTGACTCCAACAAGACTGGCGTCTCATCTTCAAAGTCTCCCACCTATCCTACACATGTAGGGTCAATGTTCAGTGCCAAGCTATAGTAAAGGTTCACGGGGTCTTTCCGTCTAGCCGCGGGTATACGGCATCTTCACCGCAATTTCAACTTCACTGAGTCTCGGCTGGAGACAGCGTGGCCATCATTACGCCATTCGTGCAGGTCGGAACTTACCCGACAAGGAATTTCGCTACCTTAGGACCGTTATAGTTACGGCCGCCGTTTACCGGGGCTTCGATCATGAGCTTCTCCGAAGATAACCCAATCAATTAACCTTCCGGCACCGGGCAGGCGTCACACCGTATACTTCCTCTTGCGAGTTTGCACAGTGCTGTGTTTTTGATAAACAGTTGCAGCCACCTGGTATCTGCGACTCCCGTCAGCTTAAAGAGCAAGTCTCATCACCAACAGGAGCGTACCTTCTCCCGAAGTTACGGTACCATTTTGCCTAGTTCCTTCAGCCGAGTTCTCTCAAGCGCCTTGGTATTCTCTACCCAACCACCTGTGTCGGTTTGGGGTACGATTCCTGCTAACCTGAAGCTTAGAAGATTTTCCTGGAAGCATGGCATCAACTACTTCAGTTCCGTAGAACCTCGTCGTCAACTCTCAGTGTATGTGCACCCGGATTTGCCTAAGTGCACCACCTACTGCCTTAAACGCGGACAACCAACGCCGCGCTAGCCTAGCCTTCTCCGTCTCTCCATCGCAGTTAGCAAAAGTACAGGAATATTAACCTGTTTCCCATCGACTACGCCTTTCGGCCTCGCCTTAGGGGTCGACTCACCCTGCCCTGATTAACATTGGACAGGAACCCTTGGTCTTTCGGCGAGGGGGTTTTTCACCCCCTTTATCGTTACTCATGTCAGCATTCGCACTTCTGATACCTCCAGCGTGGGTTACCCCTTCACCTTCAACGGCTTACAGAACGCTCCTCTACCGCACTAGCGCAAGCGCTAGTACCCATAGCTTCGGTGTATTGCTTAGCCCCGTTAAATCTTCCGCGCAGGCCGACTCGACTAGTGAGCTATTACGCTTTCTTTAAATGATGGCTGCTTCTAAGCCAACATCCTAGCTGTCTAAGCCTTCCCACATCGTTTCCCACTTAGCAATAACTTTGGGACCTTAGCTGATGGTCTGGGTTGTTTCCCTTTTCACGACGGACGTTAGCACCCGCCGTGTGTCTCCCGAGTAGTACTCATTGGTATTCGGAGTTTGCAAAGGGTTGGTAAGTCGGGATGACCCCCTAGCCTTAACAGTGCTCTACCCCCAATGGTATTCGCTCGAGGCGCTACCTAAATAGCTTTCGAGGAGAACCAGATATCTCCCGGTTTGATTGGCCTTTCACCCCCAGCCACAAGTCATCACCGCATTTTTCAACATACGTGTGTTCGGTCCTCCAGTTGATGTTACTCAACCTTCAACCTGCCCATGGCTAGATCACCGGGTTTCGGGTCTACACCTTGCAACTAAACGCGCAGTTAACACTCGGTTTCCCTACGGCTCCGCTATTCGCTTAACCTCGCTACAAAATGTAAGTCGCTGACCCATTATACAAAAGGTACGCAGTCACGGTCTCAAGAACCGCTCCCACTGCTTGTACGTATACGGTTTCAGGTTCTATTTCACTCCCCTCACAGGGGTTCTTTTCGCCTTTCCCTCACGGTACTGGTTCACTATCGGTCAGTCAGGAGTATTTAGCCTTGGAGGATGGTCCCCCCATGTTCAGACAAGATGTCACGTGTCCCGTCCTACTCGTTTTCACGTAAAGTTAGTTTTCATGTACGGGGCTATCACCCTGTGCCGCTGTGCTTTCCAACACATTCCACTAACACCCTCTACGCTTAAGGGCTAATCCCCGTTCGCTCGCCGCTACTAGGGGAATCTCGGTTGATTTCTTTTCCTGAGGGTACTTAGATGTTTCAGTTCCCCTCGTTCGCCTCACAACACTATGTATTCATGTTGTGATACTAGCTTATGCTAGTGGGTTTCCCCATTCGGACATCGTTAGCTCAAATGCTTGTTACTAGCTCGCCAACGCTTTTCGCAAGTTACTACGTCCTTCATCGCCTCTGACTGCCAAGGCATCCACCGTATACGCTTAGTCACTTAACCATACAACCCAAATGAGTTTCACAAGGAAACAAACTTTATCAAGCGGGTAAGCTTGATGTTGTATCGCAACTAATGGTGTTTACTTTCGCCAAAAGAATACTCATGAATCATCATCCTAATTAAAGGGAATGATTCGGCACTTGATTTAAGTGTTTGAGAACTCAATTTTAATTTTCGCGTCAATGCTACAAATAATTACGTACAAGTACGTCATTATCCCTTTCACATTAACACTATCAGCTTTCCAAATTTTTAAAGAACAAGCATCGCCGTTAAGACGTGCCACCTGCTCTAACAAGAACAAGTTATCTGTGTGAACACTCAACAAACATTAAGTTAGTCGTATAGGTAAGGAGGTGATCCAGCCCCAGGTTCCCCTAGGGCTACCTTGTTACGACTTCACCCCAGTCATGAACCACACCGTGGTAAACGCCCTCCCGAAGGTTAAGCTATCTACTTCTGGTGCAGCCCACTCCCATGGTGTGACGGGCGGTGTGTACAAGGCCCGGGAACGTATTCACCGTGGCATTCTGATCCACGATTACTAGCGATTCCGACTTCATGGAGTCGAGTTGCAGACTCCAATCCGGACTACGACAAGCTTTGTGAGATTAGCTCCACCTCGCGGCTTTGCAACCCTCTGTACTTGCCATTGTAGCACGTGTGTAGCCCTACTCGTAAGGGCCATGATGACTTGACGTCGTCCCCACCTTCCTCCGGTTTATCACCGGCAGTCTCCCTAAAGTTCCCACCATTACGTGCTGGCAAATAAGGATAAGGGTTGCGCTCGTTGCGGGACTTAACCCAACATTTCACAACACGAGCTGACGACAGCCATGCAGCACCTGTCTCAGAGCTCCCGAAGGCACCAATCCATCTCTGGAAAGTTCTCTGGATGTCAAGAGTAGGTAAGGTTCTTCGCGTTGCATCGAATTAAACCACATGCTCCACCGCTTGTGCGGGCCCCCGTCAATTCATTTGAGTTTTAACCTTGCGGCCGTACTCCCCAGGCGGTCTACTTAATGCGTTAGCTTGAGAACCCAGTGTTCAAGACACCAAATTCCGAGTAGACATCGTTTACGGCGTGGACTACCAGGGTATCTAATCCTGTTTGCTCCCCACGCTTTCGTACATGAGCGTCAGTCTTTGTCCAGGGGGCCGCCTTCGCCACCGGTATTCCTTCAGATCTCTACGCATTTCACCGCTACACCTGAAATTCTACCCCCCTCTACAAGACTCTAGTCTGCCAGTTCGAAATGCAGTTCCCAGGTTGAGCCCGGGGCTTTCACATCTCGCTTAACAAACCGCCTGCGTACGCTTTACGCCCAGTAATTCCGATTAACGCTTGGACCCCTCGTATTACCGCGGCTGCTGGCACGAAGTTAGCCGGTCCTTCTTCTGCGAGTAACGTCACACCTAAACGCTATTAACGCTTAAGCTTTCCTCCTCGCTGAAAGTGCTTTACAACCCGAAGGCCTTCTTCACACACGCGGCATGGCTGCATCAGGCTTGCGCCCATTGTGCAATATTCCCCACTGCTGCCTCCCGTAGGAGTCTGGGCCGTGTCTCAGTCCCAGTGTGGCTGATCATCCTCTCAGAACAGCTAGGGATCGTCGCCTTGGTGAGCCATTACCTCACCAACTAGCTAATCCCACCTAGGTACATCCAATCGCAGAAGGCCCGAAGGTCCCCTCTTTTCCCCCGTAGGGCGTATGCGGTATTAGCAGTCGTTTCCAACTGTTATCCCCCTCGACTGGGCAGTTCCCTAGGCATTACTCACCCGTCCGCCGCTCGTCAGCAAATTAGCAAGCTAATTCCTGTTACCGCTCGACTTGCATGTGTTAGGCCTGCCGCCAGCGTTCAATCTGAGCCATGATCAAACTCTTCAATTAAAGTTTTGTTGAAGCTTAAAGCTTCGGCTCAATGAATTCTGATTCCACATTAAAGACTCGGAAGAATCTCTAACATGTTGTACATATTGCTATGAACACTCATCTTACATTGAGTAAAATTTTTGATTGCTTTACATCCGAAGACAGAAAAGCAATTTCGAATAACTCAACACCTGTGAGTGTCCACACAGATTTCTTGTTTCATCTTGTTAAAGAGCGTGGCTAACATGACGATTTAACGCGTTCATTTAGCCGCCGCTGACGCTAGGTCGTTGGCTTAGGGATGCGTATTCTACACTTCCCGTTGTCGGCGTCAAGTGCTTATTTTAAGAAGTTTTCCAAGCGATGATTTGTTAACCACTAATGTAATTATCAATCAACACTGAAAGCCTACCGAAGCGCTTACCACCACATTCAAATCGCTTGCGATTTTGAATCCCTAACACCGCTGCAAGTCCCATACAATCTAGCTTGTCGCTAACTCGTTGGCCTGCTGTGCCGTGTCAGTGGATGCGCATTATAGGGAGTTCTCGGATGGGCGCAAGGGCTTTTTTCGATAAAAATCGATTTATTTTTTATACCTGATTTAGGCACACTCTTCACACATATTACACACAGAGTTATCCACACTTGAGACTCTAATTCATTCTCAAAGGTATATACTGGTACTTTCTACGCTGCACTACACAAGCTAAATAAATCCCGTAAATGTTGCCATCTAAACATGCATGAAACCAGTGAGTACTTAATAACGATTAGCTAGGCCACAATAGAGACTGTTCGACGAGTCATTGCGAGTGGCGACATTCTCCTATTCCTACTAATTAGGAATAGTACCAACTAATAATGAGCTGTGATCTAATATGCGCACCAACCTTAACCCGTATTCCAATTTGAAAACTTATAGTGCCGAAGAGCTTTTAGCTTTATCTAGAGCAGAAAAAGAACCTCGTAAACGTATGCGATTACTTGCCGTCGCTCTCTTCCTCGAGGGAAATAATCGTACTGATGTCGCCTTGAGGCTCAAAGTTGCCCGCACTAGCGTCAACGCTTGGGTAGCTAAGTATCTTGCCAACGGTATCAAAGGGTTGAATGCTAAGAAAAATAAGGGACGTGATAGCTACTTAACCTCAAGTCAAAAGCAGCAACTCAGTGCCTACATAGAGGAACAATGCCCGAGTGATTCAGGCGGAAGACTGACAGGTGATGCGATCCTAAAATATGTCAAATATCACTTTAATGTTGATTACCATCCAAACGCGATTTACAAATTACTGGAACAATTAGGTTTTAGTTGGATAACGAGTCGTTCAAAACATCCTAAGCAATCAATAGAAGTCCAAGAGGCTTTTAAAAAAGTTCCAACTGGAAACGATCCTTAACATCCCTCGTAGTGTGGCGCTTGAGAGAGTTGATATCTGGTTTCAAGATGAGGCCCGCTTCGGGCAGCAAAACACGACCACACGTTTATGGGCAAGAAAAGGCACTCGTCCTCGCGCTATACGCCAGCAACAGTTCGAATATGCGCATTTCTTTGGCGCTGTTTGTCCGCAAACAGGCGATACTGAAGCGATAATCGTTCCTTACCTAAGCAAAGACATCATGCGTCAGCATCTATCACTGATCGCACAAAGGACAAAACCAGGTAGGCATGCCGTTGTTGTCATGGATGGTGCAGGTTGGCATACGGCAGATCTCGCAGATGAATTTAACAACCTTAGCATCATCAAATTACCGCCATACTCCCCTGAACTAAATCCGATAGAGCAAGTATGGAGTTGGTTACGGCAGCATCATTTAGCTAATCGCAGCTTTCAAGGATACGAGGATATCGTTGCAGCCTGCTCTGATGCTTGGAACAACTTCATCAGTGATACGAAAAGAGTGATCTCTTTATGTCGTAGAGAGTGGGCAATAATGACTAAGTATTAAGATGGAATGGTATCACTACGTTCGGACTATTTATTTCCCCATTTTCGAGTCGTCATTTCAAAAGCTGTTAAACGAAAAAATCCCCAACACGAAGTACTGGGGATTTATCGACTCTCTTACGAGAAGTATTAGGCGCCTGGAAATGACCTACTCTCACATGGGGAGACCCCACACTACCATCGGCGCGATTGCGTTTCACTTCTGAGTTCGGGATGGGATCAGGTGGTGCCACAATGCTATGGTTTCCAGACAAATTTGGAAATTTAGAAAGCTGTTCCCGCCTAAGCAGGAAGTTTTAAAATTGAGTCACACTAAATCAAGTGGCTGTATTCTTTCGCTAAGTATTCACTTAGTTAGAAACCCTTTTGGGTTGTATGGTTAAGCCTCACGGGTCATTAGTACAAGTTAGCTCAACGCCTCACAACGCTTACACACCTTGCCTATCAACGTAGTAGTCTCCTACGGCCCTTTAGAGAGCTTAAAGCTCTAGGGATGACTCATCTTAGGGCTCGCTTCCCGCTTAGATGCTTTCAGCGGTTATCGATTCCGAACGTAGCTACCGGGCAATGCCATTGGCATGACAACCCGAACACCAGCGGTTCGTCCACTCCGGTCCTCTCGTACTAGGAGCAGCTCCCTTCAATCATCCAACGCCCACGGCAGATAGGGACCGAACTGTCTCACGACGTTCTGAACCCAGCTCGCGTACCACTTTAAATGGCGAACAGCCATACCCTTGGGACCGACTTCAGCCCCAGGATGTGATGAGCCGACATCGAGGTGCCAAACACCGCCGTCGATATGAACTCTTGGGCGGTATCAGCCTGTTATCCCCGGAGTACCTTTTATCCGTTGAGCGATGGCCCTTCCATTCAGAACCACCGGATCACTATGACCTACTTTCGTACCTGCTCGACGTGTATGTCTCGCAGTTAAGCTGGCTTATGCCATTGCACTAACCGTACGATGTCCGACCGTACTTAGCCAACCTTCGTGCTCCTCCGTTACTCTTTGGGAGGAGACCGCCCCAGTCAAACTACCCACCAGGCACTGTCCTCAACCCCGATTCAGGGGCCAGAGTTAGAACATCAACACTACAAGGGTGGTATTTCAAGGTTGACTCCAACAAGACTGGCGTCTCATCTTCAAAGTCTCCCACCTATCCTACACATGTAGGGTCAATGTTCAGTGCCAAGCTATAGTAAAGGTTCACGGGGTCTTTCCGTCTAGCCGCGGGTATACGGCATCTTCACCGCAATTTCAACTTCACTGAGTCTCGGCTGGAGACAGCGTGGCCATCATTACGCCATTCGTGCAGGTCGGAACTTACCCGACAAGGAATTTCGCTACCTTAGGACCGTTATAGTTACGGCCGCCGTTTACCGGGGCTTCGATCATGAGCTTCTCCGAAGATAACCCAATCAATTAACCTTCCGGCACCGGGCAGGCGTCACACCGTATACTTCCTCTTGCGAGTTTGCACAGTGCTGTGTTTTTGATAAACAGTTGCAGCCACCTGGTATCTGCGACTCCCGTCAGCTTAAAGAGCAAGTCTCATCACCAACAGGAGCGTACCTTCTCCCGAAGTTACGGTACCATTTTGCCTAGTTCCTTCAGCCGAGTTCTCTCAAGCGCCTTGGTATTCTCTACCCAACCACCTGTGTCGGTTTGGGGTACGATTCCTGCTAACCTGAAGCTTAGAAGATTTTCCTGGAAGCATGGCATCAACTACTTCAGTTCCGTAGAACCTCGTCGTCAACTCTCAGTGTATGTGCACCCGGATTTGCCTAAGTGCACCACCTACTGCCTTAAACGCGGACAACCAACGCCGCGCTAGCCTAGCCTTCTCCGTCTCTCCATCGCAGTTAGCAAAAGTACAGGAATATTAACCTGTTTCCCATCGACTACGCCTTTCGGCCTCGCCTTAGGGGTCGACTCACCCTGCCCTGATTAACATTGGACAGGAACCCTTGGTCTTTCGGCGAGGGGGTTTTTCACCCCCTTTATCGTTACTCATGTCAGCATTCGCACTTCTGATACCTCCAGCGTGGGTTACCCCTTCACCTTCAACGGCTTACAGAACGCTCCTCTACCGCACTAGCGCAAGCGCTAGTACCCATAGCTTCGGTGTATTGCTTAGCCCCGTTAAATCTTCCGCGCAGGCCGACTCGACTAGTGAGCTATTACGCTTTCTTTAAATGATGGCTGCTTCTAAGCCAACATCCTAGCTGTCTAAGCCTTCCCACATCGTTTCCCACTTAGCAATAACTTTGGGACCTTAGCTGATGGTCTGGGTTGTTTCCCTTTTCACGACGGACGTTAGCACCCGCCGTGTGTCTCCCGAGTAGTACTCATTGGTATTCGGAGTTTGCAAAGGGTTGGTAAGTCGGGATGACCCCCTAGCCTTAACAGTGCTCTACCCCCAATGGTATTCGCTCGAGGCGCTACCTAAATAGCTTTCGAGGAGAACCAGATATCTCCCGGTTTGATTGGCCTTTCACCCCCAGCCACAAGTCATCACCGCATTTTTCAACATACGTGTGTTCGGTCCTCCAGTTGATGTTACTCAACCTTCAACCTGCCCATGGCTAGATCACCGGGTTTCGGGTCTACACCTTGCAACTAAACGCGCAGTTAACACTCGGTTTCCCTACGGCTCCGCTATTCGCTTAACCTCGCTACAAAATGTAAGTCGCTGACCCATTATACAAAAGGTACGCAGTCACGGTCTCAAGAACCGCTCCCACTGCTTGTACGTATACGGTTTCAGGTTCTATTTCACTCCCCTCACAGGGGTTCTTTTCGCCTTTCCCTCACGGTACTGGTTCACTATCGGTCAGTCAGGAGTATTTAGCCTTGGAGGATGGTCCCCCCATGTTCAGACAAGATGTCACGTGTCCCGTCCTACTCGTTTTCACGTAAAGTTAGTTTTCATGTACGGGGCTATCACCCTGTGCCGCTGTGCTTTCCAACACATTCCACTAACACCCTCTACGCTTAAGGGCTAATCCCCGTTCGCTCGCCGCTACTAGGGGAATCTCGGTTGATTTCTTTTCCTGAGGGTACTTAGATGTTTCAGTTCCCCTCGTTCGCCTCACAACACTATGTATTCATGTTGTGATACTAGCTTATGCTAGTGGGTTTCCCCATTCGGACATCGTTAGCTCAAATGCTTGTTACTAGCTCGCCAACGCTTTTCGCAAGTTACTACGTCCTTCATCGCCTCTGACTGCCAAGGCATCCACCGTATACGCTTAGTCACTTAACCATACAACCCAAATGAGTTTCACAAGGAAACAAACTTTATCAAGCGGGTAAGCTTGATGTTGTATCGCAACTAATGGTGTTTACTTTCGCCAAAAGAATACTCATGAATCATCATCCTAATTAAAGGGAATGATTCGGCACTTGATTTAAGTGTTTGAGAACTCAATTTTAATTTTCGCGTCAATGCTACAAATAATTACGTACAAGTACGTCATTATCCCTTTCACATTAACACTATCAGCTTTCCAAATTTTTAAAGAGCGGGCTTAAAAAAGCCAAAGATAAATTTTTCATTTATCTTTGGCATCTCTATCCATGTGCAAGTAAATGGTGGAGCTATGCGGGATCGAACCGCAGACCTCCTGCGTGCAAGGCAGGCGCTCTCCCAGCTGAGCTATAGCCCCATTTACATGCAGTCAAACAAATATATCGAATGCCAAATAATTTTGGCGAAGCCAAATCGAGTTTAGTCAAGGTAACTTGTTGCGACGTTTAGTTCACTAAACGAGTAACAAGTTAACGTAGAGTAAACGAAGATTTGGTGGGTCAGAGTGGACTTGAACCACCGACCTCACCCTTATCAGGGGTGCGCTCTAACCAGCTGAGCTACAGACCCATTCTTTTTGGTTATTTAATTCTAACTGAATCAAATCCCTCAAAAATTATCTTTCGATATTTTGCTCTTTCTTTCTATCAAGTAATCTGTGTGAACACTCAACAAACATTAAGTTAGTCGTATAGGTAAGGAGGTGATCCAGCCCCAGGTTCCCCTAGGGCTACCTTGTTACGACTTCACCCCAGTCATGAACCACACCGTGGTAAACGCCCTCCCGAAGGTTAAGCTATCTACTTCTGGTGCAGCCCACTCCCATGGTGTGACGGGCGGTGTGTACAAGGCCCGGGAACGTATTCACCGTGGCATTCTGATCCACGATTACTAGCGATTCCGACTTCATGGAGTCGAGTTGCAGACTCCAATCCGGACTACGACAAGCTTTGTGAGATTAGCTCCACCTCGCGGCTTTGCAACCCTCTGTACTTGCCATTGTAGCACGTGTGTAGCCCTACTCGTAAGGGCCATGATGACTTGACGTCGTCCCCACCTTCCTCCGGTTTATCACCGGCAGTCTCCCTAAAGTTCCCACCATTACGTGCTGGCAAATAAGGATAAGGGTTGCGCTCGTTGCGGGACTTAACCCAACATTTCACAACACGAGCTGACGACAGCCATGCAGCACCTGTCTCAGAGCTCCCGAAGGCACCAATCCATCTCTGGAAAGTTCTCTGGATGTCAAGAGTAGGTAAGGTTCTTCGCGTTGCATCGAATTAAACCACATGCTCCACCGCTTGTGCGGGCCCCCGTCAATTCATTTGAGTTTTAACCTTGCGGCCGTACTCCCCAGGCGGTCTACTTAATGCGTTAGCTTGAGAACCCAGTGTTCAAGACACCAAATTCCGAGTAGACATCGTTTACGGCGTGGACTACCAGGGTATCTAATCCTGTTTGCTCCCCACGCTTTCGTACATGAGCGTCAGTCTTTGTCCAGGGGGCCGCCTTCGCCACCGGTATTCCTTCAGATCTCTACGCATTTCACCGCTACACCTGAAATTCTACCCCCCTCTACAAGACTCTAGTCTGCCAGTTCGAAATGCAGTTCCCAGGTTGAGCCCGGGGCTTTCACATCTCGCTTAACAAACCGCCTGCGTACGCTTTACGCCCAGTAATTCCGATTAACGCTTGGACCCCTCGTATTACCGCGGCTGCTGGCACGAAGTTAGCCGGTCCTTCTTCTGCGAGTAACGTCACACCTAAACGCTATTAACGCTTAAGCTTTCCTCCTCGCTGAAAGTGCTTTACAACCCGAAGGCCTTCTTCACACACGCGGCATGGCTGCATCAGGCTTGCGCCCATTGTGCAATATTCCCCACTGCTGCCTCCCGTAGGAGTCTGGGCCGTGTCTCAGTCCCAGTGTGGCTGATCATCCTCTCAGAACAGCTAGGGATCGTCGCCTTGGTGAGCCATTACCTCACCAACTAGCTAATCCCACCTAGGTACATCCAATCGCAGAAGGCCCGAAGGTCCCCTCTTTTCCCCCGTAGGGCGTATGCGGTATTAGCAGTCGTTTCCAACTGTTATCCCCCTCGACTGGGCAGTTCCCTAGGCATTACTCACCCGTCCGCCGCTCGTCAGCAAATTAGCAAGCTAATTCCTGTTACCGCTCGACTTGCATGTGTTAGGCCTGCCGCCAGCGTTCAATCTGAGCCATGATCAAACTCTTCAATTAAAGTTTTGTTGAAGCATAAGCTTCGGCTCAATGAATTCTGATTCCACATTAAAGACTCGGAAGAATCTCTAACATGTTGTACATATTGCTATGAACACTCATCTTACATTGAGTAAAATTTTTGATTGCTTTACATCCGAAGACAGAAAAGCAATTTCGAATAACTCAACACCTGTGAGTGTCCACACAGATTACTTGATAAATTGTTAAAGAGCGTTAGCACATCTCGGTAGTTCCAAGTGGCTAGGGCTGCGTATTCTACGCATTCCCCTGGTCGCGTCAAGCAGTTTTTGAAAACTTTTTGATGCGGCACTTTTCAGTGCCTGACCACCTTGTTAGCGAGGTTTATTAACCTTGCTACTTAGTGTTTCGACTTGTCTCTGCGAGCTTTGCCGTGTCAGTGGATGCGCATTATAGGCAGTTCTCGGATGGGCGCAAGCGCTTTTTTAATAAAAATCAGAATTTTTTCGATCTTTAAAGATAGCCACACCATACACACTATTTACCCCCAAGCTTATCCACAAAATCCTCGGGATTGCGCAATATAACAGCTATAGCAGCCTTTACTTATTAGCCCTTACCTCTTGTCTATACGGGTAGCGATTTACTTCAAAGCGTTTAGCCTTATCTGAAATGCCGCACCTTGTTGATCGCATAATACCAATCAGTATAAAGATGTGATCGCTCAGCGAGAATTTAGAACTAAAGTTTAGCGCTTATGAGGCAAGCCCCTTAATTGCTCCTCGCCTCTAGCATCCTCGGTAATTGCTCCATGCATTACCCTACCTCCTAAATCCCTTCAGTTGTGCTTCGCCCTATGTCCTATGTCCTATGTCCTATGTCCTATGTCCTATGTCCTATGTCCTATGTCCTATGTCCTATGTCCTATGTCCATATAGTCGTGCATTAAGGGCATTCACAACATCAGACCTCCAGGGATGGAGGGAATGTCTTAAGTATGTCGGGAACATGCAAGACCCTGTTGATTGCAACGAATGAAGAGCATAGTTGTTCTAGGGTCAAACTCGTTAACACAGCATCAAAAGTGCCAAAAACACGCTGAGTAGATCACTTTCTTATACTGATTGGTATAATTTGCATTGCTTGATAGATGAATGCAAAAAAGCCATCCGATTGGATGGCTTTTTATCATTGCTACTCGTTACTCACTGACTATTAGCTAAGTTTACCGTGGCATTGCTTGTACTTTCGTCCGGAACCACATGGGCATGGATCATTACGGCCAACCTTCTCTCCTTCACGCACAACAGGTTGTGTCGCGGCAAGGGCTTGGGCTTCTTCGGCACCGACTAATGCTTCGGCTGCTGCATGTTGATAATCAAGACGTATCTTAGCCTCTTCTTGGCGACGACGCTCTTCCATCTCTTCAACATCAGACTGAGCCTGAACCTGTACCTTTGACAATACACTAATGACATCATGCTTTAG
The DNA here is from genome assembly GCF_019457515.1 of Shewanella mesophila. Taxonomy (NCBI): domain Bacteria; kingdom Pseudomonadati; phylum Pseudomonadota; class Gammaproteobacteria; order Alteromonadales; family Shewanellaceae; genus Shewanella; species Shewanella mesophila. The sequence continues at coordinate 3,810,595 of NZ_CP080421.1, forward strand.
GGTATCGAGCATTTGTTGGAAGAGCTCAAACGACTCACGCTTATACTCTTGCTTAGGATTCTTCTGCGCATAGCCGCGTAAGTGAATACCTTGACGCAGATGATCCATCGCAGCCAAGTGCTCCTTCCAGAGACCATCGAGTGTCTGCAACATCACAGCTTTTTCAAACTGACGCAGCACTTGGGCACCGACCATCTCTTCTTTCGCTTTATATGATTTAACCCATATATCAACTATACGCTCACGAAGGGTCTCTTCATGGAGGTCTTCTTCTTTATCTAACCATTCTTGAACAGGCATCTTTAATGCGTACTCTTGCTCAAGACGAGTTTCTAAACCAGCGATATCCCATAACTCTTCGACAGACTGAGGCGGAACATATTGATCCACTAATGCATTAACAACATCGGCTTGGATATTAACGATAGTATCTTGAATGCTTTCGGCATCCATAAGTTCGTTACGCTGAGCGTAAACGACCTGGCGTTGATCATTAGCTACGTCATCGAATTCAAGTAATTGCTTACGAATATCGAAGTTACGCGCTTCTACTTTACGTTGTGCATTTTCAATGGCGCGGGAAACCCAAGGATGCTCAATCGCTTCACCTTTCTCCATACCTAGCTTCTTCATCATAGAAGAGACGCGATCTGAAGCGAAGATGCGCATCAAGCTATCTTCCATAGACAGGTAAAAACGTGAAGAACCCGCATCACCCTGACGGCCTGAACGACCACGTAGCTGGTTATCGATACGACGAGATTCGTGACGTTCGGTACCGAGAATATGCAAACCACCTGCGGCAACGACTTCGTCATGACGAATTTGCCAATCAGCCTTGATCTTGGCTTTTTGCTCTGCAGTAGGATTATCGAGTTGTTCAATCTCCATATTCCAGTTACCACCGAGCACGATATCCGTACCACGACCCGCCATATTGGTTGCAATGGTTACCGCACCAATACGACCCGCTTGTGCCACGATTTCCGCTTCACGTTCATGGAACTTAGCATTAAGTACTTCATGGGGGATCTTAGCTTTCTTTAATAGACTATTAAGCAGTTCAGATTGCTCAATAGACACGGTACCGACAAGTACAGGCTGACCACGTTCACGACACCCGATAATATCTTTGATAATGGCGTCGTATTTCTCTTCAGCTGTTAGGTAAACCAAGTCCGCATTATCTTTACGCACCATTGGGCGGTTGGTTGGGATAACGACAGTGTCTAGGCCATAGATATGCTGGAACTCAAACGCTTCAGTATCGGCAGTACCTGTCATACCCGCGAGCTTTTCGTACTGACGGAAGAAGTTCTGGAAAGTGATCGATGCCAAGGTCTGGTTTTCATTTTGGATATGAACCCCTTCTTTAGCTTCGACGGCTTGATGCAAGCCTTCCGACCAACGACGACCAGGCATAGTACGACCTGTATGCTCATCGACAATGATCACTTCGTTGTCCTGCACAATATAGTCAACATCTTTTTCGAAAAGCGTGTGTGCACGCAACGCTGCATTAACATGGTGCAGTAATGAGATATTTGCAGCAGAATAGAGTGAGTCACCTTCGGCTAACATGCCGCGCTCAGTCAATAACACTTCGACTTTCTCTTGACCACGTTCGGTCATATGAACTTGCTTGGCTTTCTCGTCAACCGAGTAATCACCTTCACCTATCTCTTCCTCTGTATCCTCTTTCTCTTGACGGATCAGATGAGGGATAAGCGTGTTGATCTTTATGTAAAGCTCAGAACTGTCTTCGGCGGCTCCCGAAATAATAAGCGGCGTACGAGCTTCATCGATAAGAATAGAATCGACCTCATCTATCAATGCGTAGTGAAGTGGTCGTTGTACACGTTCAGCCGGCGAAAACGCCATGTTGTCACGTAGGTAATCGAAACCAAACTCATTGTTAGTACCATAGGTAATATCAGAGTCGTAAGCCATTTTCTTTTCGGCTTGCCCTAAACCTGCAACGTTAATACCGACCGTCATGCCAAGAAATTCAAACAGTGGGCGGTTATTTTCAGCATCGCGGCGCGCGAGATAATCGTTCACTGTAATGACGTGAACCCCTTTGCCAGTTAGGGCATTAAGGTATGCTGGTAGCGTTGCAGTTAATGTCTTACCTTCACCAGTACGCATCTCTGCAATACGGTTACTATCGAGCACCATACCACCAAGTAGCTGTACATCAAAATGACGCATCTCGAATACACGCTTAGATGCTTCACGAACCACTGCGAATGCTTCAGGCATAACATCGTCTAGTGACTGACCTGATTCTATGCGACCTTTAAACTCAGCCGTTTTCGCTTTTAACTCCTCATCTGAGAGCTTCTCATAGTCAGTCTCAAGAGCGTTAATCTTAGTGACAATCTTACCGAGTGTTTTAAGGGTGCGATCGTTACGACTACCAAATATTTTTGTCAGTAATTTACCAAACATCTGAACCACTTTTTATGTTATTGGCTAACTCACTAAAGAGTCTAAAAGCCTATTTTAAGTTTAACCTGCCTTACGGTAGACATATTTTTTTGGGTCTATCTGCTGTCCACTACGCAAAACTTCGTAATGCACATGCGGACCAGTCGAACGACCTGTGCTTCCCATTTTGGCAATACTCTCGCCTTTTGCGACCACATCACCTATAGCTACCGACAAAGACTTATTGTGTCCATAACGAGTACGTAGACCATTACCATGATCAATTTCAACCAACTCGCCATATCCAAACATATTGCCTGACCAAGTCACGACACCACCAGCGGTAGCCACAACATCGGTCCCCTCTTTCCCAGCAAAGTCGATACCTTTATGCATCGTTCTTCTACCGTTAAAAGGATCATTACGTAAACCATAGGGGGAAGATAACCAACCTTTCTGGATGGGACGCCCCGATATATAACGCTCATCATCTATATGGAGATTAGATGTCACTGTTTCAAGTAGTGATAATTGAACATTATTGTTATCTATTCGTGACACTAGCCTATCCATATCTTGAATAAGCTGATCGAGTTCGATATTGCTGCCCAGTTCACTCAGGCCGCCAACACCGACTTCAGAAGAGAAATCGAATTGATCTTCGAGTTTGTAATCTTTAGCAACTTGCTGACCAAGCGCCTCTAAACGAGCCACTTTCGCTTGCATACGGGCGACATGAGTCACCAACATTGCCAATTGGGATTCGGTAGCACCTTTTAACTCTATGAGTTGATGCTTTTGATCTTCGCGCGCAACACGCTCGTTATCCACGCTCGTTTGTTGCTGCTCAAGTTGTTTTGCATTCTGTTGATAAATCCCTGTTCCTGCTGCAATTAGCAAGACGGGGAGTAACAACCAACGCTTTCCTGGTTGCCAGCGCGTGGCACCATTTCGACCCTGAATAAAAACTGTTACACTCATAGCCTAATTAAGCCATTTTATTATGTTATGAAAAAGCCCCCGCAGGATCTCAGTCAGCTACTACATCAGCAAGGTCAATTACCTTCCATTGCTGAAAAAGCAGAACTATTACTTCACTTGGATCACTATGTGAAACAGGTGATGACTGGTCCTGTCACGGAACATCTTAAAGTTGCCAATTTCCGTCAAGGTGTGCTCGTTATCGAAACCACCACTGCGGCATGGGCTGCACGAATTAACTTTCAAAAGCCCAAAATGTTACAACAGTTACAAGTCGAAACGCTTCCCATGCTGTCCGCTATTGAGGTTAAAGTCAACCCAGGCCTAAATATGTATGCAACAAAATCAAAGCCGGCTCACAACCAAATAAGCGAAACTGCAGCGGCCCATATACAGGCGCTTGCAGACCATACAGAAGGTTCTTTAGGACAAAAACTAAAACGGCTGGCTGCTTTAGCCAGCCGTTCAAGGCAATCCTAATACTGAATTAGGCGAAAGTGGCACCGGTAGGCACTGCGAAGCTCACTGGAGCCTCCTCTTCTTTCTCGAAACTCACTAACTCCCAAGCACCTTGCTCGGCTAACAGGGCACGAACCAGCTGATTGTTCAGCGCATGCCCAGTCTTAAACGCACGGAATTCACCGACGATAGCATGACCGGCAACATAGAGATCACCGAACGCATCGAGAATTTTGTGCTTAACAAACTCGTCCTCATAACGCAGACCATCGGGGTTGAGGACGCGATATTCATCAAGCACAACGGCGTTTTCCATACTGCCACCTAATGCTAGGTTGTTTGCTCGTAGATATTCAATATCACGCATAAAACCAAAGGTTCTTGCACGACTGATATCACGAACAAATGCAGACGATGAAAAATCCATCACCATATGCTGCTGACTTCTGGCGATTTCAGGATGATTAAAATCGATAGCAAAATCGACTCTAAACCCTTTAAATGGACGTAACTCTGCCCACTTGTCACCATCTTCAACACGCACAGGGCGCTTAATTCTTAGATATTTTTTTGCTGCCGCTTGCTCTTGAATGCCAACTGATTGCAGTAAGAAAACCCATGGACTAGCACTGCCATCCATGATCGGAATTTCAGGCGCATCGACTTCGATAACTGCATTGTCGATCCCTAAACCCGCTAAAGCAGCAAATAGATGTTCAATCGTAGAAATACGAACACCATCGTCATTTACAAGCGCCGTACACATGGTCGTTTCACGAACTTGATCCGCTTTCGCTGCGATCGCAACATTAGGGGTTAAGTCAGTACGAACCAATACGATCCCCGTATTAACTGGCGCGGGTTTGATCGTCAAAGTCACCTTGTTACCGGAATGCAATCCGACACCAGTGGTCTTAACCATTTCTCTAACAGTTCTTTGAAAAATCATGTATTTACCCGTTATATCTCAACAAAAAGCATACTATTTTGGCACAACAAAGCAGCGCACAAAAGCGCGGCAGGTCGGACATGCTAGCATATCTTTGCCAATTAACCAAAATTTAGCGTCTAAATGACTTACGCGCTAATTTTAACCATCGCAATCGCTAACAATGTCTAACGACCCAATTAGTCAGCTTGCTTGCGCAAAAATGCTGGAATATCTAAATAATCAAGATCACTCTTTGGCGCTGTCGCTGCCGCAGGTTGTGCAACAGGTACAACATTACCTGCGCCCATCGCTTGTGGCATAGCTTCGTCAACTGGCAATTCGATTTTAACTTCTTGTGCAGCCACTGGCTCTTGACGTGGTGCAGGCTTAGATACCAACTGAATGTCTGGTTTTTTCTCTGCCCCAATACCCGTTGCAACAACAGTCACACGTAGCTCATCGCTCATTTCTGGATCGATAACCGCGCCCACTACCACTGTTGCGTTATCTGATGCATAAGCTTTAACGTGATTACCGACAGTTTCAAACTCTTCGATACTCATATCCATGCCAGCAGTGATGTTAACAAGTACACCACGTGCACCCGCTAGATCGATATCTTCGAGCAGCGGACTTGCAACAGCAGCTTCAGCGGCTTCTTCGGCACGGTCTTCACCACTTGCTACGCCAGTACCCATCATGGCATTACCCATCTCAGACATCACGGTTTTCACATCCGCGAAATCCACGTTGATAAGGCCTGGGCGAGTAATTAGCTCGGCAATACCTTGCACCGCACCTAGCAATACATTATTTGCCGCTGCAAATGCGTCGAGCAAAGAGGTGCCGCGACCTAATACTTTTAGCAATTTCTCGTTTGGAATAGTGATCAAAGAGTCGACATGCTTAGCGAGCATTTCGATACCTTGGTCGGCATAGGCCATACGCTTCTTGCCTTCGAAAGGAAAAGGTTTAGTCACTACAGCAACGGTTAGAATGCCCTCTTCACGAGCAATTTCTGCCACCACTGGTGCTGCGCCGGTACCCGTACCACCGCCCATACCCGCTGCAATAAAGATCATGTCAGATCCTTTAATCGCATTACGAATATTTTCTCTATCCTCTTCAGCCGCTAGACGCCCGATCTCTGGGTTAGCCCCAGCACCAAGGCCTTTAGTGACATCTCGGCCTAACTGAATGGTTGTGCCAGCCGCTGACTTGCGTAGCGCCTGTGCATCTGTATTTGTGGCAACAAACTCAACACCTTCGATGTTGTGCTTTACCATATGTTCTACGGCGTTTCCGCCGCCACCGCCAACACCGATGACTTTAATCACCGCCTCATCTGAATGGCTATCCATGATCTCAAACATGGTATTATCTCCGTTTAGTCTGCGTTATTAAGCTTAAAACTCGCCCTTAAACCAACTTTGGACCCGATTCCAAAGACTGGTTACCCCTTGACGCTCTGGTCGTTCGAACTGACGTTCAATGACCCTTCTTGCACCATAATGTAACAACCCAACACCTGTGGAGTAGATGGGTTGGTTCACATATTCAAATAAACCTTTTACAGGTAATGGCTCGGCCACTCGTACTGGCATACCAAATGTCGCTTCAGCAACATCCACCGCACCTTCAATAGAGGCCGTACCACCTGTTAATACAATCCCTGCGGCAACTTGATCTTCAAGGCCACAGTCTCTTAATTCTTTACGTACCAATTCAAACAACTCTTGGTATCTAGGCTCGACCACTTCAGCCAAGGTATGGCGAGACATGGTACGTGATGGACGTCCACCAACCGATGGCACTTCGATACTGTCTTCACGACTGACCATTGAACTTCTGGCACTGGCATATTGCACTTTGATCTGTTCTGCATGCGATAACGGCGTACGGAAAATCTTGGCAATATCGCTAGTCACTTGGTTACCTGCGACCGGCACAACTGCACAATGCCTAAGCGCACCATTGGTATAGATAGTGATGTCTGTGGTACCACCGCCCATATCGACCAGACATACACCAAGATCTTTCTCATCATCGGTGAGCACTGAGTCGGCAGATGCAATTGCCGAAAATACCAAGTCATCAACCTTTAGACCGCATCGCTCAACACTCTTGGTAATGTTCTTCGCCATGTCATTAGCACAAGTGACAATATGCACCTTGGCTTCCATACGCATACCCGACATGCCAATAGGACTCTTAATTCCATCTTGCACATCGATGGCATATTCCTGTGGTAGTACATGCAAAATACGACGCTCGGTCGGGATCTTCACTGAACGAGCGGTGTGAATCACATTATCCACATCCTCCTGAGTCACCTCTTCGTCATTGATCGATACCATGCCATTTTCGTTTTGACACTCGATATGCTTACCTGAGATCCCCAAATAGACAGAGGCGACCTGGCAATCGGCCATTAACTCCGCTTGATCGAGCGCTCGTTGGACGCTACGTACAATGGAATCAAGATCGTTCACACCACCTTTGTCCATTCCACGAGAAGGATGGCTACCTAAGCCGACCACACTGATCTCTCCGTCAGGTAGCACCTCGCCAATGATCACAGCAACTTTAGATGTTCCTATGTCTAATCCAACGATCAGATTTCTATCTTGATTCTTGGTCATTAATTAACGGCTCTCTTCTTGTGCATCATCCCAACCTACGGCCAATCCGGTATCGTAGCGCAAATCTACTCTAGCAAAGGGCTTTCCCTGCTTTACCAGTGTGGGGTACACATCAATAAAGCGTTGAACCCTTGCCATTTTATCTTCTCGTCCTAATTTCAATTCTATGCCGCTGTCTAGTACACCCAGCCATGCATGCCTAGGACTCAACTCTAAGTGGCTTAGTTTGAAACCATTTATTCCTAATAACTCACTGACCAACTGGTAATTGCTCAGTACCGATGATGCCTGATCTTCAGGGCCAGCTAGATGAGGTAGTTCACCCACCCCTTCTTTCATCGGTGCTTTAAATGCCTGTCCTTGATCGTTAAGCCAATCAGTTCCATTCCAGTGAGCCACCGCGGTTTGTTCAACCAAGTACACTTTCAATTTTGCGGGCCATTCGCGCCGAACCGATGCTTGATAAACCCAAGGTAACGCCTCTAACGCTTGCTGTACCTGGTTAACGTCTGCCGAAAAAAAACTGCGCTGCATTAAATCTTGCAAGGCATCTTGGATCTCTTGGTCGGACGTAAAACGCCTCTCACCTTTAATCGCCACCGCCTCAATGGGCAGTGCATCTGCATCATTTAACACCAAATGAAGCTTCCAGCCCCCAATGCATAATCCACAGAGAACGAGGAACAGAAAAATCAAACCGAAACAGAGATACCAATCAACCTGTCTCAGTCTATTTTTCCAGCCAATCCCCACGTCACTCCAGGACATTAGTTATCGCCCTAACACACTATTTTCAGTACAAAAAACAACCAAATCATTATTCATATGCTGCCGTAAATAACCGGTCATTATAGCGACCTCTGCCATAGCGTCAAAAGCTTCATCATCTGCCTATAAATCCGCACAACAAAACGGCATTACTGAGCCTGCTCAAACAGCAGATTCGAGTCGGCTAGCTGACGACTGATTGCGCCAATATTACCCGCTCCTTGAGTCAGCAACAGATCTCCGCCCTGTAACACACTGGATAAAATTGTCTGTAACTGCTCAGGATCGGCAACAAAAATAGGTTCAAGTTGTCCACGCTGTCTTATGGAACGACATAAGGCTCTACTATCGGCACCCGGCACAGGTGTTTCACCCGCGGCATAGACATCAAGCAGTACCAAGCAATCGACCTGAGCTAAAACCTCGACAAAATCCTCATAAAGATCACGGGTTCGACTATAACGATGCGGTTGGTAGATCATAACTAAGCGTTTTTCAGGCCATCCTGAACGGGCCGCCTTAATGGTTGCGGCCACTTCACTTGGATGATGCCCGTAGTCATCGACTAGCATCACATCGCCAGCGTCGATAGCGAATTCGCCAAGCTGTTGAAAACGACGACCAATCCCTTGAAACTCAGCTAAGGCTTTAACGATTGCCGCATCTTCAATCTCATCTTCTGTTGCGACCGCAATTGCTGCCAGCGCGTTAAGCACATTATGCTGACCAGGTAGATTGACCTTCAGTTCGAGATCATCCAAACCTTGGCGGCGTACCGTAAAGCTGCTGCTATAACCTTGCTGAACAAAATTAAGTGCCTGCACATCCGCATCTTCACTAAAACCGTATGTCACTGCTTTTCGGGCAATCCTCGGTAATAACTCTCTAACGACAGGGTCATCGATACAGGTAACTGCAACACCATAAAAAGGCAGATTATGCAAAAAGTCGACGAAGGTAGATTTCAACTTTTCAAAATCGCCTTCATAGGTATCCATATGATCAGCTTCAATATTGGTTACCACGCTGACCATAGGTTGCAGATGCAAGAAGCTGGCATCGCTTTCATCGGCTTCGGCAATAAGGTAACGACTCTTACCCAATCGCGCATTTGTACCAGCACTGTTAAGCAAGCCACCGATAACAAAAGTCGGATCGCGCTCAGCCTGGGCATAAATACTGGCGATTAAACTTGTGGTCGTGGTCTTACCATGAGTACCAGCAACGGCAACACCATGACGATAGCGCATCAATTCAGCCAGCATCTCCGCTCGGCGAACAATGGGAATACGCAGCTCTTTGGCAGCCATAATCTCTGGATTGCTTGCATCAATCGCAGTCGATACCACCACCACATCGGCACCTTGAACTTGTTCGGCCTGATGGCCAATATAGACATTAGCTCCTAAGCGTCTTAATCGGGTGGTCACCGCATTCTCCGCAATATCAGAACCACTTAAGCGATACCCTTCATTTAGCAATACTTCAGCAATGCCGCCCATACCCGCACCGCCAATCCCAACAAAATAGATCTGCTTTACACGACGCATCTCTGGGATAAACGTTCTCAATTGTGCGTATTTCTCTTCGGCTTTACTCATTTGAATCCTTATTTGCCAGCGCAATACAAACCTCAGCGACTCTGTCTGTTGCATCTAGTACTGCAACACTTTTCGCTAATGCCCCCATTTCATCTAGGGCCAGTCTATCTGAGGCCAGCATCTCTAATTTGCTGATCAACTTTTCACTATCTAATACGGCTTGCGGTAATAAAAAGGCACCGCCAGCTTCAACTAATACTTGGGCATTTTTGGTTTGATGATCATCCACCGCATGGGGATAAGGAACCAACAAACTGGGTAAGCCGACCGCAGCCACTTCTGAAACGGTGAGCGCGCCGGCTCTGCATAGCACCACATCAGCCCAGCGATATGCAGCTTCCATATCATCAATAAACTCAGCAACCTTTACGCTGCCCGAATGGCCAAGTTGTTGATACTCACCTTCAACAGTCGCCAAATTACCCTTGCCGACTTGATGCCATACCGTAATCGAATGATGCTTACTCACCGCAGCAGTGACCGCAGGCATTAAATCGTTAAACACCTTAGCCCCAAGACTGCCGCCAACGACCAAGACCCTTAGCGCATCGTCTTCTGCGTTGACAGCATCTTGCTGACCCAATGCGATCAGCTCAGTTCTAATTGGGTTACCTACAACTTCAGCGCCAGATTCAAAGGTATTTTGAAACGCACATAACACTCGACTTGCGATACGCGATAGCAGCTTATTGGTCATCCCTGGGATGGCATTTTGCTCGTGTAGCACTAGTGGAATACCACTTAATCGCGCTGCAACACCACCTGGACCACTTGCAAATCCGCCCATGCCTAAGACAACATCAGGCTTAAACTCTTTGATCACATCACGTGCCTGCATAATTGAGCGCAGGATCTTAAATGGTGCGGCCAATTTCCGGATCACGCCATTTCCACGCACACCTTTGATATCGATGAAATCGATATCAAACCCATGTTGCGGTACTAAGCGAGCCTCCATCCGCTCGGCGGTGCCGAGCCAGCGTACTTTCCAACCTTGTTTTACCAAATGCTTAGCCACAGCTAACGCCGGAAATACATGTCCACCCGTGCCACCAGCCATGATCAAAATTCGTTTTTCTAAGGCCATTATTTCACCTTACCTTGTACCGCCTGAATAAGGCCTAAACGTCGTTCATGGTCAATTCTAATGAGCAACATTGCTGCTGCGGTCATCACCCATAAACTACTGCCGCCATAACTAATAAAAGGCAGCGTTAGCCCTTTTGTGGGTAACATGCCAATACTGGCGCCAACATTCACCACAGTTTGAAAGCAGATCCAGATGCCAATTGAGTAAGCTAAATAGCCTTCAAACGCGCTATCTCTAAGCAAACACAAATTGCCTAATTTTATCGCCCTTAGTGCCACAAACAGTAAAACTGACAACACTACAATAATGCCGATGAACCCAAGCTCCTCTCCGATCACGGCGAAGATAAAATCTGTGTGTGCTTCAGGCAAATATTCCAACTTCTGAATACTGTTGCCCAAACCTTGGCCTAACCAATCGCCACGACCGTATGCCATCAGTGATTGGGTCAACTGATAGCCGCTACCGAAAGGGTCTTGCCACGGATCCATGAACGAAGTAACTCGTCGCATCCGGTACGGCTCTAGCAGGACCAAACCCACAAATGCCATTGCACCAGTCAAGATCAACGCAAAAAAGTCGAGTAATCTCGCCCCCGCCAAAAACAGCAAACCAACTGTGCCGACGAATAAAACCACAACCGTGCCTAAATCTGGTTGCAGTAAGATCAAAAAGGCATAAACCGCAAATACTGCGATGGGTTTATAGAAGCCTTTAGCGTTCTCTCGTACCTCTTGGTGCCGCCTAACGAGATAACCCGCCATATAGATGGCAAAGGCAAACTTAGCTAACTCGGCTACCTGGATCCGAATAGGCCCAACCGATAACCAGCGAGTCGCGCCGTTAACTGTAGTACCAACGATCGGCACGGCCAATAACATAATGCCAACGACTAACAGCAATATCGGACTCAGTTGTTGCCAACGATGCATTTCAATCTGTAATACAACTGCTGCAATAACGACGCAGCCCGTGATATAAGCAATATGACGCCATACAAAATGGTATGGATTCCCGGTTAAACTCTGCGCCTCGGGCATAGACGCCGACATGACCATAATAAAACCGAAACCAATCAGCGACATCACAGCAAACAACAGAGATCTGTCATAGAGCTGCATCCCAGGCGCTTCACGCTGACTAAACAGACTTGGTAGCGACCAAGCGAGTGAGCCACCAAATAAGTTGAGCTGACGCTCATCGTTACGCATTGACAGCCCCAGCATCTAGTGCTGCAACTTGTGCTCTAAAATCATCGCCACGAGCCATGAAGTTGCTATACATATCTAAGCTCGCACATGCGGGCGACAGCAACACAATATCCCCCTCTTTAGCCAGTGCTGCAGCTTGAGTGACCGCTTCTGCCATTGATTCAACCTTGATCGCACCCTCAAATATCGCCGCGATCTTATCGCCATCTTTACCTAAGGTGATAAGTTGGCTGACATCTTGGAATGCCTCAGAAAGCTGAGTAAAATCGGCGCCTTTGCCTTCGCCGCCAGCAATAAGGATGATCTCTCCTTTATGGGCCGATAACCCATTGAGTGCCGCGACCGTAGCACCAACGTTGGTAGCTTTAGAGTCATTAACAAAGCTGACCCCATGTAGCTTCGCAACCAACTCGCAACGATGTGCAAGCCCTGTAAACTGGGTCGCCACCTCGATCATTGCCGCCTTTTCTATCCCAACACTGTCAGCCAATGCCATCGCGACCAATAAATTAGCCTGGTTATGGCTACCGACTAATGCGATATCTTCCACCGCAACATATTCAGTTGCGCCATGAACCAAAATACCGTGATCGATTCCCCACTCATCGCCATCTGGAACTGATAAACCAAAACTGGTTTGATTCATGGGCTCGTTTGGCAGTGTCAGTAAGTCGTCGCGATTAACGACAGCCAACTTAGACTGCTGATATAAATTCAATTTGGCCTGACGATAGGCATCTATATCAGAATATCGATCCATGTGATCTTCACTGATGTTCAGGCAAGTAGCGCTAATGCAATGTAGGCTTTTAGTTGTTTCAAGCTGAAAGCTAGAAAGCTCAAGAACATAAAGTTCATAATCTTTATCAAGTAGATCCAACACAGGAATACCTATGTTACCGCCCACGGCATAGTTGATCCCTGACTTAGCCGCCATCTGCCCAACCAGCGTCGTCACAGTAGACTTACCATTCGATCCAGTAATTCCTATGACACAAGGCGCCTTATCCGCGATAGCGCGTGCAAAAAGCTCAACGTCACCGACAATATCAATCCCCATATCTAAGGCCGCACGGATCTCTGGCGTATCCATAGGAATACCGGGACTAATAACAATCTGACTCGCTTGTACCAAATAGCGACAATCAAATCCGCCAGTGATCAACAACACCTCAGGAAATTCAACAGTTAGCTGTTCGCGTCCGGGCGGGTGCTCGCGACTATCCATCACCAACGGCGTAATGCCCTGCTTAGTCAAATAACGCACCACGGAGAGCCCTGTTGCTCCCAGGCCTAAAACGACGTGCGTATAACAACTTGCCATAGCGTTTTACCTTAGCTTTAAGGTTGCTAGACCTAGCAACACTAAAAACAGTGAGATAATCCAAAAGCGAACGATCACTCGAGGCTCAGGCCAACCTTTCAATTCATAATGATGATGTATTGGTGCCATTCTAAAAATGCGCTGACCACGTAGTTTGTATGACCCGACCTGCAAGATCACCGACACAGTCTCCATCACAAATACGCCACCCATAATCACTAATAGGATCTCTTGACGCACCAAAACGGCAATCGTTCCTAAGGCCGCGCCGAGAGACAAAGAGCCTACATCACCCATAAAAACTTGCGCTGGGTAAGTGTTAAACCATAGGAAGCCCAAACCTGCGCCGACTATTGCGGTGCAGACGATCACTAACTCGCCCGAGCCTTGTAAATAGGGAAGATGGAGATAGTTTGCAAACTGAACGTGTCCCGATAAATAGGCAATCAAAGCAAATGCCGCCGCAACCATCACAGTCGGCATAATGGCCAGGCCATCTAATCCGTCAGTTAGGTTAACCGCATTACTCGCACCAACGATGGTGAAGTAGGCTAGCACGATGAAAAACACACCGAGCTGGGGCATCACATCTTTGAAAAATGGCACAACCAGTTGGGTTTCACCCACGTCTTGCGCCGATGCATAGAGGTAAAAGGCAATCGCGAGGGCGGCAAGGGACTGCAAAATATATTTCCAGCGAGCGATCAATCCCTTAGTATCTTTCCGTACCACCTTACGGTAGTCGTCAATAAAGCCAATTAAGCCAAATGCGCCTAATACAAACAGCATCACCCATACGTAACGGCTACCGAGATCGCCCCAAAGCAGCACACTGATAAACACGCCAGCCAAGATGAGTAAGCCGCCCATAGTCGGGGTTCCCCGCTTACTGAAATGAGATTCCGGCCCATCGTTACGGACAACTTGACCTATCTGCAACATTTGCAGACGCTCGATCATTTTAGGTCCCCACCAAAGGCTAAATACCATGGCAGTTAGCAGGCCAAGAATGGCCCTAAATGTGACGTAGGAAAATACGTTAAACCCTGAATAAAATTGGGTTAAATACTCAGCCAGATAAACCAGCATTAAAACAACTCCTTGCGCTCAAAGGCGACATTTAAGGCTTCGACAACTCGCTCCATTTTAGCGCTACGAGAACCTTTAACTAACACAGTCACATTTCCTGTTAACTGGTTAAAATAATTAATCAAACCGACTACTAACTCATCTAAATGGGTAAAATGTTGCCCCGAAAATGCCTCACTGCTATTTCGGCTAAGCTCTCCTAGCGAGAACAACGCATCGATCCCCTGCAATTTAGCTTTTTCGCCTAATTGCCGATGTAAAAGGGCCGCATTGTCCCCTAATTCCCCCAAATCGCCCAGCACTATACAACGATTTCCTTCAATTTCTTGAAGCCAGTCAATTGCTGCGCCTACCGAGGCAGGATTGGCGTTATAGCTATCATCGATTAATAGTATTCGACCTAGCTGAATTGGCAGCATCCGCCCCTTGACTGGTGTGAGTAATTTAAGGCCAGCCACTATCTCATCGAGACTCAAACCGAGCGCCAAGCAGATAGAGGTTGCCGCCAGAGCATTACTCACCTGATGACGACCAGATAAAGGCAAGATAACAGGCCTCACTTCGTCCTTGTAGGTCAATTGAAACTGATAACGTCCAACGATATCGGCATGCAATTCAGTCGCTGATACATCCGCAACTTGACCTTGGCTAGAGAAAGAAAGTTGTCGATACGCTTTTGCCGCCTTTCGCATAACATCGGCAAATTCATCATCGCCGTTAATCACCGCAATACCGTCAGCCGCTAGATGATTAAAAATCTCTGATTTTGCCTTAGCAACGCCTTCTAACGAGCCAAAACCTTCAAGATGCGCCGAGGCGACATTATTAACCATTGCCACATCAGGTTGCACCAAAGATGAAGTGTAATTAATCTCTCCGAGATGGTTTGCTCCTAATTCGAACACTCCATATTCATGTTGGGGCTCTAGGCGCAGCAGAGTTAAAGGCACACCCACTTCATTATTGAAATTTCCCGCGGTATAGAGCACTGAGTGGGATTGAGACAAAATCGTCGCCACCATCTCTTTGACGCTGGTTTTACCGTTTGACCCCGTTAATGCAACCGATTTAGGTGCTATGGTTTGCTTTATATAAGCACCAATCTGCCCCATCGCCTTCTGACTGTTAGCCACCACCAGCTGTGGGACGGCTACAGGAAGTTCACGCTCAACCAATAGTGCTCTGGCGCCATTGTTGACCGCCGTTTGAGCAAAATCATGAGCATCGAAACGCTCACCTCTCAATGCAACAAACAGAGTATCTGCATCGACTTCACGGCTATCTGTGGAGATCGCTTTAATCGTGACATCTTGTCCAACTAAGCTTGCATCTAAGTGCGCAGCAAGTGTAGATAGGCTCAAGGAGATCATAGTGCTCTCCTTGAGATCGCTTCAGCAAACGCTCGCTCATCATAATCTAGACGCTTACCCGCTATTTCTTGGTAAGTCTCATGTCCTTTGCCTGCCAGTAAGATAAGATCGCCAGACGAAGCCAGTGTCACCAATTGTTCTATCGCCTTTTGACGATCGACTTCAGTCAACGCCACCTGCGGGCGAGATAAACCGTTAAGTACATCCTTGATAATTAACTGAGGATCTTCGCTACGAGCATTATCACTGGTAACCATGACACAATCGGCGTTAGCTTCTGCAGCTTGTGCCATCAAAGGACGCTTGCCTTTATCACGATCACCACCGCAACCAAAAAGACACCAGAGTTTGCCTTTACAGTGGCCTCTCAATGCCTTTAAGGATTGTTCGATAGCATCTGGGGTATGGGCATAATCGACAACGAGAGTAACCCCATTTTGAGCGGTAAAACGCTCCATTCGACCAGCAACTGGACGCAAAGTAGAAACATGCTTTAGCAATTCGGTCATCGAATAACCACACAGATACAGTGCACCCAGTGCGGCGACCAAATTGGAGAGATTGAATATCCCAAGTAAAGGAGAGTCGATTAAAGCCTCACCTTCGGGCCAGACCAAGGTAGCGCTCACGCCATTGGCATGCTGTTTTACAGCCTTGGTGTAGATAGTGGCATGGGCGTTTCCTAAAACACTAAAGCCGATCAAGCCATTATCGCGCCTGTCTTGTAACCATTGCAGACCGATAGGATCATCGACATTGAGTAAGCCATTCGATAACGAACTAAAACGAAATAGACGTTGTTTGGCTGCTCCGTACGCATCCATAGTGCCATGATAATCGAGATGATCACGACTGAGATTGGTAAACACTGCCACATCAAACGGCACCGCATCGACACGCCCTTGAACTAGACCATGACTAGAGACTTCCATTGCACACACTTTAGCGCCTTGCTCATCAAAATCATGGATTTGACGCATCACAGTTATCGGATCTGCCGTGGTATTACCACTCTCAGTCAAGGCTCCCCACAAACCGTTACCTAAGGTTCCCATGACTGCACTTTTGAGTGCCATGGCATCACATAACTGAGCGATTAACTGAGTCACCGAGGTTTTGCCATTGGTTCCCGTCACCCCAATCAACTTGGTACGTTCAATGCCGAGGCTATAGACCTGGGATGCTAATGCTGACAGCTGACGCGATAGTTGAAAAAATTGGATCTGCAAACCAGCGTCACGACTGACTTTGCCATGTTGCTGAGGGTCATCTGTGTGAACCAAGGCAGCGACAGCACCTTTACTCAGTGCAGCCTCAATAAACTGACGCCCATCGGTTTGATGCCCAGGCACAGCGACGAAGACAAAACCTGGCGTGATCTCACGACTATCAAGACTCAGATGAGTCATAGACTCAGGGCCAGAATAATGAAACCAAGGCGCAAGCAGATCACGGATTAACATCATTCGCCTCTCCTTACATTGCCCGCCAATTTAATTTTTTCACGAGCGCTAATGGGCTCAACATTTAACATCTGTAGTGCACCTGACATCACTTTGGCAAACACGGGAGCAGCAACATCGCCGCCATAATAACGATCACCTTTTGGCTCATTAACGACAACGACCATAGCAAGTCTTGGATTGTGTACCGGCGCGACGCCTGCAAATAGGGCAACATAATCTTCACCGTAACCACCTGCGACGGCCTTACGCGCTGTACCAGTTTTGCCTGCAACTGGATAGCCATCGATATGAGCTTTCTTCGCCGTTCCACCCGGCTCAGTAACACCCACAAGCATCTCCATCACGCTCTGTGCCACATGAGGTGAGATCACTTGCTCGCCTTCAGGTGCTTGTTTGAGTTTTAAAATAGAAGAGGGATATAGCACACCACCACTACCCAACATGGCATACATGCGCGCGATCTGTAGCGGCGTCACAGTCAATGCGTACCCGAATGACAAGGTCGCGCGTTCGAAATCGGACCAACGACGGCGGTCTTGAATAATTCCTGCGCTCTCGCCAGGCAAATTAATTCCAGAGTAGTTACCCAGCCCCATAGATTGGTAGTAACCCAGTAACTCCTGCACTGGCATGGACAAGGCAATCTGTGTCATCCCCACATTGCTTGAGTGCACCAATACATCGCCTAAGCTCATATCACCGTAATTACGGCCGTCACGAACAATCTTTCCACCGATGCGAATACGCCCGGGATGTGTCTTAAATATTTGATCTTCTTCGATAGTGCCAGCTTCTAATGCGGCCGCGACCACAAGAGGTTTAATGGTCGACCCCGGCTCATAGGCATCGGTCAATGCGCGATTACGCATACGATAACTCTGTAAATTATCGCGAGAATTAGGATTGTAAGATGGTGTATTAGCCATCGCCAACACTTCGCCAGTGTGCACATCGAGCACAACAATTGATGCCGATGTCGCCTGATTAATTTCAGTCGCTCGCTTGATCTCACGATAGGCTAACTGCTGAATTCGCTGATCGATACTGAGCACTAAATCATTTGAGTTTTCACCGGTTTGTACAGTATCGAGACGCTCAACCACATGACCGTCGCGGGACTTACGCACCTTCTGTTTAGTCGGTGTTCCTGTTAACCAATTATTGTAGGTATTCTCTATGCCTTCGATACCGATGTCGTCGATGTTAGTTAACCCAACAAGTTGTGCGGTAATTTCACTGGTTGGATAGTAGCGACGTGATTCTGATTTAAGGTAAACACCAGGCAATTTTAGCTGTTTGATATATTCAGCGACCGCAGGAGTCACTTGACGTTTTAGGTAAGTAAATCGCTTCTTAGGATTGGATTGTACTCGCTCTAGAATGTCATCTTTGGGCTCGTGTAACACATCGGCTAACGCCTGCCAGCGACGCATATCGGCAAAACCATCTTTGTCATGAACCACTTTCGGGTCGGCATAAACGGCTTTAACTGGCACGCTCACCGCGAGCATCTCACCATTACGATCGGTGATCATACCGCGATGCACTTCGCGGCTCGTTGTACGCAAGGTGCGCATGTCACTCTCATGGCGCAGTTTTTCGGGTTCAATGATCTGAATATATGCGGCTCGGCCCACTAAACTGGTAAACAACACACACACAAAAGCCACCACGACGTATAAACGCCAGTGGAACAGTTGTGGTTTTTGCTTACGTTTAGCCTGCTTATTCACGGTACTCTTACCACCACTTCTTCATTGGGCAGCGGCCTGCTCATATTTAGCTCTTTAGTTGCAATACGGGTCACGCGACTGTGCTCCGATTGCGATTGCTCTTCGAGTAGCAAATTACGCCACTCAATATCGAGTCGATCTCTTTCCTGTAATAACTGATCCCACTGGGTGGTGTACTTACGACTAGCATGGCTGGTATACACAACTAAAACCGCATTCGCTAACACGATAGCAGCCAGCAACAGCACCCATTTGTGATGCCAGAGATCCAGTAAAACAATTCGGGTTAGGTTTAGTTGCGATTTACTCACTAGCGCCGCCCCTTAACTCGATATGTGCCAAACACAGTTAATAATCTAATCTTTCAGCCACTCGCAGCACTGAGCTTCTTGCTCTGGCGTTACGCTCTATCTCTTCGGCAGAAGGCTTGGTCGCCTTTCCTACCGCCTTAAGCAATCTGGTCTTGTTAATTTCTGCCTCGGTGATCGGCAAACCATGAGGCACAGACTCGCCCTGACTATGACGACGAATAAAACGTTTAACCATGCGATCTTCTAAAGAGTGAAAACTGATCACCGATAAACGCCCCTGGGGAGCTAACACCGTTACCGCGCCTTCTAGGGCCTGATCTATCTGCTCTAATTCGCTATTAATGTAGATACGAATGGCCTGAAATACTCGGGTCGCCGGATGCTTATTACGCTCTTTACTCTTACTGATCCTTGCGATTAAATCCGCCAACTCCTTGGTACGCAAAAATGGAGTTTTCTCTCTGTCGGCGGCAATGCAGCGCGCAATATGACGTGCATTTTTTTCTTCACCATAGGTTTTAAATACCCATGCCATATCCTCTATCTCTGCACGAGCAAGCCACTGCGCAGCGGTTTCACCTTGAGAATTATCCATCCGCATATCGAGTGGACCATCACGCAAAAAACTAAAACCGCGCTCGGCATCATCAAGCTGAGGTGAAGAGACCCCAAAATCGAATAAGATACCGTCGATTTTTCCTTTGAGATTAAGCTCATTGACATATTGTGCCAACTGGCCGAAACCACCATGAACGATGGAGAAACGCTGGTCATCGGCAAACTGCTCTGCAGCAGCGATAGCTTGAGGATCTCTATCGATAGCAATTAATCGTCCATGCTCACCAAGTTGCTTAAGCACTTCACGAGAATGACCACCACGGCCAAACGTGCCGTCAATATAGATACCATCCGGCTTAATATTGAGCCCAGCTACGGTTTCAGTTAACAGTACGGATAAATGCGCAAATTCTTGAGTCATCGCTCTCTTCTATCTATTAAGTTAATCTCTTCGCTACAAAGAGAAGTCCGCCAAACGTTCGCTTTCAACAAATGCTTCACTCTGAATCGCTTCGCGGCTAAGCTCGATCTGTTGCTGCCATGCAGCTTCATCCCAAAGCTCGAATTTATTTAGTTGACCCACCAACATGGCATGCTTATCTAAATTGGCATACTGACGCAAAGGCGGTGGTAACAACAGACGGCCGTTACTGTCTAATTCACACTCATGGGCGTAACCAAGCAGTAGCCGTTTCATGGCTCGCTCTGGTCTTTGGGTATCTGAAAGTTGCAACAGCTTGGCTTCGATTGTCTTCCAAGCTTCGAGTGGATACAGCAACAAACAGGCAGATTGAAAGTCAACGGTAATCACTAATTGGCTATTAAATTCGACGTGCAGCGTCTCTCGGTATCGCTTTGGAATGGCGATCCGCCCTTTGGTATCAAGGTTAATAGCGCTTGCCCCACGAAACACGTTAATCAGTCCCTGTTTGAATTAATAGATCCACAAATATCCACAATTTCCCACGAATGCTAAGTTTAGAGATACAACGCAAGCATTGTCAAGGGATGAAACTATTTATAAATCCAGTATTCAAGCGGGTTCGCAGCATGGTTGTAAATTTTTGATAACGGTGTCGTTGCGAGGTTAAAAGTGGGGTTTTAAAACTGAATATGTTGGAAAAACAAACAGAAGTAAGCAGTTAGATCGAGCTAAATGATCCTAAAGTGGATCTTAGGCCCAAATTCATGCCGTTTAGCTCTTTTAAACGCTCAAATGAAAAGCTAGCCAATCGTTCTTGGATAACTGATTGTTAGCAGGTAAAAAATAACTTGAGCCTCAAAGTCATCTCCCATAGGATGTGCAATAAAAACGAAAACTATGTTCACTAGCACTCAGCGTAATTGGATTCGAAAATCACACAAATGGCTGACCTTGGCCATCAGTATTCAGCTATTGCTCTGGCTTATCTCCGGTCTCTACATGGTATTAATGGAGATCGATTTTATTCGAGGCCAGCATTTAGTTAGTAGCGATAAGCTAGAACTCGATATTTCAGGCGATGTATTAAGCTTCGCAGAGCTGTCTGCAATCTACCCTAGCGCCAACAGTATTACCTTGTATGCATCGGCGATTGAACCTAGATATAAGATCACAATCGATAAACAGTTACAGGTGATCTCAGCCTTAACAGGAAAACCTGTCGCTAATATCACCAAAGAAGAAGCCCTGTCACTCGCTAAGCTTTTATACACTGGCTCAACTGAGCAAGTTGAAGCGATCTTACTGACGACTAACCCACCCAATGAGATCAGCGCTCGCGCTTTACCCCTTTGGCAAGTCAATCTAAATAACGCTCTCGACACTCGTCTCTATATTTCGGCAACTACTGGCGAATTAGTGAGTAAACGCCATGCTTATTGGCGTATTTTTGATTTCATGTGGATGCTACATATCATGGATTACGACGAACGTGAAAATATCCATAATCCACTACTCACAGCAATAAGTATTATCTCGCTGCTGGCCGCCCTTAGTGGTGTCTGTCTATTGTTCATCGCTTTTCAAAAACCTGCGAGCAAAACATCATGATACAGGCTCGCACTTTACACCGTTGGCTAGCATTGATTATCGGCGGACAAATGCTGATTTGGATTGTGACTGGACTCGCCTTCAATTTGGTAAATGAAGACTACTTTAATGCCAATCGTTACCGCACTAACATCGACGCTCGCATTACAGCCAAGTCGAGTGAAATTGAGATACTGAACATCACACCAGTATTACTACAACTCGCCAATGAGTCTGTTCAATCAGTGACTCTCAGCACTCTACTTGACGATCCTATAATCAGGATAAAAACCGCAGCCGCAACTCACAGCTATTGGGGAGCAGATCTCAGCCCTTTAAGACTTAGCGAACAGCAAATTACGCAACTTGCTCAAGCTAGCTACAAGGGACCTGGATTAATCAGCCCACCACAACCCGCTGCTGGCGAGGCACAAAAATATGCTGCGAGTCCTATGCTACTTAGGCTCGACACCAACGATGAACTGGCGACATCAATCTATATCGATGCCAATACCGGTGAAGTAAAAGCCCATGAGAATAGGGGATCTCGCCTCAAACAACTGCTCTTCATGTTGCATTTTATCGACTACTTCCCAAGCAATGGCTTGAGCTTTAATCACCTCGCTGTCCGGACGATTGCGCTGCTTGCCTTTATCTTAGGTTTGAGTGGCATGACAATAATGCTGCGCCAGATCAAAGCGGGGCATTATCGCTTAATCAATAACAAACAGAGCAATAAACAAAAGAACCAGCAGATCACGTTACTCTCTCCTCAAGGCGAAACTCTTGAGCACCTAACACTGCACCACCTAAGTTTGCTCGACAATTTGAACCACAAAAAAGAGCGCATCAGAACTCAATGTGGCGGCGGTGGCCAATGCGGAATGTGCCGAATAAAAATCCTCAACAACCCGCCACAACCGACTCAAGAGGAACTAAGTAAGCTTCGACCACAACACCTTGAGGAGGGCATTCGTCTTAGCTGCCAACATCTAAACATTAGCGGCGAAGTGTCACTGATTAGCTCTGCTCAGTTACGTCATTGGAAAATGCAATAATATGTCTTTTTCATATAATGATACGAGTGAACGACTAATATAAGACATACGGTCAAAACTGAAACACACATAAAAAGCAATAAATAGACTAAAATTCAACCAGAAACGGCCGATATAACACTAGGAGCAGTTATTTAGTCATTAATGGAGGACAATATGGTTGCGTTGGATAGCTTGTATGCCATGTTGGCAAGACCTGTAGTCAAGGTCGATAAGCGAAAAAGAGTAGTGGAACAAACCGAAGACATCGATAGCATTCATGCCGATAGTCATGAGGCGCCTCAATCTCAGCTTCCACCACATCTCGAGCGTCGCCGTCATCTTGAACGCCGTACAACGTCACGAGGGGATCGTCGAGGTAAAGCCAAAAAAGAGGAGGAACAGCAAAAGATACAAGAAGAGGTTATCTCTTCTCCACTTCCTCATATCGATATTGATGTATAGATATTGGTAGCGCTTAATCTGCGCTTATCTATTAAACCTAAATTAAATTTATTTATCCGTGACTTGTGATACGGCCTGTTTCCAACCTAAATACAAACGTTGACGCTCGTCATCGGCAATCATCGGCTTAAAGCTACGATCTAATCCCGCCTTGTGCTTTAACTCGGCAGTGGATTGCCAAAAGCCAACGGCCAAGCCAGACAAAAAGGCAGCGCCCATCGCCGTGGTTTCGGTAACGACCGGACGCTGAACTTCTACATTGGTAATATCGGCTTGAAATTGCATTAGAAAATCATTCGCAACCGCACCACCATCGACCTTTATCTGCTTTAACTCCACGCCGCTATCTTTAGTCATGGCATCGAGCAGATCCTTACTTTGATATGCAATAGCCTCGAGCGCAGCGCGAATAATATGATTACGGTTAGCGCCACGCGACAGCCCAACCAAGGCGCCTCTCGCATTGGCATCCCAATAGGGCGCGCCTAAACCAACGAAAGCCGGTACCAAATAGACACCATTAGTATCATTTACTTTTAAAGCAAAATATTCAGTATCTTGGGCATCACGGATCAAACCTAATTCATCACGTAACCATTGAATAGTTGCCCCTCCCATAAACACCGAACCTTCTAGCGCATAGTTGATCTCACCTTGAGGCCCCACTGCAATTGTGGTGAGTAGTCCATGATTCGATTTCACCGCCTGTAATCCGGTATTCATAAGCAAGAAGCATCCCGTTCCATAGGTGTTCTTAGCCATCCCCTCATCGATACACAATTGCCCAAATAGCGCCGACTGTTGATCGCCAGCCATACCCGCAACGGGTATCTCCCCACCCTCGCCAGCAATCCGAGTATTACCATATACAGCACAGGAAGGTTTAACCTCTGGCAACATAGCAAGAGGAATATTCAGCTCTCTGAGTAAGGTTTCATCCCATTGTTGCTGATGAATATTAAACAGCATAGTGCGTGAGGCGTTAGTGGGGTCGGTCACATGAATACGGCCTTCGGTCAGCTTCCACACCAGCCAAGTATCTATGGTGCCAAACAGCAAGCGCCCCGCCTCTGCTTGTTCACGGGCATTTGGAACGTTATCTAAAATCCAACGAATTTTGGTCGCAGAGAAATAAGGGTCAAGCACCAAACCGGTATTTTGTTGAATATATTGTTCGAGTCCGCGCAGTTTCAACTCCTCGCATAAGGGTTGGCTGCGGCGACACTGCCACACGATCGCATTATAAATAGGTTTCCCAGTTTCTTTGTCCCAAACAACCGTTGTTTCTCTTTGATTGGTTATTCCTATTCCAGCGACTTCATCACTATGAATGCCTGCTCGCGCCAACACTTCGATTAACGTCGAGCTTTGAGATGACCAGATCTCCATAGGATCGTGTTCAACCCAACCTGCTTTGGGATAGATTTGGGTAAATTCACGCTGAGAGGTCGCCACAATATTTGCATCGTGGTCAAAAATAATGGTACGAGAACTTGTAGTGCCCTGATCGAGAGCTATGACATACTTTTTCTTCACTGGACACTCCACACGCTTAACGATGAGTCTCGTCAGGCTCAGGGGTCGCAGTCGTATCAATATCAACGGGTTCATCGCAGGCGTGAGCGGGCAAATACCAAAACTCGGCAATCTTGCCATCTTGTATCCTAAAGTTACCAATACTGCACTGGCTCAATTGCTCTCCGTCGGCGCTCCAAGCGATACGCTCAACCGTACTGACATAATGGCCTGAAGTGATCATCTGCAATATCGACGCTTGTGGATTATTTAAAGTTTCAAAATAATCGGTCATTGCCGCACCAAATTGCGCCTTATCAGAGGTTTCTACTTCCACTTTCGTACCAGAGATATGCATCCAACGAACATCATCTGCAACATATTGCACCATAGCGCTGACGCTATGCTGGTTATAAGCGGTAATAAATCCGGTAACAACCTCAGCAGAGCTCTCTGCAGCAATAACGGATGTTGGAAGTAAAGCGATGCCGATGGCGACAAGGTAGGGTTTCATTTTGACCTCTTATTGAAATTAATGTGCGCCTAACAACACACTGCGAAGTAGCAAAAGTCTGGCGCAGTATAATAGGACAAAAAATGAGATATAACCAAAAAATACTATGAGAATTAGACGAATATAATCCGATGAAGTTCATAGATCCAATAAATATTATCGAGATAAAAAAAGCCCCACATCAGTGAGGCTTCAAATCGCTTGGTTTAAGCAACATTTTTCAAAATTACATTCTATAACTTAGCTGAGCACCAACTAGCCAAACATCACCACTCGCTTCGCCATCAAAGTTGACTTGTGCCATGCCAAGAAGGTTCATTGATTCATTGATAGGTGCGTCGCCATGAGCCTTAATATAAGTAACAGCAAAATCTAATGTCAGCTTCTTAGTTGCTTGATAACCTGCACCTGCACTAAACCAAATACGGTCTGAATCAGGAATAGTGATGGTACGGTACTCATCTTCTACTGCCGTTTTATCTAGCGCAACACCACCACGAACAACCCAGTCGTTATTAACTTGATAGGTCGTCCCTATTGCAAAACGCCAGTTATCCTTGAAGTTCTCTTCTTTTACGAGATCTGACTCAATATCACCAATCGGCTTTTGCTCACCAGGAAAGTAAGCGACTAACTCATCAAATACACTCCACTGAGTCCAGTTAATACTTCCATGCATTGCCCAATTATCAGTTAGCTGGTGATGAGAGGCCAGCTCAGCAAACGCTGGCAGCTCTAAAGGCATGTAACCTTCAATCTCTACATCTTGTCCACCGTTATAAACCAAGCCTGAAGCATGGCCATCCAGTTCGAGCTCAACTCCACTATGATAAGCAAAACCTAAACGATGGGCAGGAGCGATCTGCCAGCTTGCACCTAACTGCCAACCGAAAGCAATATCATCACCTTCCATAGTTTTCAAGCTAGTACCACTTGGCGGTAAAGCGGCGGCAACCTGAGCTGGTAATGTTGGAATGGCCTTGATGCCGTCAACCCATGCGGGCGTTGACGCGCCAATTTTACCGTCACCATAAACAATGCGAACACCCGCACCTACGGAAAATGCGTCATTGATTTTATACGCAATATTTGGGTTAAATTCGACGGTCGTCACGGCGGTTTCATTACCAAAAATCGCAGTGGCATGAGTGCTAGGCACTTCTGTTGCCAAACCGTAATTAGAGTTAAGTGCTAATCCCCAGGTCCATTGATCATTTAGCTGATTTGAGTAATAAAAATTTGGCACTAAAGCATCGCCTGCGACATCTAATGCATCGGCATTCATTGTTATCGTTTGCGAGCCTAAAAATGGAGAAGCTAAAGTAACGTCACCATGAACATCCACATTAGGCATAACATAGATACCACCAGCAGAAAGTTGACGCCCTTCAAGGTAAGTCAACATCGCAGGGTTGCGACCTTGGGCTGAGGCGTTATCTGCCATCGCTGCTTCACCAGCAAATGCGCGACCAAGTCCGGTAGAAGAGTATTCGGCCAGTTGAAAACCAGCTGCTTGAACTTGAGATAGAGGAGCAGCAATCGCTGCCAATACTGCTAAAGATATAATTCGCTTATTCATCGTGGCTCTCTAATGATTATTAATTCGACATAGAGTAATAGCTCCAGTCATTTTATGAGCCGCAGTCTACTTATACAGAACATCTTTACAAGTAAATTAATAATTTAAGATGATTATGCTAACGAATCAGCTAGAACCTAGCTTGAAAAAGGAGTTTAGGAGTCTTTTAAACACTCTCATTTATTGAAAAGTGTGATCTAGATTCACCAAACTGACTCATGAAAAACATAAGACAACACAAATATAAAACAAAAACAATAAGATAAGCGTAAACAACTTGCTTACATATGTTCACTTCAAATTGAAAGGTATGCCAGCATAAATCACTACTCAATAGTGAAAGCTGTTCAAAAAAGTCACCAATAAAATACAAGGCACTGAAAATTCAAACAAAATACCAAACCACATAAATCACTTAAAACAAAGCCAGTTAAATCTCAAATTTAACTGGCTTTGTTGTCATTAATGCTCAGTACAAGTGTACGCTAAATATCTTTCTAGAATATTTAGACTCTCCAACTGGGCACTTGAGATTCATACACTTTAATCTGATCATCATAGGTTAAGCTGATCCCAATCGCGTCTAAGCCATTTAACAGATTGTGTCTGGCGGACTCTGCAATCGCAAAACTAAATTGAACACCTGAGGATGATGTGACCGTTAAGCTTTGAAGGTCAACGCTGATCTCCGCGCCTTCTGTCGCCTGAACCTCATCCATTAATTGTTGCACTTCGGCATCCTTCAATTTTACTGGCAACAGGCCATTATTAATGGAGTTACCGTAAAAAATATCTGCGAAACTAGGCGCTATAATCACTCTCAAGCCAAAGTCGGCCAACGCCCAAGGCGCATGCTCACGACTCGAACCACAACCAAAGTTTTCTTTGGCCAGTAATATAGACGCACCTTTATAACGAGGTTGGTTTAGACTGAAATCGGAATTGGGCTGATCACCCGCCTCATCCAAATAACGCCAATCATGAAAAAGATGCACGCCAAATCCATCACGGGTCACTTTAGACAAAAACTGCTTAGGAATGATCTGGTCGGTATCGATATTGGCACTATCGATGATCACCGCCAAGCCTGTATGAGTTGTAAATGCTTGCATGGTGCTCTCCTAGTAATCTTTGCGTATATCGACAAAATGACCCGCTACTGCTGCAGCCGCAGCCATAGCGGGACTCACCAAATGAGTTCGACTACCTCGCCCTTGACGGCCCTCAAAATTGCGGTTGCTGGTCGATGCGCAGCGATCTCCAGCTTCCAATCTGTCGTCATTCATCGCCAAACACATAGAACAACCAGGCAGACGCCACTCGAAGCCCGCTTCGATAAAGATTTTATCTAAGCCTTCAGCCTCGGCTTGCTCTTTGACTAAACCAGAACCCGGAACAACGATAGCGGTAACGCCTTCGGCGACCTTACGCCCCTTAGCTTGATTTGCCGCAGAGCGTAGATCTTCGATACGCGAGTTGGTGCATGAACCAATAAATACTTTATTGATCGACACATCGGTCATATGAGTGCCCGCTTCCAGTGCCACATATTCAAGGGCTTTCTCAATGCTGCTGCGTACGCTTGGATTGGTTTCATCTAGTGGATTAGGAACGGCTTGATCAATCGCAACCACTTGCCCAGGGTTAGTTCCCCAAGTCAATTGCGGCGCAATGTCGGCGGCCTCAAGCACAACCAGGGCATCAAAAACCGCATCGCTATCGCTCTTAAGCTCAGACCAAGCTGCAATCGCGTTATCCCAATCAGTTCCCTTAGGGGCAAACTCGCGACCTTTCAGGTATTCGATGGTCGTCGCATCAGGCGCTATCATGCCTGCCTTTGCGCCCATCTCAATAGCCATGTTACACACAGTCATACGACCTTCCATAGAAAGTGCTTCGATCGCCTCACCGCAGAACTCGACGACATAACCCGTGCCACCGTCCATACCAATTTTACCGATAATCGCCAGTACGATATCCTTGGCTGTGATGCCATCGGCCACTTTTCCACGAACCTCAATCTTCATGGTTTTGGCTTTTAACTGACGCAAGGTTTGCGTGGCCATCACATGCTCAACTTCTGAAGTACCGATACCAAAGGCCAATGCGCCAAAAGCACCGTGAGTCGCGGTATGAGAGTCACCGCAGACGATCACTGTACCTGGAAGGGTGATCCCCAGTTCGGGCCCCATGACATGGACGATTCCTTGGTTTTTATGATGAATATCATAAAGTCGAACACCAAACTCTTCACAGTTTTGCGCGAGCGTTTCAACTTGAATACGCGCCATAGGGCTCAAGGCATCTAAGCTCGCACTTTTGGTCGAGGTGTTGTGATCCATGGTCGCAAAGGTTTTTTCGGGCGCACGTAGTCTACGTCCTGCCACTTTCAAACCACTAAACGCCTGTGGTGACGTCACCTCATGGACCAGATGTCGGTCAACATAAATAAGCGGTGCCTCACCTTGTGGCGCAGCAACAATATGGCTATCCCATACTTTTTCATACAGCGTCTTAGCCATTACTTTGCCTCTCTTATTGCTTGAGCGATATAGTCGCCCATTTCACTGGTTGATTTCGCATTACCGCGCTCACTGACAGGCAACAACTCACCGGTTAAGTAACCGTCGCTAAGCGCCTTAGCTACCGCGACTTCGATGGCCTGCGCCGCATCTTCAAGCTTTAAGCTATGGCGCAGTAATAATGCGGCAGATAAGATCTGCGCAATAGGATTAGCAATGCCCTGACCCGCGATATCTGGTGCACTGCCACCAGCTGGTTCATAAAGCCCAAAACCTTGGCTGTTTAAACTCACCGATGATAGCAAGCCCATTGAGCCAGTTAACATGGCAATCTCATCAGAGATAATATCGCCAAACAGGTTAGAGCAAAGCATCACATCAAAATCGAACGGGCGACGTAATAGCTGCATAGTGGCGTTGTCGATATAGATATGTTCAAGCTCGACATCGGGGAAATCTTTAGCGACCTCTTCGACCACTTCACGCCAAAGCACTGAGCAGGCTAAGACGTTAGCTTTATCCACTGACGTCACCTTCTTGCGCCGACCTTGCGCGGCTTCGAAAGCAATTTTTGCGATACGACGGATCTCCTTGCGACTATAACGCATGGTGTCGAATGCCTCTTCCTCTTCCCCTTCGCCTTGACGTCCCTTGGGTTTACCAAAATAGATCCCGCCCGTCAGTTCGCGTACACACAGCACGTCAAAACCTTGCTGTGAAATATCGCTACGCAGTGGCGACATATGCTCTAGGCCCGAATGCAATTTAGCGGGGCGGATATTACAAAATAACTCAAAATGTCCCCGCAGCGGCAATAATGCCCCGCGTTCTGGTTGATCATTTGGCGGAAGGTGTTCCCACTTAGGGCCGCCTACAGAGCCAAATAAAATCGCATCGGCAGCTTCACAGCCCTTTAGTGTCGCCTCTGGTAATGGACAACCGTGATTATCGATGGCCGCACCACCTACATCGTATTCGCTATATTCAATATCTAATGAAAAGCGCTCCTCGACTGCCGCCAACACTTTACGTGCTTCGGCCATCACCTCTGGCCCGATCCCATCCCCAGCAAGCACTGCTATTTGATAACTCATACGACACCTAACTCCCTGATCAATTTTATTTAATTCTGCACTGCTAAATATAGCTTTGCTCAATATTGTTACTCATTACTTCGACCGAGCTCTACACGCCGCCTAGAGCCGCACGTTTTTCTTGTATCCTACTTTTATTTTCAGCCACTTTATCGGCGCGCCAAGTCAAGTTCATCACATGCACCAGCGCCTGAACCGACGCTTCAACGACATCGGTAGCCAAACCTAACCCATGAAAATTCTGTTGGTTATAGTTTGCGGTAATATCCACCTGCCCCAAGGCATCCTGTCCTTCACCCTTAGCACCTAGCTTGTAATTAGTAATATTAATCTTGCAATTACTGGCATGAGTTACTGCGTTATAAGCGGCATCAACCGGACCGTTACCCGTTGCGGTCTCGGTAACCACCTCATGACCAACGGCTAAGGTTACTGTCGCAGTTGCTTTACCTTGAGTCGTGTCAGACTGAATAACCAACTGATCCAACTTATAGTGATTTTCATCGTCTGCTTGGGCCTCCATGAACACTAAGGCTTCCAGATCATAATCAAAAACTTGGCCTTTCTTATCGGCCAAATTTAAGAAGGCATCGTATAGCGTATCCATATCATAGTCTTGCTCGCCATAACCCATCTCTTCCATACGATGCTTGATCACATGACGCCCTGAACGCGACGTCATATTCAGATTGTTGCGGTTTAAACCTATGCTTTCAGGCGTCATGATTTCGTAGGTATTTTGCGCCTTAAGCATGCCATCTTGATGGATAC
The DNA here is from genome assembly GCF_019457515.1 of Shewanella mesophila. Lineage (NCBI taxonomy): Bacteria > Pseudomonadati > Pseudomonadota > Gammaproteobacteria > Alteromonadales > Shewanellaceae > Shewanella > Shewanella mesophila. The sequence goes on from NZ_CP080421.1 coordinate 3,842,067, forward strand.
CTGATGAGTGAGTAAAGGCATTGGCACCCACAATCGCCTTATTGGCTTGAACAGGCATATTACAAAGCTGACTGACCAAGTTCGAGGTACGATGGATCTCTTTAGCATTGATACCAGTTTCTAACCCTAATACACCTTTACGCGTAGCTAGAATCATGGCGATCTCTTCTAGTGAGCAGTTACCCGCTCGTTCGCCAATACCATTGACAGTACATTCAATCTGACGAGCTCCATGCTGAACCGCAGTAATAGAATTGGCGACTGACAAACCTAAATCGTCGTGACAGTGAACCGAAATCACCGCCTGATCGATATTAGGTACTCGGTTGAACAATGATTCGATAATACTGCCAAATTCGCTAGGAATGGTGTAACCGACAGTATCAGGAATATTAATCGTCTTCGCACCAGCCTTAATCGCCGCTTCGACCATACGACATAAATTATCTATTGGAGTGCGGCCAGCATCTTCACAGGAAAACTCAACATCATCGGTAAAACGGCGAGCATACTTAACCGCGCCAACGGCCATATCAAGCACTTGTTGGAATGAGCGCTTAAGTTTACTTTCAACATGAATAGTGGAAGTAGAGATAAAGGTGTGAATACGAAATTGATCCGCCACCGATAACGATTGTGCAGCAGCATCGATATCTTTCTCTAATGCCCGAGCTAAGGCACAAACACGACTGTTTTTAATCGTGCGCGCAATCGTCTGCACGGATTCAAAATCTCCAGGAGAAGAAACAGGAAAACCCACCTCCATAACATCTACACCGAGTCTTTCCAGTGACAATGCTATCTGTAGCTTTTCCTTAACCGTTAAACTTGCTGCTAATGCTTGCTCACCGTCACGTAAGGTCGTATCAAATATTATCACTCGGTTAGACATCTAGTTTCTCCATGGAACGTCTAGGTTCTATCTTGTGTATTAATTAAATCCATAAACAAAAAAACCCCGCGTTGTAAGGCGCGGGGTTTATGAATGCTGGGGTGTGTTATTAAGCGTGCAACACTACATTCTCCGCGCAGAGTCTGCGAGAAAGAGAATAAGGAGGCTGAGTAGTGCACGATTAGTATTCATCTATTATATTCAAAAAAAGTAACTATTTATTCTGTGTTTTTGGTAAAGACGATTAATTTTTAACGTGTGTAGCCATAATAGTCAACCCCATTTTTTTCACCTTTGAGATATTAGACCAGCTGAAAATGTTGATTTAGGGCGCAAACTCGGCAATTTATTCGATTAAGTTGATGACTTAATGATTAAATTCAGCATACTAGTTTATAAATCCAGCAATACTGCTGTTTGCATTGAACTAGATATTTTTTATGCAATTAGCTATAAAAAATCAGTATAATGCTCGCAATGGAAATATCTTAGTGATCTAGTTTCGGAGTTTTTTAAATGGATTTTCGTTTCATAGTGCTTTGCCTCAGCCTTTGGCTGACGCCGTCATGGGCGGACACTATGGCAGACTTAGATAAATTAGCCGAAACCGTTTATCAATATCCCAATGCAACTCTGTCGAAAATTACCGACCTAGAACCCACCTTAGACAAAGATAACTCAACACCACTACAGCAACTCAGGCTAGCTTTACTTAAATGTGAGGCCTATGTCCAACTTGGCGAAAATGAAGCAGCAATAAACTTAGCTCGAATGAGCGATGCCAAAGCTAAGGCGATGGGAATTCAACAAGCCAGTCCCTATTTTTTCAACTGTATGGCAGCGGCTTATATCGATTATGGTGACCTACGCCAGGCACTAACGCTATTAGATACCTCTATTTTTCAATCTAGAGAATTACAGCAGCCCCAATCTTTAGTGAATGGCCTGTTACTCAGAGGTCGAATAGATACTCACATCGAAAGCCAAAGTAGCGCACTCGAAGATCTGCGATTAGCACAAGACGTTTATCCCGATACATTACAGCAACGACGAAATTGGGCCACGCCACCACAACCGTATATACAACTCGCCATGGCAAAGCTATTGCGTCATAAGGGAGCCTTAAATCAATCCTTCAATACGGCTAAAGCAGCACTAGACAGCCAGCAAACCACTGGCAAAGTCAGATTAACCGTATTGTTAACGCTCGCAAAAATCGCACATTTTAATCAAGAAACTAAGTTTAGAGATGAGATGATTTTGGAAGCAAAAATCTTAATCCCTGAAATAGCGACTGCAACAGAATTAGCTGAAAGTTATACCGAACTCGCTGAAATTGAGTTTCTTCGGGCTAACAATAAAAGTGCAGCCCAACTTTTAGATATTGCACTCAACACTTTTAACAAACAGAAAAAGATTAACGACAGTCTCAGAGCCAGTCGGTTACTCGCACAAATACAGTTAGCAAATGGGGAAGAGCACGAGGGCTTATCCCTAATGCAACAGGCAATTGTGATTGGCGAACGCACCAATCAGTTCGATGAACTTATCGGTTGTTACCAGGTTTTAAGCAACTATTTTGTCGGCAAAGGTGATTTTCAGCGGGCATATCAGTACCAACTGAAACGCTTTGAGAGCGCACAGAGCAGCTATGAATTTCTAAAAGATACACGATTGCTGCAAATTAAGGCACAGTTGGGCCGCTATCAACAGTTGTCACAAAACAATAAACCTCACCCCATCAAGCTCAATGCACAAATCAGCGATAGCTATGGTTTAATTGGTATTCTTATCCTCTTCCTCATACTCACCATCTTTATCTTGCTATCACGTTATCGGAGTATCCCCACGCCGAAAGTCGATATGCATAGAGAGGCGCCATTAAACGTCGATGAGAAAATGGAGGCTTTGCTGACCAGTGCGAAACAGATAGGTTATCCAATCACCATATTGTTAATAAATCAGAATCATCTATACAAAGCTGACATGGAATTGCTGGTAAACCTGTTGAATAACAAATTACGCCAACAAGATATCTTAATCAATACGAGTAGCGATCAGATCTTAATCATGCTGCCATTCACCTCCCTTAAAGGCGCGCAAATCATAGCGAAACAACTAGAAACCATTATTGAACCGATGCAAAATGGCCATAAGGCCCCATTAGGAATGGCCGTCATGCAACATCATGACACCCTGACATCGTTAATAAAAAGAGCAAGCGTTGATCAACTCAGTAGATATAACGGCCAGTTGGCACACTAAAGCGATACTAGCCCTGAGCCAGATAGTCACTTATCTCATCTAAAAATTCACCGCCGAAACGATTTAGCTTGGTTTCTCCAACCCCGTTAACCGCCAACATTTCGCCAGGACTCGTAGGTAACATCGCAGCCATTTCGGCTAAGGTGGCATCGTTGAAAACCAGATAGGGTGGCACATCTAACTCTTCTGCAAGACTACGTCTTAACAGCTTTAATCGTGCAAATAACTTTCTGTCATAATTGAGCGGCGCTCGACTGCTGCCTCGTCGCTTAACATCTGTTTTCAATGCCATGCGAGGCTCTGCCAATTGCAGTGGCAACTCGCCTTTTAGTAAGGCTCTAGCTTGAGGGTTAAGCTTAATCGATGAGCCACGGGTGATATCCTGACTGGCAAAGCCAAGATGAATAATTTGTCGAATAATACTCAGCCAGAACTCATGGCTTTTATCCTTACCTATCCCCCAAGTCGAGAGCTTATCGTGTCCTCTATCCAGCACACTGGCAGATTTTGAACCTCTGAGCACCTCGATAAGATGGTTGATACCAAATTTCTGCTGCAACCTAAACACACATGACAACACTTTTTGCGCATCTTCGACACCATCATAGCGTTTAGGCGGGTCCAGACAGATATCACAGTTACCGCAAGGCTTTGACGCACTTTCATCGAAATAATGCAGCAACACCTGCCGTCTGCAGGTTTGCGCCTCGGCAAACGCCGCCATGGTATTAAGCTTATGAAATTCTACTTGTTGCTGGGGGCCAGGTTCTGATTGCTCGATCAGATGACGCACACGACCAATATCGGCGGGATCGAATAACATAAAAGCTTCGGCATCGAGACCATCCCGACCCGCCCGGCCAGTTTCTTGATAATAAGCCTCGACGCTCTTTGGAATATCGTAGTGCACCACAAAACGCACATTCGACTTATTAATTCCCATACCAAATGCAACGGTTGCCACCACAATCTCTAGCTGATCTTTAAGGAAGCGATCTTGAATATCCCCCCGCTCTTCTTGCGTCTTACCCGCGTGATAACCATCGGCCTTATAGCCTTGCAGCCGCAATCGTTCTGCCACCTCATCGACGCGACGACGACTACCACAATAAATTATGCCGCTATTCCCCTTCTGAGCTTCAATAAATTGTCTCAGCTGATTAGCAGCGTTTAACTTCTCGGCAACGGTATAGCGAATATTGGGACGATCGAAGCTGGTCAATAATACATAAGGGGTGATCCCTAAGCGCTGACAAATATCTTGCCGAGTCGCCTGATCAGCCGTAGCGGTAAGAGCCATAATAGGCACGTGAGGAAAATACTGTCGCAACTGGCCTAAAGAGGCATATTCAGGCCTAAAATCATGACCCCACTGCGAGATACAATGGGCTTCATCGATTGCAAATAGAGATATTTGTAAGTGTTGAATCCGCTCAATAAAGCTGGCCATCAATAGCCGCTCTGGTGAAACGTAGAGCAGTTTAAGCTCACCTCTATGCATCTGCTGAAAAATGGTCTGCGAATCTTCACGAGAGAGAGAAGAGTTTAAATAACCAGCGGCAACGCCCATCTGTTTTAAACTATCGACCTGATCTTTCATCAAGGAGATTAACGGCGAAACGACTATGGTAAGTCCTGGCATCAGCAATGCTGGTAACTGATAACACAAGCTTTTTCCGCCGCCTGTAGGCATGATGACTAATGAATCTTGACCCAAGAATGCCTGATCGATAACCTCTCGCTGACCCTGCCTAAAAGTGCGATAGCCAAATACCGCCTGCAAACAATGTGCTAGCGGATCATGTTCAATGGGATCAAGGTGACTTACTGCAGCGTCCATCAGTCTTCATTATCATCTATAGGGCCGCCTATTCTAATCAAGCCAAAGCATCTTGTCTCGACAACATCCAAAATGATCGGCTTTTAAAGCGTTCGAATTAAAAAAGGCAGTTTATTTATTGATGAGGCAAGATGAGAACCATCAGGGTACACGCCTTACTAACCAATTGTTATAACTGCAAAGATTATAGTTCACACTCGCGTATATTGCCCCGCTTGAGGGATAAAACCATTGGGAGATAAGTTATTATCTGTCGTTAAATTAATTTGATATGACTTCAAGCGCATAAAACCAACGAATGCTTGCTATGGGGCATTGTTTAGATATAGGTTATTTACTCTACTGGATATCGATTAATGGAGTAGTCTTCTGATGACAACGAGCGTTCAAGCCCAGGTCTTAGCCGCAGTAGCGAAGATATTTGACAATAAAGTCCCGTTTCATAATCTGCTTGGGATGGATATCAAGCGCTATGACATCGATGGTATTGAAGTTGTCGTCAATATGAAACAAGAACTTATCGGCAATATACATCAGCAAATCCTACATGGCGGCGTTACCGCAACAGTGCTCGATGTGGTCGGCGGACTGACTGCATTTTCTGGTCTTGTCGCTAGTCGAGATGATTGGAGTATGGAAGAACTCCAGACTCGCTTACAAACCTTAGGAACGATCGATTTACGTATCGACTATCTACGCCCAGGAAGAGGAGAACAATTTACGGGTACGGGTACCGTTATTCGAGCGGGTAATCGTGTATCCGTCTGCCGTATGGAACTACATAACGAGAAAGGTGACCATATCGCTTTTGGTACAGGCACTTACATGGTGGGTTAGCTTGAGCCTAAGCGAAATCGCGTTCAGAGTGTCAGCTTAATATTACTGGGTGTCAGTGATGCGTAACGGCGAATAAACTTAAAGCAGGTCTTATCTCTATTGAGTCAAAGGGCGTTGCGACCTACAATGCCCCTCCTTCTTACATCAGAATCCCAGATTTATGGCCGACACCGAATACCGTAAAGGCATAGTTTTAGCACTTTGCGCTTACAGCCTTTGGGGCTTTGCGCCCTTATACTTTAAACTTCTCAATCAAGTTTCAGCGACCGAGATCCTGCTTCATCGCGTCATCTGGTCATTCGTTTTCATGGTTATTTTAATGCAGTTTATCGGTGGATTCGCCAAGCTGCGCCAGCTATTTAAACGGCCGAAACAGTTAGCGGTATTAACCATTACCTCCATTCTTATCGCGGGAAACTGGTTACTGTTCATCTGGGCGGTGAACAATGACCATATGCTGGATGCTAGCTTAGGCTATTTTATTAATCCGCTACTTAACGTTTTATTAGGGATGCTTTTTCTGGGCGAGCGTCTTCGTAAACTACAATGGTTTGCGGTGAGTTTAGCCTGTGCTGGCGTGCTGGTTCAGCTCATCTCTTTTGGCTCCATTCCACTGGTTTCTCTTGCCTTAGCCGCATCGTTTGGATTTTACGGCCTGCTGCGCAAAAAGGTAAACGTCGATGCAAAAACGGGGTTGCTGGTTGAAACGGCAATCTTACTGCCCGTTGCTATCATCTATCTGTTTGCCACATTGGACTCTGCAACGGCGAATATGTTGACTAACAATATCAACATGAACCTGTTACTCATTGCGGCTGGAGTGGTAACCTCGGTCCCGCTACTCTGTTTTGCAGGCGCGGCGACGCGTATTCCATTGTCGATGTTAGGCTTCTTCCAATACCTAGGTCCAAGCATCATGTTTATCCTTGCCGTTAGCCTATTTAACGAGCCATTCGATCTGGAAAAAGGAGTGACATTCGCATTTATCTGGAGTGCACTGCTGATTTTTACCCTTGATATGGGTTTGAGAGCTAGACGCCGCTGACATAATATAAAAGCCTCGACTCGCTCGAGGCGTGATGCATAAAAAACCACGCTTGAGCGTGGTTTTTTATGCTAAAAGCACTACAGATCAAGGGCCAAAATCTTGGATTTACGTTGATAGTTATATAGCTGCTTCTTCTTATTGGGCAACGCATCGACCTCAACAATTTCAAAGCCATGCTCCAAAAACCAATGGATACTACGAGTCGTGAGCGCAAATAAACGAGAATATCCTCTCACCTTCGCCTGGCCGATAATGTTCTTAAGCAACACGCTGCCGCGGTCCGCATCACGATAATCAGGATGTACAACAAGACAAGCAAATTCGCCTGCATTATCTTCTTCAAATGGATATAGTGCAGCACATCCAATCACTAATGCATCACGTTCGATCAGCATAAACTGCTCAATTTCCATCTCTAACTGCTCACGAGAGCGTCTCACTAACACTCCGCTTTGCTCTAAAGGTCGAATCAGGTCGAGTACGCCACCAATATCCGCAATCGTAGCGCGACGCAGACGCTCAGCGCTCTCTGTAACGATTTGAGTACCAATACCATCACGTGAAAACAGCTCCTGCAGTAAAGCACCGTCGTCCAAGTAACTCACAAAATGACAACGAGCGACGCCGTTACGGCATGCATCGATACTGGCTTGTAAAAATGCCCTAGTTCCGACACACCAATTGTCCTCATCGGTTAACTCTGACAAGATCTGCTGGGCGTGAGTCGGCATTAGCTCGGCAAGCACTTCGCCGTCACTGTCTAAAATTCCCTTCTCGGCACTAAAACCTATCATCTTATCGGCTTTGAGTTTCACTGCAATTTGAGTCGCAACCTCTTCAGCAGTCAAATTAAAACTCTCACCCGTAACGGATGCGGCAACTGGGCCAAGTAGCACTATGCCATGATTGTCCAGCTGACGTTTTAATCCCTGTACATCGATCCTTCTCACCTTACCGCTAAGGCAATAGTCGACACCGTCATCGACCCCCAGAGGCTGAGCAATAACAAAGTTGCCACTGACGACGTTGATCTGCGCGCCCTGCATAGGCGTATTGCTCAGACTCATCGATAAACGGGCGGTAATATCGAGCTGCAACCCTCCAACCACCTGCTTGATAATTTTTAATGATTCATCATCGGTAATTCGAATGCCATTGTAATAATCTGGTGTTAACTGATTTTGCGCTAACGCTTCATCGATTTGTGGCCTAGCACCGTGCACCAAGACAATTTTTATCCCCAGACTATGGAGCAAAGCAATATCATTGATAATGGAGCGAAACTGACGTTGTGCCAACGCCTCACCACCTAACATGACCACAAATGTTTTCCCCCTATGTGCGTTCACATAGGAAGCGGAATGACGGAACCCATCGACTAACTCAGTAGTGCGCACGCGCGTAACCTCTAAATATCAATAATTATGTAACAGCAATTGCTGCATAAGAATAACCAGCCAATAATATTGCATTTAAATTCACTTTAAAAGAATTTATTTTCATTAGCCGACATTATTATAGAATTGAGTAAATAATAGTTAAGCAACTGACTAAACGCGAAATTACTTCGTAACCTGAGCGGATGATTGCTCATAGTCAACAACCCAATACTCAGAGCTTTCTATGGCTGTTCTATTAATAACACTGATTCAATACAATATGACTTCAGACAATATGAAAAAGGCACGAATTACATCTAGTTCTAGATGAAAATGGCGGCATATCAATCGGTATGGCACATAGATTACATCGACTTAGATAGTCTAGTGCAGCTCCTTCAGTCACTCACCGCCCTTCCTAACAAAGCGTATTTACACGCAGATACCGCATCCATTAAAAGCAAAATATTGTGCTGTTTGAGAAATCAAAAACAGAGCGCTGATGGGGCATGAGTGCTCACAAAATTAGGGCAAAAAAAAGGTTCTTCGCAGGTTAGCGGGAACTGAAAACAAAAACGGTAGTTCGTGGTAAGGTTACATCGCCAAACACAACCTTTCACAAACTACCGTTTTCATGCCGAATAATACTTTCCTATCGTCATTCTGGGAAGGCTTTCAGATCGTAAAGTCTTATAAAACTGACACATTAATTTCTATCACTTTAATTCCAGACTCCGCTCCATACTGTTCTTGTGGTCAAGCTTCTGACTCTATCCATGACACCCAGTGGCGAACGCTTAAGGATGCCATGATACTAGGCATACCAGTTGAGTTATTCGTTCAGACTCGACGCATCAAGTGTTCAAATTGTGGTATCAAGACTGAGTCTATCTCTTGGGTTAAGCCATATTCTCGCCTCACTAATCGGCTAATTGATTACATTGAGAATTTATTACCTTTGCTACCCATCAAACACATTTCAGAGCTTACTGGAGTGCACTGGCACACCATCAAAGAGGTAGATAAGCAACGTCTGAAACGTGTCGTGCCTGAGGTGCCTTGGGGGCGTTTGCGCGAACTGGTCATGGACGAGTTCGCCATATTCAAAGGCCATCGTTACGCCACTGTCATCGCAGATGCACAAACGCATCAAGTGCTTTGGATTGGTCTAGGTAGAAGCCGCAAAGACATACGTCCCTTCTTTGAGACGCTTGGAGAACATGCTCAAAATATCGAAGTTGTAGCAATGGATATGAACACCGCTTTTGACCTAGAGGTTCAAGCGCATTGTCCTAACGCTCGTATTGTCTATGACCTCTTTCATGTCGTCGGCAAGTTTGGTCGAGAGGTGATGGACAGAGTTCGAGTAGATCAAGCCAATCAACTTAAAGATGACAGAAGTGCACGTCGTTGGGTTAAGCGCTCGCGCTGGGTGCTACTGAAAAATAGAGAGAAATTAAATACCAAGCAACAAAGCTATCTGGATGAAATACTTGCGATTAACCGTGATTTAATGGTGACTTACTTGCTTGGTGCTCAACTTAAAGAGCTCTGGTACTGCGATTCGGAAAAACAAGCCAAAGACCTTTGGGAGGTATGGTGGCAACAAGTCCATGAAAGCGGAGTAAGGCCACTTATAAACTTTGCTAGAAAGCTGAAACCGTACCTTGATGGAATAGTGGCTTCGGCTTCATATCATTTAAATACATGTACCTTGGAAGGGATCAATAACAAGATCAAACTAATCAAAAGAATGGGCTATGGGTACAGAGATACGGATTACTTCTTTATGAAGATAAAAGCGGCTTTCCCCGGAAAGCCGCGATGAACCAAAAAAAAGCCCCTCCGAGGAGGGGCTTTCAAAAAAGTAGAATCAAGAATTACTTGATTTTAGCTTCTTTATAGATAACGTGCTGACGAATAACTGGATCAAATTTCTTGATTTCCATTTTTTCTGGCATGTTACGTTTGTTTTTCTCAGTCGTGTAGAAGTGACCTGTTTTAGCGCTAGAAACTAGCTTGATCTTCTCACGGTTACCTTTAGCTTTAGCCATGGTTTATTACACCTTCTCGCCGCGGGCACGAAGTTCAGCAACAACAACTTCGATACCTTTTTTATCGATAATACGCATACCTTTAGTAGATACACGTAGTTGAACGAAACGCTTTTCGTCTTCTAACCAGAAACGGTGGTTCTGTAGGTTAGGTAAAAAACGACGACGAGTCGCGTTCTTAGCGTGCGAACGGTTGTTACCAACCATAGGCTTTTTGCCAGTAACTTGGCATACTCTTGACATGTCAATCTTCTCCAAAAACAATTTAACGCTCGAGCACTAATGTACCTCGAATATGGCCGTCGCCCGAGGCACACAAAGAGGGCGCATTTTATACAGCATCTAAAATCAAAGATCAAGGGATATTCAATCTATCCATCCCCTCTCTGCAAACGAAACTATCTCACGATCGCCTATAACCATATGGTCTAAAAGCGAAACATCGATAGTTGCTAACGCGTATTTCAATCGCTCAGTAATTCGCCGGTCGGCATGACTTGGCTCCGCAACACCCGAAGGATGGTTGTGGCAGACAATGACAGCCGCGGCTTTTTTCTCAAGCACTAGGCTTACCACTTCGCGTGGATAAACCGAGGCTGAATCTATGGTGCCACGGAACAATTCAACAAATTGAATTACTCTGTGCTGACTATCGAGTAATAAGATGGCAAACACTTCATAGGCACGATCCGCCAATTGTCTCATTAAATAGTCTCGAGTTAAATCAGGATCTGTTAAAATCTTGCCTCTTTGTAGATTTTCTTTCGAAATTCGCTTACTTATTTCAATCGCCGCTTTCAATTGGGCATATTTTACCGGGCCTACACCACAGATAACGCACATTTCACTCTGATTGGCCGTCATTAGCGCTCTAAGGCCTCCAAAGTGACCAATCATAGTACGAGCCAAGGAAACAGCGCTCTGCCCCGGTAAACCGTTTCTAAGCAGCACTGCTAACAACTCAGCATCAGACAGTTGGCTAACCCCTTCCCTGAGTAACTTTTCCCTAGGTCCTTCGCCCTCTGGCCAATCTTTAATTGCCATCACAACCTCCGTGTTGCTTAACGCGCTCATTCATTTGTCAAAATTTTTTATGAGACATTGAGTATGGCCCAGTTTTTAAAAACTTGTATCTTCAAGCTAAGGTGGATTGTGGTATGGTTAGCTCCACGCCAATCTAGGCAAAATAAATACGATTAGTGATGAAAATGAGTCTGACAAATAAAAAGATATTGCTCGGGATCGGTGGTGGTATCGCCGCCTATAAATCAGCTGACTTAGTTCGCCGTTTGAAAGAGCGCGGCGCCGATGTGCGTGTAGTGATGAGCCAAAGTGCCCAAGAGTTTATTACCCCACTGACACTGCAAGCCTTGTCAGGTCATCCCATTGCTACCGACCTCTTAGACACAGCAGCGGAAGCCGCCATGGGGCATATTGAATTGGCTCGCTGGGCAGATCTGGTACTTATCGCTCCCGCAACGGCCAATCTCATCGCACGCATCAATGTGGGGATGGCAGATGAGCTCATTACCACAACCTGCTTAGCTACCGAGGCACCAGTAGTCTTGTGCCCCGCGATGAATCAGCAGATGTATCGTAATGCGGCAACCCAAAGCAACCTAGACTCATTGCGCAGCAGAGGCATCACCATTTGGGGGCCAGCTTCAGGCAGCCAAGCGTGCGGAGAGATCGGCCCTGGCCGTATGGAAGAACCTTTAGTTATCGCTGAGCGTGTCGAACAGTTTTTTGCACCAAAAATTTTACAGGGGTTATCCCTATTACTGACAGCAGGACCCACTCGGGAAGCCATAGATCCAGTTCGCTATATTTCCAATCATAGCTCAGGAAAAATGGGCTTTGCTATCGCCAAGGCCGCCGCGGATATGGGGGCAAAAGTCACTATCGTCGCTGGGCCAGTGAATCTCGATACGCCACTGAATGTTAATCGCATTAATGTAAAATCAACCCAAGAGATGCTCGATGCGGTGATGGAACAAGTACATCACAGTGATATATTTATTGGTTGTGCGGCGGTCTGCGACTATCGCGTTGCCGAAATAGCTAACGATAAAATAAAAAAATCTGCCGAAGAGATGGCGCTTGCGCTAGTGCGTAATCCTGATATCTTAGCCACGGTTGCAGCTCATGAACATCGTCCGTTTACCGTAGGCTTTGCCGCTGAAACTCAAGATGTCGAGCGCTACGCCAAAGATAAGTTGACCCGAAAAAAGCTAGATATGATCGCGGCAAATGATGTTTCAGATCCGGCTTTAGGCTTCAATAGTGATGCCAATGCACTGAAAGTCTTTTGGTCAAATGGCCAGTATGATTTGCCGGTAACCGACAAGCAGACCTTAGCGAAACAGCTACTCACCCTAATTGCACAGCAGATGAAGACAGCATGAAGACGCCAATTGAACTGAAAATTCTCGATTCACGTATAGGTTCACAATTTCCGCTACCCGGCTACGCCACTCCTGGCAGTGCGGGGATGGATCTTCGTGCCATGATTGAAACCACACTAGAGATTCAGCCTGGTGAAACTCAATTAATTCCTACAGGTATTGCGGTACATGTTGCCGACTCAAGCCTAGCCGCGGTTATTTTGCCTCGCTCAGGTTTAGGCCATAAACACGGTATTGTATTGGGTAATCTAGTTGGTCTCATTGACTCTGATTACCAAGGCCCATTGATGGTATCTTGCTGGAATCGTAGCGATAAGCCGTTTAGCATAGAGATAGGTGATCGCCTAGCTCAGCTAGTGTTTGTCCCTGTGGTACAAGCCGAATTTAAACTCGTCGATGAGTTTGATAGTTCAGATAGAGGTGAAGGTGGTTTCGGCCACTCAGGCACCCGATAATCCGACGCGCCAAACACAGAATTAGAGAGCTATGGGGCTAACTGACCCATTGGCTCCTGTAGTAATTGAGTAAAGGAAACTTAAATGGCTGCAAGCCCTAAAATCAATCGTCGTGAACATATCCTGCAATGTCTAGCCACTATGTTAGAGACCAGTCCTGGGCAACGTATCACCACAGCCAAACTTGCTGCCGAAGTCGGCGTATCAGAAGCGGCGCTTTATCGCCACTTCCCCAGTAAAGCGAGAATGTTTGAAGGGCTAATCGACTTCATCGAAGAGTCCCTACTATCGCGTATCAACCTCATCATGGATGATGAAAAAGACACCATGAAACGCTGTCAGCTACTGCTGCAACTCCTGCTGGTTTTTGCCGAGCGCAATCCAGGGATCTCACGAGTATTAAATGGCGATGCACTACTTGGGGAAAATGAACGTCTACGTAATCGCACCGGACAGATATTTTCAAAAGTCGAGACCCATCTTAAGCAGATTTTGCGGGAAAAGACCCTACGTGAAGGTAAAGCGTTTAACATTGATGAAGCGATTCTAGCCAATTTATTATTAGCCGTAGCCGAAGGCCGCATAGCACAATTTGTACGCAGTGATTTTAAACAGAAACCCACCGAGCACTTTGCCGAGCAGTGGAACTTTATTCAGCAACAGCTGCTGCAAAGTTAGACGACCGTCCCTATTAAGGCAACCTAATTGGTTGCCTTAAATTATTGCGCTCACAAAATCTTTATTTTACTCTCCTGTTGCAACATAAAACCTACAACCATTAACAAAATGATTTACAAGGAAGTTCGATGAAACTAATTAAGTCGTTTAGTTTTTTTTGCTTATGCGTACTTAGCTGTAATGCCCAAGCAAATAATACAGACAAAGCCCAATTATTCAGCCGTTCGGCTGAATTCAGTCAAGTTAAAATTTCTCCTAGTGGAGATTATCTCAGCGCTATCACCTCTAAAGATGGCAAATATATGCTGATGATCCTCGACGCAAAGACTAAAAAGCCCGTTAATGTTGTGCGATTCCCTAGTAATGCCCAAGTCGGTCAGTACGAATGGGTCAATGATGAACGAGTCGTATTAGCCAAAGAGTATTTGAAAGGTTGGCGCGATCATCCTATCTACTATGGCGAACTAATGGCAATCAATGCTGATGGTTCGAAAGCAGCTTATCTATTTGGATACTTAGGTGGCGAGCAGCAGACAGGTTCGCACATTAAGAAAAATACGCCGATACGAGCCACAGCTTATATCCTTGACCCAATGCCGGAAGATGAGCGATATATGCTAGTCAAAGCACTCCCTTGGGGATCTGGAGGAAGTAACACCCCAGAAAACATTCAACAGGTTTATCGCGTCGATGTCTACAAAGGCACTCGAAAGAAAATAGCTACTGCACCAATATCTTATGCAAACTTCCTACCTGATCACGATGGTAATATCCGTTTTGTCAGCGGCACTCGAGACTATATTTCATCTAGCCTCTATTATCTTGATGATGGTAACTGGGTCGATACCGATAAGCTAAATATCAATCTAAGTGACATGAGTCCTATAGCGTTTAGTGATGATAAGAACAGTGTTTATGTGCTCGGAAGTGAAAATAATCAGCCAAAAGGTGTATATCTCGTTAACGTAAAAACGGGAACTAAAAAGCTAATCAGCCAAGATAAAGTGGTAGACCCAAGTAATGTTTGGATAAACCAAATTAATAAAGCGCTTTACGCAGTTGAATATGAAAATGGCTATCCAACTTACGAGTTTGTTGACAATGAAGACAAATTGGCGACCACGCTAAAACAGTTACTAGGGGCTCTACCGGGCCATCAAGTTCATTTAGTCAGCCAGACAAACGACATGAGTAAGCTTGTTATTAAAGCCTTCAACGATCGAAATCCTGGCGACTACTACATCTTCGATACTAATACGAAAAAACTCGAATATTTAGTATCTCAGAAAAACTGGTTAGATCCAGATCAAATGGCCGAAGTTAAGCCCATTACCTTTACCAGTAGAGATGGAACAACGATCAATGGTTACCTAACACTGCCTTTTGGCAAAGAGGCAAAGAATCTTCCACTTGTAGTCAATCCCCACGGTGGGCCTCATGGCCCTCGTGATTGGTGGGGATTCGATGCTCAAAATCAGATGATTGCCAGCGAAGGCGCTGCAGTACTCCAAGTTAACTTCCGCGGTTCAGGCGGATACGGCAGTGCGTTTGAGCACGCAGGTCATCAAAAGTGGGGCAGTGATATTCAATACGACATCATTGATGCCACCCAATATGTGATCGAACAAGGTATCGCCGACAAAGACAGGATCTGTATTGTTGGCGGCAGTTTTGGTGGTTATTCAGCACTGCAAAGCCCAATCCTTGCGCCAGATTTGTTTAAATGCGCCATTGGATTTGCAGGTGTTTATGATCTCGAGGTGATGTTTAATGAAGGTGACGTGCAAGACCGTCGAGCAGGTCAACGCTATCTCGCTCAAGTATTAGGCGAAGACCCAAAAATACTTAAGGCTATGTCTCCAAGCCAAAATGTCGACAAGTTAAAAGCCAAATTACTATTGGTGCATGGTGGCGAGGATGAGCGAGCGCCAATCGAACAACTAGAAGCCTTAGAAGAAGGCTTAAAGAAACACAACTATCCTTATGAGAAGTTGGTAATGGACGATGAAGGACATGGTTTTTATAACGATGAACATCGCGCTAAGTACTATCGCCAAATGATGAGCTTTTTAAAACAAAACCTAAAGCTCTAAAAACAAAAACGCAAAAGCCGATTATCACAATCGGCTTTTTTACTATTCCCCTATTGATTCTGGGTATAAATTACCCGCAAATCAGGGTATCCTCCTTGCCCCGTCATTGTAAGTTTATCTGCAATTGGCGAGCTATAATTACTATTTTAGCGACAAAATATTCGAGTTTACCAATCAAATTGACGTCGTGCTCGACTAGCCTGTTGAGTAGCACATAAGTGAGATTGGTCGTATTTAGGGATTTTGTTGCAGTCGAACTAACCACTATCCACATGGTGGAGGATACAATGGCATTAAGTGAAGCAGCACAGCAGGTGCAAACCGCATTATTAGCACGTGGTCTTGAGACCCCTATGCTCCCGTGTGAGCTGAGCAGCGAAGAGCGCAAGGATAAAATCGAACACCACATGCGTGAGATCTTGACCTTAATGTCTCTCGATCTGCGTGATGATAGCTTAGTCGAAACGCCAAAGCGCATTGCCAAGATGTACGTTGATGAGATTTTCTCAGGCCTCGATTACGCTAACTTTCCCAAAATCACGGTTATCGAAAATAAAATGGGTTTCGATGAGATGGTGAAGGTAAAAGACATCAGTCTCACCAGTACTTGTGAGCATCACTTAGTGACCATAGATGGCGTCGCGACAGTGGCTTATTTACCGCGCAAGAACATTATCGGCTTGTCTAAAATTAACCGAATCGTGCGCTTCTTTGCTCAACGTCCACAGGTGCAAGAACGCTTAACACAACAAGTGTTGGTGGCATTGCAGACACTGCTAGAAACCCAAGATGTGGCCGTTAAGATGGATGCCGTCCACTACTGCGTAAAATCTCGTGGCGTAATGGACTCAACCAGCTCGACCACCACTACAGCGCTGGGCGGTATTTTTAAATCGAATCCAGCGACAAGAGCTGAATTCTTAAGTAACTAATAGAAAAGATTCGAGAGCGAGCCTTCGGCTCTACTAGAACGGGGCAAACCGCCGCGAGAAACTGAAAACAAAAAAGCAAAAGCCAAATAGCTTTTGCTTTTTTTCTAGAAGCGAACTCGTGAGCGCTCTAGTAATCTGAGCTTATCTTTTAGATCCCGTATTGGTCACGATAAGCACTTACTGATGCCAGCTGCGCTTCCATCCCTGGTTTTTCAGACAAGTAGTTAATCAGATCTTCAAGCTTAATAATCGACACGATGTCACAGCCAAAGTCGCGCTCAACTTCTTGAATCGCAGATAATTCACCCTTGCCTTTTTCTTGACGATCCAGCGCAATCAACACGCCAGCAAGTTGGGCTTTATGGGCTTCAATAATCTCCATCGACTCACGGATTGCAGTGCCTGCGGTGATCACATCATCCACCAACATCACACGACCCGTTAAGTCGCTACCGACGAGGCTGCCGCCTTCACCGTGGTCTTTCTTCTCTTTACGATTAAAGCAGTAAGGCATGTCGATGTCATGATGATCGCAAAGCGCAACCGCTGTCGTGGTCGCGATCGGAATACCTTTGTACGCAGGACCAAATAGTAGATCAAACTCAATGTCTGAATCGACTAACGCCGCCGCATAAAAGCGACCAAGACGCGCCAAATCACGACCCGTATTAAACAAACCCGCATTAAAGAAGTAAGGGCTAGTGCGGCCTGACTTTAACGTAAATTCGCCAAATCTTAATACATTACGCTCAAGGGCAAACTCAATAAACTCACGTTGATAGGCTTTCACAATCTCTCCTTAAAAATGTAGGGGTAGTACTTATAGTTTGGATATTAAGGTACAAAAAGGACCCCGTAGGGCCCTTAATAACAATAAAACAAATTAGCTCAATGCGGCCTTCTGCACATCGACGATTTCACGAATACCGTGCTTGGCCAACTCGAGTAGACTGAGTAGCTCTTCATGGCTAAACGGCTCACCTTCTGCAGTACCTTGGATCTCAATGATCTTGCCCGTTTCTGTCATAACGACGTTCATATCAGTTTCAGCGGCGCTGTCTTCAATATACTCAAGATCACAAATCGGCTCACCTTTATAGATACCCACGCTAACCGCAGCGATAAGGAACTTAAGCGGGTTGCTCTTGATGATCCCCTTACCACGAGCCCAGTTGAGCGCGTCAACCAATGCCACACATGCACCTGTGATAGCCGCAGTACGCGTGCCGCCATCAGCCTGAATCACGTCACAATCGATAACGATAGTGTTTTCACCCAACGCTTTCATATCAACAGCTGCACGTAACGCGCGACCGATAAGACGCTGGATCTCTTGTGTACGACCCGATTGCTTACCACGAGCTGCTTCACGGTCCATACGACTATGAGTTGAACGTGGCAACATACCGTACTCAGCTGTTACCCAACCTTGGCCTTGCCCCTTAAGAAAGCGTGGTACGCCTTCAGTGAAGCTAGCAGTACAAAGTACTTTAGTCTCACCAAATTCAACCAAAACAGAACCTTCTGCGTGAGCGGTAAACTGTCGAGTAATAGTTACTGGACGAGATTGAGCGGGCGTTCTGTCACTTGGGCGCATAGGAAATTCCTGTTTAGATAAAGAGAAAGCAAATTTGGCTGCATATTATAGGGGTTAGCGGCGATTGATGCCATGATATTCATGCGCCAAAGCGTAAAGGCGGCAGAGTTTGCTTTAACCCTTTGCATCATCAGACTATAATCGAAGCTCAATTAATCGATTTAAACAATTGGAATAACCCATGATCCAAAGCATGACAGCCTACGCTCGTATCGAGCACAAAGCACAATGGGGCACCGCCTCTTGGGAGATCCGCTCGGTCAATCAGCGTTATCTAGAAACCTACCTACGCCTACCAGAGCAACTTCGCAGCCTAGAACCTGTGCTGAGAGACCGTCTACGCAAACGTTTAAATCGTGGAAAAATCGAAGTCAACCTACGTTATGACCTAGGTGAGAACAAAGACAGCGACCTACAGCTTAACCAAGCCTTAGCTGCCCAGATCATCCAAGCGGCTAACTGGGTAAAACAAGAAGCAGGACAAGGCGAAATCAATCTCGTCGACGTATTGCGCTGGCCAGGCGTCATGTCGGGTAGTGAACAAGATATGGACGCGATCAGCAAAGAATTGCTCGTCGCCTTTGATGATGCAGTTGCGCAGTTCATCGAAGCCCGTGGCCGCGAAGGTGATGCCATCAACACCATGCTGCAAACTCGCCTTGATCAAATTGTCGAGCAAGTCACTATCGTACGTGAACACATGCCAAGCGTTATGCAATGGCAACGCGACAAAATAACCAATCGCTTGAGCGAAATTCAAGGCGAACTTGACCCCGCCCGTATGGAGCAAGAGATGGTAATTCTTGCACAAAAGATGGATGTTGCCGAAGAGATGGATCGACTCGACGCTCACGTTGCCGAGACACGTCGTATCCTTAAAAAAGGCGGATCTCAAGGTCGTCGCCTCGACTTTATGATGCAAGAGTTTAACCGCGAATCTAACACCCTTGCCTCTAAATCCATCAGTAGCGACGTCACCGCCGCAGCAGTCGAACTAAAAGTGCTCATTGAACAAATGCGCGAGCAGATCCAAAACGTTGAATGATATCCAATAGAGTCCAAACAAAACCTTTTATCACTGATTTTAAAAGATTTAATTAAATCTCAGCCCAGAGAGGTTCATTAATACCCACCACTTACCAACGTTAAATGGTGGGTGATATGGTGAGTAACTTAGTATATAGTAAATGCATAGCGGTGGGTAAAACACCCGCCCTTGTATTTGACTGGAGACTAAGGGCTTATGGGAAAGTTAACCGCAAAGGAAGTTGCAGCAAAAACTAAAGGTGAACCTGGCCGATTCGCTGATGGTGAAGGATTGTATTTTGTCGTTCCCAAATCCGGCAAACCATTTTGGATGCTCCGCTACACCGCCAACAAGAAACGCAAAGAGATGACACTGGCTAAATACAGTGATCTTTCATTAGCAGATGCTCGCGCAGAAGCCGCAATTAAAATGAAGCAGTTTCGTGATGGTCTAGATCCTCTAGTCGCCAAGAAACGTGCCGAACAAGCCGAAATTAAAACCGTTGATGATCTCTTTGCCGATTGGCATTTAGGTAATATCAAAAGACTCAAACATCACGAAATCCCCGAACGTATCTACCGTAAAGACATTGCTCCCCATATAGGCAGCTTCAACGTCGATAGCGTAAGAGCCAGAGACATAAGAGCAGTATTACAGGCCATCGCAGCCACTAACCGCCCAGCAATCGCTAACGACGCTCTGATGTACAGCAAGCAACTTTTCAATCACGGCATAAAACTGGATCTGCTTAGCGCAAATCCAGCGAGTGCATTTTCGGTTACTGATGCTGGTGGAGTAGAAAAGAGTAAAGACAGAGCCTTAACCATCGAAGAGCTCACTCAATTTTTTAAAACTGCACGCGAAAATAGCGACAGCTTTAGCCGTGAAAACTATCTTGCTTGTGCATTGCTGGTGACATTAGGTATTAGGAAGTCGGAATTGGCAGAAGCGCCATGGAAGGAGTTTGATCTAGAGCAGAAGGTTTGGAACTTATCAAAAGAGCGCAGTAAATCCGGTGTTGGCATTGTTATCCCATTACCTGAAATTGTAATGGACTGGATACAAGAGCTAAAGATAAGGGCTTATGGCTCTGAATATGTGTTCCCTAGCAGGCGTTCAAGCAAGAACCCACACATGGGCAAAGACACTTTAAATCGTGCTATCACCAAACTCTTTGGTCATGAAGCCGGTAAAAAGAAGCAACCACCCAACTTAATGGGTGATATGGCACACTTTACCGTACACGACCTACGTCGCACTTGCCGCACTTTATTAGCTAAGCAAGGCACACCAGCACATGTCGCAGAGCGTTGCCTGAATCATAAGCTTAAAGGTGTCGAAGGGATCTATAACCAACATGATTATTTTGAAGAGCGAAATGAAGCAATCACTAAGCTATCAGAGGTAATTTCTCCAATGTTGTCCAGATAATTTTAGTTCTCAGATTGTAGCCCCGCATACCGAGAACAGTGATATGCAGGGCTTAATTATCAAATTAGAGTAGCACTCTGGCTCCAGGAACATAGCCTCCTGCTTTGGCAATCTCTCGCTTTAATTCAAAAAGTGAGTCATCTGGTAAACCAAACCATTTTCTTATTTCTTCAATTTTTTGATACAAACTCAATGAATTAACATTACGAATAATAATAAGCCTATCATCAGGACCCACATCACCACGCCATTTTAAAGGATTTCCAGAATCATCATCAATATCAGCCGACTCTCCAATATAGGTAGGGGATAAGTATATTAGAAAGTGGTAATTCATATTATCGCTTAAGTACAATTCACAACGTACTTCTTGCCAATAGTCAGGCATATATTGCTCAGATTTTAACTTTAACCCCCGATATTTATTAAGTTCTATCCCGATTTTTTTCTTACCAATTAAATCAAAAAAAGCAGAGTTAATGATAGTGCTTTCTAATGACCCTCTTTTCATTATCAAAATGCACTTACCTGTTAAAATTACAGGTTCGCTCGGCACTTCAGGCTGAAGGTTTAAAGGGGTGTCACTGCCAAACTTAAACCCTAAATTAGCACTAAATAGTTTTGAAAAGAGATACAGTAGCTTGAAAGAGTCAAAATCTTTGATTATTAAACCTGCAATACTTAAAATCCGACATCCAGCCTCATCAATATTCCACCATTGAAAACCTTCAATAGGTCGTTCGTCATAACCTACTGTAGTTAGGAGTACTTTTGAATACTTCTCGCATTTATCCAGAAACTCTTCAGATATAAAAAGCTCATTTAGCATGGCTTCAATCGTTTCTTTATCTGCTTTATAGTGCAGTTCATGAGGTGATACTGCATCTAACAACTGACTATAAATATCATCATTTTTAATTAGCTTTTGTAATTTTCTATAGAATCGATTTACTGTAATAGATTTAAAATTATCAAAAAACTGTTGAAGATCATTGTATAACTCAACTTCTTCGTACCGACCCGGATTTCTTCTAGGGGCTCCACAATACTCGACTATTTTAACCATTAAATTTTGTGAAATGAGCCCACTCCCGCCTTTCATCTCACTTAACCTAGACTCTTCTATACCTAATAATTTGGCCATATCCTTTTGAGTTTTTCCGATACTTTTAAAATAAGTTATCGCATGATTAATCCATAATATTGTGTCATTTTTAGTTAATTGTTCCATTTTTCACCTCTGTAGTTACTAAGGTTAATAATCTAAAATAGCACCAATAAAATGTAATTACATTTTTTACGTAATTTTTTGTAATTAATTACAAATTATAAGATCGTTCGCAAACAGCAAACAGTTCTGCACTTTTTGATTAAACTCACCATTGATCTTAACACCTTAACTGTCTACTATTAGTGTCATGAAAAAAATTAACCGCTATACCTTAAGTGATCTTTGCCAGCTTGTTGAGCTAACCCCTCGCACAGTGCGCTTCTACATACAGAAGTCTTTAATGCCTGCACCTGAAGGCAGTGGTCGGGGCGCTTTTTACACTCAAGAACATATTGAGCGCTTACTAGAAATTAAGAAATGGCAAGATGCCGGGTTGTCACTTGAGCGCATCAGTGAACTGCTATTTGATGAAAGCAGCACAAAACCTTTGCCGCCACTTAAACGTGCCCAACCTGGTGATATTGAAGTTTGCAGTCATGTACACATTGATGAAGGCATATCGCTCACCTTGAATCCAAGCAAGGCAGGCCTAACACCTGAACAAGCTAAACAATTAACTCTCGAAATAATCTCGTTGTACCAACGCATTGCATTAAGCGATAAGGAAGATAAATGAACAGTGAAATAGGGTTAACGTCGTTATCAGGTGAGCAAGTAGCGCTTAAGTCTGTCGATATAACTGCAACACTTACTGGTGTGCTATCTGAAGTCGAGATTAAGCAACAATATAAAAATAACTCATCAAACAATATTGAGACTGTTTACACTTTCCCCCTTCCCATTGATGCTGTATTAACCTCATTAGAAGTCGAATTAAATGATGATGCTCTTCAAGGACATGTAACAGCACATAAGGGCGCAGAAGAAAATTACGAAGACGCGATTATTAGTGGCGATACTGCAGTGCTACTCAGTAAAACCGCCGATGGCCTATACTGTATCAATCTGGGGAATCTACTAGCTGAGCAAGAAGCTGTTATCTCAAT
Source organism: Shewanella mesophila (assembly GCF_019457515.1). Classification (NCBI taxonomy): domain Bacteria; kingdom Pseudomonadati; phylum Pseudomonadota; class Gammaproteobacteria; order Alteromonadales; family Shewanellaceae; genus Shewanella; species Shewanella mesophila. The sequence goes on from NZ_CP080421.1 coordinate 3,865,217, forward strand.
CCGCTACGCTCAGCTGCATCACTGGCAAGGTGATAGCCTTCGTTTTTACCTTCCTACGACTATCGCTCCTAAATACGGTGAGCCACAAAAGAACAGTATTGCAGAGCATCAAGTACCTCAACAGTCATTGTCAGCATCGTATAATTTAAATTTCTCTATCACTGTCGACGGCTTGCTTGCGGGAGCGGCTATCAATAGCCCAACACATAACTTGGCATATCAAGTAACAGATCAAACAATGAGGATAAGCCTTAAACACCCTCAGCCTATGGATCGTGATTTCATTTTAGAAATTGATAAGCCAAAGGGATATATCGGAGAAGGTTATTGGGCGAACGATGGTGAAAGCACAGTTGCGTTAACGTCATTTATTCCACAGCTAGACTCATCGCAAAACCCAGCCATCAAGTACCAAGCTCGCTGCATTAAAATTGTTGTCGATTGTTCGGGCTCGATGGCCGGCGACTCAATAGAACAAGCGCGTATTGCACTACTTCAGATAGTCAATTTGTTAAACGCCCAAGATTACTTCAATATCATTATATTTGGCTCTAACCACCAGCAACTCTTTAATGAGTCGGTCATCGCAGATAGCAATAATATAAGTCTCGCTAAACAGAAGCTAAATGTACTTGCTGCAAATCTTGGTGGTACAGAAATGCAATCAGCATTAAGTGCCGCTTACCATTCAAAAACATTACCCCACTTACCAACAGATTTACTACTGATTACTGACGGACAGACGTGGGATGAAGATGCATTAATCGCTAATGCAGAACGTTCTGAACACCGTCACTTTGTGGTTGGGGTTGGCTGTGCAGTGAGTGAAGCATTTTTATCTAAGCTTGCCAAAGTAACAGGGGGAGCGAGTGAATTCGTTACACCAAACGAACAGATGAACAAGCGAATATTGCAACACTTTAAACGTATCAAGCAGACCAGAATTCACAATCCTCAACTCTGCCTTAGTGACAAGTATTCCGCACCACTTTGTTTTGACCCATTACCTACTCATAAAAGCACAATATTTTTGGGCGATACCGTAAATCTGTTAAGTCACTATGAAGGGTATCCACCGGCAACGGCAGATTTTTACTTTGAAGGTGAGTTTAATGAAGCCAAGAATGAGAATGAAATCTATGGCGCCACTATCACTCTAACTCACAAACAAAATGACAACGGTTTAATAGCGAGGCTTGCAGCCCATGAACGGTTAATGGGCCTAGATACGAATAAAGCAACAGCATTAGCTGAAAAGTATCAATTACTCACCAAGCACACCAGCTATATTCTAGTAAAAGTAAATGATAATAGCGGCCAACTTCCGATACCACAACTTCAACAAATTCCTCACCAAATACCTGCTGGCCAGAGCGGTTTAGGCAGCGTCATAGGTGAAAGTAGCGGTGTGGTATGCCAAGGTGTGCCCACGTATTCATCAGAGTCTATGCCAGATTTAGACTGCTTAGCTATTCCGGCATTCTTGCGACAACAATTTGATGACACACCAATAAAAGTGCATAACTTGACTCGCCTTCAAGCAAAAAATCATCACTCATTAGCTGAGTCACTCAACAGTGAGTTCACTCCCAATAACGACATGGGCATGAGTGAGTTTGATATCTACGATATTGAAGAGTTAGGTGAGAAAGAAACAATAATTGAAATACTCTACCAGCTGGAACATACAGGCTATCACGAGCAGAAGCTGGTGGCAGCTTGGTTAAGCCTTTATAACGAGTTTAATCCTGACAACCAGTTTAGCCGACATGTCATTCGCCTGATTAGAGTGTTATGCAAAGAGCTTGATGTCAGTGCAGACCTGATAAATACCGTTAAAGAAGCAATGAAACAAGAACTGGCTCCCCAGACGATCTAAAAATAAAGGCTGAACGATTCTTCACGAAGAAAAGCGGTTCGGCCTTCCCCACCCCTATCCCATATTGCTAAGGATCTATTCAGCTACTTAGCGTACCGTTCACCTAGCCAATGGCAAATCACATAGCACCGGAAATGTTCAAATACGACCAAGGAGCAATGATGGCTCCTGGTGGTACCGTATAAACATTTAAAATTAAGTCAAAAATTGTAGCTAACAAGTACCACTTCACAATCAAGATTTTTCAATCTAGCATTCGTATCGAAACTAATGATTATCATCTTTATATTGAGACTTATCGGTTAGAATCTTGTATAAATATTCTATTATTCCCAGGGAAGGCATAAAGCAATGATTGAACAAGCTCAAAAACACCGCCAACTTGTCACCGATATTCTTGAGGGTGATGCTTTACATGCCCATCAGGTCGATGCGGCAACAAAAACATTTTCTGCTCTTACGGGAGATGTTAGAGCTGTGGTCACTACCGCGGAGATGCAAGCGGGGAAATCAGGCATTGCTCTAGCTTTATGCTGCCAGCAACGCTTAAGTCTCAGTGATAACGACATCTGTGAGAGAAGACATCTTAAAGATACACTCTATCTAGTAACAATGCCTGATACAGCGCTAAAAGAACAAGCTGAAGATGACTTAGTTCTTGCCAAAAACGTAATCGTTAGCAACTTTGTTAATTTTGAAAAAGCACTTGAGAACGAATTCAAAGGTAACCCCCCTAAACTCATTATCATTGACGAATGCCATTACGGTTCGAATGTTTCAGCAGTTCGATATAGCAAAATATTCGATTACTTAGAGCAGGAAAATGACTCTTGCAAAGTGGTCTTCATTTCAGCAACTCCATTTGGTGCTCTATATGGCGCAGAAACAGAATATGAAGAAGCGTTGGAGTTGCAAGCCGAAGCAGAGTCGAAACAAGACAACGAATTATTCAACGAAGCTAATGATATCGCTGAAAAGGCACTAAAAGACTCTATACTCCGCCGAGACTTCAACACTCGCTTAGTTTTCCACAAGACAAGTGAAGAGTATTATGGCGTGAGAGAAATGCTTCACAATGACAAAGTTAAAAGTTTAGAAGGTGATAGCAGAAACTTTCTTTATCCTTCAGTTGAACGTGATGCTTTTATTAACCAGTTTAAAGATCATCAAGGTGTTGGTTGGTCGTTAGTTCGAGTTCCTGCAGGCAGTGCAATGAATGCGAAGGAATTTCTCATCTCACAAGGCCTGGAAGAGAATTCGATTTATATTTTAGGAAACTCACTTAGTGGTGTACCCGAGGACGAACACTGCAGTATTGAACGTTTTAAAAAGGAATTTGATGATGCACAACTTTTTGAAGACAAACTTATTGCGATAACTGTGGCTGGAGCAAGAGCGGGTATCAACTTTGGCGCCATGATGAAGAATAACCTAATATCCACTTGGGACAGCACTGTTGCAAGTGTCGCTGCGGTTGTACAAGCAAATATTGGCCGAGCTTGTGGTTATCATGGTAACAACTCTTCAATGCACTATACCAATATTAATGCCGCTGAAGCTTATGCTGCAATTTTAGACCATCTTGAAAAAACATGTTCTGAATCTGCAGCCTCAGACTTTGATGGCTTAAAAGAATTCTTTGAAGACGTTTGTCAGGAGTTCCAGGTAAATGGCCTCGATGTAGGTCTGACCATAAAATACAAACGTCGTAAGCCTATTGATGATGTAGAAACTTACAAGACAAGTAATTACATAGCAGTACCAGCAAAGTTACTAGACCATGATTCAGATTTTAGTCATTACACTAATGATAAGCATTTATTACAAGCTATTGAATTAATCAGACATGAGTTTACGGCTAAGGGTGCGCCCAGTGTCAAGGGTAATAGAGCTATGCGGGGCAAGACAAAGAACTGGATTAAGGCTCATTGGATCAATGGTGATAGTTACGACAACCCAGAAAAGGCGCGAGTAGATGGGACTCAAAAAGAGAAAACTATTATGTATACCAATATGCTAAATAATGGTGAATACCTTGAATTTAATCGTGTTGTCGCTCCAGGTTCTGGTGAGTTTTCTGAAAATAAACTCATTACCGCCTCTATATTTAGCATCTACAACATATCCCGTAGGCAGGTAGATAAAAAAATCATGACTACCGAAGATGTATGGGAGATGTGCGATCACTTCGGTATTGAACGCGATGACACAATGTTCGTTCTCTATAAACGTGGTGAATATGATCTCGAACGTTCACTGGCAAAAAAAGAACACAATCAATTACCAGCCAAATCAGGTGATCTCAGTGATGAATCTCATTTCTCTGATGCCGCTGAACTGACCTACTAAATATAAAGGGGGAGCTCTCCCCCGACCTGATTTAAGAGTACTAACAATGGCACAAAAGCATCGGCACTATGTTGAACAAACAATTCAAGAACATACATTTGAACATCAGCGAAATGCCGCTCATAACACATTCTCTAAGTTCAACACGGGCTCAAGAGCAGTTGTCATTTCCGCAGAGATGCAATCAGGTAAGTCAGGGATTGCTTTAGCGTTAGCAGGGTTACAACGACTATCACTTTCTGATGAATTCATTCGCGATAGAAAAAAGTTAAAAGATACACTTTACCTAGTCACCATGCCTGATATAGCCCTTCAAGAACAAGCTAAAAAAGATTTAGCTCCATGTAAAAATGTCGTTGTAAGCAACTTTACCAACTTCGAAACAGCCCTAAAAGTGGATTTTAAACATCATCAGCCACATCTTATTATCATTGATGAATGCCACTACGGTTCAAGTAGCGACAGTGTCCGTTATGATAAAGTGTTCAGTTATTTAGAAAGGGATAATATTCATTGCCGAGTTGCTTTTGTTTCCGCAACACCATTCAGCGCTCTTTATGCTGCGGGTGCAGACTCCATATTGCACCATAACTTTAATACCTCCCTCGTATTTCATCAGACAAGTAGCGAATATCATGGTATTCGCCAGATGCATCGCTTCAATCAGATTATTAAACTTGATGAGAGTCACCGAGATTTCTGTGAAGAATCGCTGATGAGAAAGCGCTTTATTAAGCAATTTAAAGAACATGTGGGTACTGGTTGGTCTCTCATCAGAGTTCCAAGTAGTCAAGCAAAGTCGGCAAAACAGATCTTACTCGAAAATGGTATTGATGAAGACCAAATTCACATAGTTGGCCAAAAGTTAGTCGGTGTTGAGGAGCATGAACTCTGCTCCATTGATGATTTAAAAAGGGAGTTTGAAACGGCGAGTCTATTTGATGAAAAACTGATTGCTATTACTGTCGCAGGATTCCGCGCTGGTGTTAATTTTGGTCAGAAAATGAAAGAGACATTAATCAATACATGGGACAGTAGTATTGCCAACATTGCAGCAGTGGTCCAGGCCAACATTGGTCGTGCATGTGGCTATCATCAAAATACACAGGCAAAACACTATACCAATCTCGATGCGGTTCGAGCATACAGTGAGTTATTAGAGCATTTAGAGTCCCGAGATAGGGACAAAGAGAAAGAGTTTGAAGGGCTCCAAGAAGTATTTGAACAAATTTGCGTTAAGTATGATGTCCAAGGATTCGACAGAGGTACTATTGTTACACCAACAGTAAAAACTGTTATAACCAGAAAACTAGATGACTCAAAAATATATTTAACCAAAGGTTACATTGTCGTACCTGGGAAGCTTAATGAACCAGACTTTGATTATAGTACATTGACTACTGACTCTGAATTACTAAGCGCTATTCAACTTATTAGACAAGAACTGCTCGACAATGATGGACCAATTCGCAAAAAAGGTCGCGCATTACGCGGGACTCATCAAAACTGGATCAAGGCTCAATGGGTTAATGGTGTAACCTATAATGACTACACGCCTAGTTGTGCTAAATCCAGGGCACAGCATTTTACTCAGAGCTTAAATAATGGTGAATCAGTCGAATTCAACCGTATTGTTAATCCTGGCGGTGGTGAGAAAACCGAAGATAAACGAGTGATGGCCAGTATCTTTAGTATTTACAATTTATCCGGTCAAATGGACGCATACAAACGCGCTATGGACATCGAAGATATGGCAGAAATTTGTACGCTTTTTGATATCGATCTAGATGACACGTTAATCTTGCTCTATCAACGAGGTGATTACTCTCAAGAGCGAACCGATTCGACAATACAAAACGATGAGACCTTACACAGTGGTAGGATCAAGCATATCAGCGTGTTTTAAATTCAACTAAAAGTGTACTAGCTCAGACCAGATCTGACAGCTACCCAGTTTTCTGGTGCCTTCGTCAAATTAGTTTGTTTCGGCAACATTTTTTATACTTCTTACCTGAGCCACAAGGACAAGGTTCATTAACTCCTAGTTTTTTTCCTACTTGTAGTGGTTTAGATTTTAATCCTTCTTTAGCATCATCGAGAGCTTTCATTAGGTTATCAGAAAATGCAGAGGTTATTTTTTGAATGGTATTTCCGAAAAATAAATCATAGCCTAATTTTGCCTTTAGATTTCCTTTCTCTGCTGCAAGGTTCATCCAATACTTGGCTTTATCAACATTTTTTTCAAATGTATCACCATTATAATAGTCCATTGCTAATTGAAGCATAGAATACGTACATTCAAGTTCACAGGCTTTTTCTATATATTTTATAGCTAACAAAGGGTCTTTGTTGCATGCTTTACCCTCAGAATAATAATAAAATAAAAAACGTGCAGCGAGAGCGTTATCAGACTGAAAAGCTGTCATTAACAGATTTAATGCATTGCTGTAATTTTCATCAGAATAGTATTTAGCACCCAGTAAAGCTATAGCTGGCATAAAGGATTTTTTTACAGCCACTTCCAATGCAGCAAAACCTTCTTTATACAACTCTTCGCCTAAATCTTCATTTACAGCTATGTCAGCAAAGTGGAACAAATATTCTGCTTTACTTCTCGAAAACTGATATTGCTCAACTTTAGAGTTATCAAGTAATATCTTCGTATCAAGGTCATCTAATTCGGCATCAATTTCAATTGCAGCTTTATAAAATGAGGCTGCTATTTTTAATTGCGACTTCTTATTGCTAATATCAGCATAACTAGCTATCAATGAACCAGACTGAGTCTCTTGATCAGTAAGTATTTTTTCAATAGCTTTGCCACCTAAAAACTTATCATGAGCACGCTGAGAATTCAGAGCATTAAACACCAACTCTCTCAACTCTAGATGCTCTAAGTTGGCCATGTATAGCTTTTCATTAGGCTTTATATATCTAAAATCAGCACTACAAGCTTTTAGTATATCAAACAATAATGCCCTACCATGTATTGCCTTATCTTGTGCTTCCTTATTTTGTTTATTTCTCTCAGATATAAACTCTTGCCTATATTCTTGAACTTGACATTGCTCTAAATCACCTTCTAAACAGGGTGCTTTATGAACAGCTTTATTAGTCATGATTCTTAATTCATGGAGTTTACTTTTTAATTTGTCATCAATTCTTCCCTGATGACAAAGTTCATTAATTTGAACATGTAGAGAATCATAGTGATCGGTAGGTATTTTATGTAACTTGCACAGTGCAACTGACAGTTGTTCAAGTACCTGTCTATATTTAAGTAACGCATATTCCGGAAACACCATCATGACTTCGACAGCCTGACGGTAATCATCACCTATTTTTGCACTAAAACGTGTAGACAATGACAGGTCATCTACTTTTATTTTACTTGGAACTAAATCTGTACCCATCAAAAACGGTCCTTGTTTTACAGTATTAACAACTTTATTTGTTTAACGAGTGTTTAACTAAATCTTGATATTAAGCACTGGCGTTAAGCACTGGCGTTAAGCACTCTTGAAGGCTCAAACCACCGTGATTGTAGTAATCCCCACCGATATAACCTGCAATGCCTGGAGCCATCGCAACTGTGACACTTGGGTTCCAATGCCAAGGAACCGTTAACCCAGATGAGCTCATATTGTCTTTCAAAATAGCGCAACGAGTTAAGCGTTTTTTCACCGATGTTTTAGGGATACTCGCCTCAGCCAACTTGTTCGGCACCCAAAGCCAGCCGTGATCTGTTACAACCTTAATTCGCTTCCATCCAGCATTCAAAAGCCCTTCTATTCGAGCAGCAACATCATTAAGCACAGCATCAATATGCAATGGCATTTTACGTTGCTGAGCATGCCCCATATTATCTAAGTCGCCCGTTTGCACCCAGGCATAACCATCGGGTTCACCGGTTTCTAAACCCTCTAAATATTGCCAACCTTTTTCAGCTAAGGCTTTTTTAAACTGATAAGCAGAAAACTCAGACTCTGTACCTAATAGAACGGGTGTAAAGTTTTCATTATCTTGAAGGCCCGACAATAGATCTGCCACCGGCGTAACCGCAGCTTTAGCCGTCGCAGTTAACGATGGCAGTGCCGCCCATTGCGTGGTTAAGTCGATATTAAGGCCAAGCCGACTTAACTTAACTTCTAATAATTTCGCGGTATCAAAACGCAAGCCATCAACAAAAAAGATCACTTCACCGCCAACAGTATAATGAGATGTAGACTCTTTAATTTGATTATCACCAGGGTAGCCTCTTTGCTCCACCAAGGTTTGAAAATTCAATGTCACCTGCTCTAACCAAGGTGTATAAATAACCGCTAATACATCAGCAATCACCTCTTGTTGGTGGATATCTTGCGCCTTAGCCATGGCGGCAATGGACGAAGCATCAGCTTGCCAAAATCGTTCTTGGTAAAACTCTGCCATTGCTTGAGGTGACGAGCCATTAAAGGAAATTTCTGTATGCTCCAGCACAGCTTTTAACTCAGCTAATATTGCTAACCATGGAGATAAACCTAATTGTGCCCAAACCCAAGATTGGCGTTGGTGTTGTTCGCTCCATAATCGAGTGATGACGGCGGCAATATCAACACGCATCTTATCTTTTAGCGCTTTAAGCTCGCTCTCAATAGCACGTTCATCGCGGTTATTCTCAAATAAGTAATGCTGCGCCTCAAACGCTAAGCCTGATGGCTCAACATCAGCTAAACGCTTAACTAGTAGAGGGAGGTTAGATGCAGTATCAATAAAGCGCTGCCACACACTTTGCCAAGCTCCGTCCGCTCCACATAACAAACTTAATGGGATATTCAGTTGAGTCTGAGTCGGTGTAAAACCGTAATTTTGAGCACAAGACTGCTTGAAAATGTCCCATTTATTACCTTGCCATTGCGACTCTTTCTCTTGGGGGTTATTCAGCCAAGCCAAAATATCTTTAGCAGGATCATTTAATACAATGGCATAAAACTCATCGGCAGTTAATTTTTTACCTTGTAACCGTTCTGCCGGTGATTCAAGAATATCCGGCAACACCTGAATTATCGCATCTAAGGTTTTTTTATCTTTAGCTAAATCTAGGCCTAAACCGACATTGGGATTGGTCAAAAATGACGATACGCTCCAATCACGACCAGCCGAATTATACGCCCACCAGCAACCACGGTATTGCAACTCTGCAAGCGGACGCAAATAATCAGGGCACTGCTCAATGGCACGTAAATCTTTGCGCCCTACTCCAGGTAAATAGATAATTGGCGTTTTACTCGCAGGTAATTGGCAATCCTCTAACACACCCGCAATCGCACACTTAACCCAAATCGCTGGGCCTGTACGCTCTTCGGGTTTGTATTCACCGAGTTCAATTAGTTCAGGCAACTGCTGCTTGATGTATGGCATTGCGGATTGCCATTGGCAATCAATGTCTGTCCACAAAATGGCAGCAGGTGCTACTTGAACTGACTTATTAAAAGTTGCTGAGTTTCGTAACTGCTCGATTAAATAATTAACAACTAACATCAAGGTTCCAACGTTGTTTGCAAAGGTCTACTAATTCTTGTTGGCGGCGTTCTAGTACTTCAGGCGTCCATATTGGTTCATTTAGAACCTGCGTCGTCAACACATAGGACGAGATTCCGCTTTTACCGCCGAAATATGCGGTTTTCTTGCGCTCAAAATCAAAATTTGAAGCTTGAGAGTTCCTCCTTTGTGTCAAAGGAACAAGGTTAGCCAAGCGATGTGTCCACTTATCTCTCTCTTCGTCATCAGGCCAGTTGTTATCCCAATCACTCCCGACTTCTACTGTTTGTGGTAGTACATGCTCTATAGTGAGTACAGAATGCTCGTACTTAGCAGCCCCATCGGTAAGGAAAGAATCGGTTCTAAGAATAAGGTAATTACGTCTTCGAGCCGTTAGGTGATAAACGTTTCCGTTAATAACGTCAACGAACTCTTGTGCTTCAGCTTGTGTTAGATTTATAGATTCTACATCTGACGAGTCAGACCTCTCGATACAATCAAGCACATCGGCATAACGCTCAATACGTTGGTTAATGTTAGCCGCGCATATATGTAGCTTTGCAGCTAAACGCTCCAGACGAATGATGAAATCCAACACTGCATTACTATCTGTTCCAAATTTAGCAAGGTAGCTTATAGCTACAGGTAACCAGTCTGAGTTATCAATCTTGTTCAACCAATAAAGTACCTGGTTAATTTCTCCAGCATTATCTGTAGATTGATAAGCGCAATCACGCGCTATTAGGTACGCATCAGCGTATGGCATTATGATGTCGTTGATTAGCGTTTCAGGCTCTGGTGTTTTTATTAAAACGTGTTCTTTAAACTCTTCAAGTAACGCTCTTTTTGCCTTATTTTTGGCATAAATCATTCGAATATAGGTGAGAAGATCATTTAGACCGTCTCGACCAGTTTCTACTTCAATCGCTTCCCACGTATCGTTAAATTCATCTCGTTTTTGCTCCGCAATCTTGCCTATAGCATCAGCTTTAATGAGATCTGAAGGTAGAAGATCTAAACCACGGTTATTCAAGACAGAAAAAACACGAAATGCAGACTGTTGGCTTGGCGATGTCACTGCAACCAAAAAACAACGCGTCATTAAGAACACGCCAAAGTTGATTAGAGACTGCTCTCTAACAAGCGCCTTACGTAGCTTAGTCTGAAGTAGCAAAGCATTTTTGCGAATGTTGACCTGAGACTCATTCTCCAAAGTAGCTTCATCAATATTAGCAAGCTCATCAAACTTCAGTGTTTGAACTGTATTAGCAAAAAACTCTCGATCACGCTGTCGAAGTGCCAAACGAGGTTTTGCTGGAATACCCTGAAATTTCTTTCCTGGCTCCTGAATGTAGGTAAAGCATTCGTTCCGTGCTTCGTCATCTTCCATCAACGAAGTCAATGCGGCGATCAATATAGTTAATGTTGTAAGCCGCTGTTGACCATCAATAACCTGCGAATGTGGTTTATTTTCCTCTTTCACCAAAACAATACTTCCGAGGAAATAACTTTCCTCGGCTTCATGTTGATAAAAATCGTACAGGTCGTCGAATAGCTCGCCTGCTTGTTCTGTCGTCCAAGCATAAGGGCGCTGATACGGAGGGATTTCATAATCGAAATCTGAACTAAAAATTTTAGAAAGGGCATACTCTGCCCCAGTAATGTTTTTAGACACCTGAAGACTCCTTAGCTTCCCTAGCCGCTTTCTTTTCAGCAAGCGTAAGGTGATGATCGTTAATACGACTACCCTCTTTCTCACCGTAAACTGGGCCAAGGTCAAACCATGGAGCGGAAGCTACATCTGTACCTCGGTCTTTTTTCCAGTGGATGTTTGGCTTACCACGCAGTACACCTGCGCCTTTTTTACCCACATCTTTCGCTAGCATAAATGGGCGGATGTTGAGACGTACCCCATCATTCAGATCTGGGTGCCAACCAATAGGTTGCTCTGCTAATGGTTTCCAGCGAACAAAGATATCTAAGCCTTTTTCACCAGCTAAGATTGCCTCGAGTTGTGTCTTTAGGTTTTCAGCAGCAGACAAACGAATGTCTGCCCCATCGATACCATCGGCGATACCGCGCTTTTGGGTGCTTATCCAGTCATCGAGGTAAGTATAGATAAGACGTTCAAGGCCTTTATAGTCGAGCTTGTGGTAATTCACTAATGCCGAAAAGCCATCTTTTAAGCCATCCCAGATTTGCCAGATAAAGGGTCTATGCTGGAACAGCTTACAATGTTGTTCAAAAAACTTATCTCGCAGCCAATCATCTATGCTGGTGGACTTCACTGCCTTAAGTAGATTAGCTTCAACCGAGTTTGACCAGGCTGAGCCATAGGCTTTTTGTAATATTGCCTCTATACGTTTTACCGCGTTCATTTCACCACGAATAGCAGGAATACAGACGATACCATCGTCATCGACTAGGCCATCAAAATCAGCATTTTTTAGCATCACCTGGCGCATTTGAGGTGCCAGTTCCATGTCTTCGTCTAACTCAGCAGGCCATTGGTAACCAAGTAAGCGTGCAACAGCGACTTGCAGTACGGTGTATTCCTGGCGTAATTCGCCAACAGCGGTGGTTTTAGTTTCTTCATCCCAAACTACAGAGGCACATGGATGACCATGGAAGATCCATTGGGTTGGGTCATCTGTGTATGGTTGTGGGAGGCCGTTGGGATATTTTTCTTCAGCTATTTTTGACCATTTCTCAATTTCAAATGGAACGTGCAAAAAGGAATCATCAGTAATACTTGGTTTCTGATTAATATTTCTAACTTCCTTACAATACTCTTCGCTTGAGCAAAAAGACCAAATAGCCTCTAAGTCATCCTCATCATTAGGAATTATGGTGCTGACATTATTGTTATATGTGTTTCCTCGATACAAGGTTGCAGGTAGATCGCCCATAACCCTTAGCATTATTCCATTTTTGCCCCATGCATCAAGACCACGAATCCATGAACTAACTCTTTCTCCGAGTCTTTCTTCAACATAACGATGAAAATCACCGTTTCCATTCTGCCACTTAATAATGTTATTTAGACCACCATAAGTAGATGTACCTGGAAAGCTGCCCTGCATGAATATCCAAGATGGCGATGTAGTGATTTCCCAAAATGCAAATGAAAACCGTTCAGCATCTCCTAAGCATAAGCCTTTATAAGTGCTGCAAAATGACTTCAAGTAAGCAGATTCACTTTTGTATGCCATTACTCTTGAGTTTGGATTTTTAAGTTGTTGAGCCTGATTCAATAAGTCAAATTGACAATTAGCAAGTGCAATTGACTTGCCATTACTACCCACATGTTGGCTCAAGTTTACATCATAAAAGTTTTTTGATGATTCTGGTTTTTGATTATTGATGGAAATTAAAATTGCTTGAACAACTTCACCTGATATTGTCTCAAATGCCCCAGCACCTAATCTAGCTATCAAGTTCCAAGTTTTGTTTGTAAGAAGCTTTTCACGAACTTTTTTATAGGACGCAAGAAACAACCAGTTTTGAGGCAGAACTATGCTTGATTCTCCAAAACGACCGCATTGTTCAATGCATCTTTCCAAAAAAACAGTTGATAAGTCACTTTTGGAATCTTCAAAATAAAGCTCACAATGTACCTGTAACTTCCTTTCTTGAAGTCCACGACCTAAATAAGGCACATTAGTTACAACCCACTGATATTTATCAGCCAGCAAACCAGCAGCCTTAGCTAATCCTTGCGCTGTAGCCTTTGCTTCGCTACTAGCGTCAGACTTATTTGCCATTGCTGACTGTAACAACTCCCAAGGTGGAGTTCCGTCAACTTTTAAAGCTTTGTTAGGATCTATCAAACTCCCCAAGGTTGGCGCATCTTTAAATGTATTTTGCATCCAAGAAATAGCATCAGAAAGTGCTTCATCTCCTTTAGCTAAATCTTTCCATTCTTTTTGTGCCTCAGTAATCGACATACCTGAACAGGCGAGTTGCAACTCCGGCAACACACGATAACCGCCAGCACCAGGGTAACGCCAAGCTTCAAGCGCTAATGCAAACGCTGCCAACTCCACACAGCGTTGATCTAGCTCTAGGCCATGGATGTTATCTTGCAATACCGCATTGACCGCTTCTTTAGCCGTTAAGCCTTCAAGATGCATGCGCATCGGTACTAACATTAAAAACACTGCCACCAAAAAGTGACCTGAACCACAACAGGGATCGAGGGTTTTCAACTCACTTAAATGCTCAGGCCATTTGTCAAAATCACCCGCAGCACTCTTCCAGCTCCCCTCATTCTGTTCGCTGTAGGCACTTTTATCTTCGCTGTTGGCACTTTCATCCTTAACAAAGCGCAGATACTCAAGTGGAACACCAGGAATAGCGGCAAGTTCACGTAGCTCTTGTTCGCTGTTAGCGCGGATTAAATCATCACTGCTCAAGCGGCGTTTAGCCCACCAGGCACCGAGGGCATTATCGAGTAAAAACGACACCATATAAGGCTCGGTAAATAACTGAGTAACAGGGCTTAGCTCTTTGGCACCAATCTTTACCCCAGACTCATTAACCTGTTTTTTCTTTTTATTTTGCCAAAACTGATAACACCAACCTAGGCTGTCTTGGGCTTGGAAAGTAGCTAAATCTAACTCAGCGATGAGGTTTTCGAGGGTATTGATATGGTTGATGGATAGCTTAATCTCGAATACAGGCGAGTCGGCACGGAAGATTTGCGGCAACATTTTTTGTGCTAAACGGCCCGCTAGCTCCCAACCGTCTTTACAATCAGGTTCTTCTTCGGCAAGCTCGTTGCACTCATCCAGTGTTACCGGGGTGCCTTCATACATGAGCAGATTATTTTGCTCGAGATAACGAGCAAACAGCATGCGATGCCAATGCTCGTAGGCCATTTCATTAACCAGTGACTCGGTTTCTTGTTCGCTACCCACGAGCTTATCGCCTAACTGGCGGGCATGGGCGCGTAAAGTGTTACGCAGCTTACGCTCATCATCGGATAAATAGCTGGGTGCTTGGGTATCAGCAACGCCTAGTCGTGTTAGTGCATCTGTGACTGCGGCTTCAACCACCTCACGAGCTTTTTCAACTGTAATCTCTAATTTTTTACGTAATGTTTTATCGAGTGAACTGCGCATAGTTATCTCTTAAATTTTTTAGCTATGAATGTCTAGCCGCTAGTGTTTAGACACTCATGTTTAGACTCGATCAATTAGTTATTAGCCATTAATCGTTAGCCATATATGTGATAAACCCTTGCTTGTGTGATGAACACATAGAGCAAGGGTGAGCGGCTAAATACTATATAATAAGTAAATGCACCATTTAAGATGGCACAACTGGTCCTTTGGCGAGCTCTGCACGTAAATCTTTTTCGACTTTGTCCAGCCACTTTTGTAGCTGGGTTTCATCTTCGATTAACGGCTTATTGAGTTTGTAATACCTGACTTTTGGTGTCAGCTCACTGATGGCATCTTTAAGTACTTGGTCGAAAATACTCGGTAGCGCGGCAGTTTTATCACTCCATTGATCAAAATTAATCTCATCGAGCGAGTCAAATACACCAGCCGCATCACTCACATTGACTGCAGGCAACTTATCAAGATGACGTTTTTTTAAGAATTCATTGCGTTTAGTTTCATCGAGTTTTTGCCAGTTTTCATCTTCTTCAAGCTCGAGCATGCAAGCTTTATGCTCTTGCTGGTACTCGTTTAACCGACTCGTTAGCGTGTCGCGTAAGCCATTAACCGCTTGCTTGAGTAAAGCATCCACCGGATTTGGATCATCTAATAAACTACGATTAGCGATAATCGCTTGGCGCTCTTTATCTAAAGCACTAAAGATACCTAAATCTTTTGCATACTTAAGTGCAAGTTCAAAATCACTCCAACGCGCTTGGCGAGCTTTAACTTTATCAGCCAATGCTTGCCAATCAGCAAAGTCGCTGAGTAATTGATCTTTATTATCGAACACGTGTTGTAACTGGTCGTTACCAGAATACATCTCTAAATCAGTGAGCAATTTAGTACTAGGCGCCATAGGTAGTGGTGCTTCACCACCAGCACGGCGAGCAAGGTTACGAGCATTAATAATGGCTTGCGGTAGATTGGTTGCTTCTTCACCGGCATTGCATGTTTGCTCATGCAAAGTACTAATGACTCCACGCACCTTGATTAACTGTACTTTTGATAAAGTAACATTTTCAGGGCGGAATTTTGTTTGAGTTATAGAAGACCTATCTAACTTTTTAGCATCTACCGCTCTCTCTTGGTTGTCGGCGGCGCGTAAAATATTGGCGGCGACCATTGCAAGCAATGCACCATCGATGGTGTCTTTACTCCAACCAAAAGGCGCTTGGCGGAAGTTGTCGACAATATCTTTTCCTGGCTTCATTGAACCAATAAAACGTTTTATTTCGGCGCATACTGGGTGTTTGTCGGCATCATCATTATGGCCAATAGCTTCGAGTGCATTGGCATCAGCATGCTTACTTGCACGCTCAAACACTTTAGCCCAGCCTTTATCATCAGCTATTTTAAATTTATGGTATAAACGCTGGCACGCTATTTCACCGGCATTTTGAATTTGATCTTTTAGGGTTTCGCCTTCAACTTCTTGACCACCCGCTAAGCGAACTTGAATTTGCGAGAAGATATCTTTCAGCAATGCCTTTTTAGTTCTCTCGGCATCTCGTAAACGAGTCTCCATGGCATCTTTAGCTTCTTTACCTGCGTCGGTAGTGGCACCACCACGAATGTCTAACGTGTTCTCTGCCGCTTTAAGCGAGACTATTGCCGCTTGTAATTCACTACGGTGTGATGTCGGCACATGGATAAAAATGGTTGCCTCATCAGGATCGCTACCCCGAGATAAATCATTAAACTGTTTCTCTGTTACTTCAGGTGCCCAAGCGCAGATTTTTGTATTCGCATCTTTAGGTAGTTCACCCTCAAAAATCGCCGTGATCATGCGGGACTCTGCAACACTGCCTTGGGTAATGCGTGCTTGAGCAATTTGTTGACGTACATAAGTTTGCAGTTCTTTAGAGCGGTATGACTCCAGCATTTGTGGGTTACCGATTAAATCAGATTCCTGGCGGCGAAATTCATCGTACCAGGCTTGGCTTTCAACCGTTTGTAAGCGGTACTCTTGCCCTACAGTGGTTTCCATAGACATGATCAAATGCTCATCCTCAAGCACTTGCAACATTTTGGGTACGATTGGGCGCAGTTTGTGTTTATCTTGCTGTAAATCTTCTAATAATAAATCCGCTAGGCTGTCTACCGTTGAATGAATGCCATATTCAATATCACTAGGTAGCTTGCTGATCAGTAAAATGAGAGATAATAAACGGCCTTGTAATTGCTCATCTCCATTACCCGCTTTTTTACGGCTGATGGTTTCGTAGATGTCTTTTGATATCACACCGGTTTGAAGTAAATTAGTCGCAATTTGATCGTATATAAAATCTGCGGGGACCACATAACCTAGCTCTTTTTCTGCGGTATTTTTAACAGCCTCATGTACCACACGTAATTGATTGCGCAGTTGAGAGCCGGTACCGGTTTTATCTAGTGCGGGAAGAATTCGCTCCCAAAAGCGACGACGGACAGGTAATAGTGGATAGTCTTTTACCATCCATTTCTCATCGTCTTTATTGTGTTCTATGGTACTACCACGCAAATGACGTGATATTTCACCTAGGTTGTTATCAATAACCGCTTGCACTTGTGCTTCTGCCGAGCTTTTCTTTTGCAGAATCACTTTACGGATCACTGAATCCACGTCGGTGTCTTCAAGTTGCACCGGCACCTGGAAACGGCCTAATAAACGTTGCAAGTTAGACATACCCGATAAGGCACTTTGGCCTGTGGCGATAAACAGTAATTTAGATTTTAATGCACTTGCACCACTACAGGTTTCTACCACTTCTTGAACATCAAATGCCCGCTGGGCATCATCACTGATGTACTGCTGTACTTCATCAAGCACGACAAGGGTTAACGGTAGTTCACCATCAACAGATATTGCATCGACTAAAGCTGACACCATTTCATCGTTGGTGACGTCTTTTACAATTGTGTATTGAGAACGAAGCATCTCACGCACTTCTTTGGCATCTGATGCAAAACCTGGGATCGCGTCTAATATGGCGGTATGCAGTATTGGAGATACATGCAGGTTTTTAAGCTCTTTGTCCCAGCTATCGACACCGTCTTTCGCTTTAGCGTGAGTTTTTACGTATTGCTGTACTTGAGCTAATACGCCTTCTGCTTTTAGCCACATAACAAAACGTGCGAGATGATACTGCTCTGGCAAACCCACAGATTTAAAGATAATGCCAAGAAATGCCATACGCACTTGGTCACGAACACCCGCACCTAGTGTGCCTGATGCGGCATGTAAACCACCGTGATTAATGGCTAGTGATGATAGCTCATCAAAATGTGCGGCAATGTGAGGAGGTAGTTCAACAACACTACGAGCATTGCTTCCATCATTTAGCGTTTGGTTAGTCCATAAAGTACGTAGCATTTTTGCTAAGTGAGACTTACCAGAACCAAAGAATCCACTGATCCACACACCAGGTTGTTCACTATTGGTTTTAACCGCACTTAAGTAGTGACTTAAAATGCTATCCATACCTTTAGCGTAAGCCCCATCGCACACAAAGGTTCTTAATTCGTATTCGAGTGTTTCAAGCGCGGCTTTTGAGTGATCGTCCTTGACTTGTGCAACACCATTGTTAGCTAAACGACTATTGATTGGGTCGTTTATAAAAATTTCACGGTTTAACATCCTTGATCCCTATGAATTAGCTGAAATTGCGGTGGCGTGATATCCCCAACCGTCCTTTGCATCTAGTAATTGAAAATTATTGTTATGTACTTCGCCCGGAAAAAATATCACCAAGCGTCCCTTTACATGTTCAGCCACGGCTTCAACAAGCCCTGATACTGAAGCAAAACCAAATAATGTACCGCAGCCTAACATTGCGATGACATCATTTTCATCTTGGTCATCGACAAACTGTTTTTTAAGACTCTCAACAAGTTCATCAGCAAAGTCACCATAAAGCCCAGTAAGGTACTCAGGGTCTTCAAAATAGGTTTCTTTGTAATCTTGGTCAGCCATCCATGTTTCAAAGCTGTTGGTTAAGTCCAATAGCGTCCACGGGTGGTTATACTGCGTAGTGGCCTGTTCAAACTCGCCTATTCGGGCTCTTAGTTTTAGCTCATCTTCTTTGTGATAAACCAAAAAAATGGTTCGTTCATCCGCTGACACAGTTGATGGCCATGGAAGGCTAATATGACTTTCATAGCTGTTTAACAGTTTTGATAATCTATCTGACATTACCTACACCTTAGGTATTTCAATATTTGGAAATGTGACTTCGACCACTTCACTGGCTTGCTTGAAGTTGATAAGGCCTCGAAGTGAGGCACTATGTGCTAATTCAAAAAGCCTGTCTTTATCTTGGTTTAACAATTTGCACCAAAAGCTATCAAACATTCGCTGACCAGATAGCCCATTACAATGCGCGAGAAATAATGCATAGGCAACATGGATATAGGTAACTTTTGGTATTGCGCGGTATTTTTTGGCTTTACCTGTCAAATAACCCGCTTGCGTCCAAGTCCCATTAATATTCTGAGCGAATGATTTTAATGAAGCAGGACTAAAGCGATCGGGATCATCCTTGGCCAAATGGGCTTCGACTGTTTCACGGGAGATATGTTCACCAGGCTCAAGGTTTAAGATCAGTTCAGCTGAACCTCTTAATATGGGGTCTCGAGCAACTGCAAGTTGCAATGCTAATATAGCGTGTGAATCCTCGGATAGTTCCCACCACTTTCGCAAAGCGTTAAACAGCGGAATATCTAACGAGATGCCATAGAGATCAACCAAGTGACGATAAGTTAGCTTACGTGATTTCTCAGTTGGCTTATGCAGAATATTAAACTCAACGATGTCTTTTTCGTAATCTTCACGAGTGGCGTTTTCTGGGCATGAGAACAGTAACAATGACAACTCTTCAATCATCATACTACGTGCTGAATGGGCACCGTTCTTACCAAATTTAAAGCCAAGCTCTATTAATCGTTCTTGGCTAGTCATTAGTAGACCTCATTTGCTTAACCTTTCTTTGAGATGCTGATTACATTGTTTATTCATTAATGAACCAACTACCTCTTATTCTGGAATATTAACACATTGGACTAGATTAACATTCAATATCCAGATGCTAAAGTAAACTTGGACTGGCCTCAGCCCAAGAAATTAGGGATACCAGGCTGCAAGCGAATATCAATCACAAATCACCAAACATTCTTTCTTAAGGCTTGTATGATAACGATTTACATGCATTATACTAAGATCCCTAAACCTTAGGACTAGGTAAGAAAAATAAAGGATTAAAGCAATATGAATGAAAGTGCAATTGCCTCATCGAGTCCCTCCGATTCGAACTCCCAGCAGCAACTGATCCAACTCCTTAAACGCTTGCAAATCTCACAGCAGGAACTGCAACTGAGCACGCCGCTGGCAGAAAATCTTCATTTTCTTGAAAACAGAATTACGAAATTTAAAGTAACGGTACCTTTGATTGGTAAGTTTTCCTCTGGCAAGAGCTCACTCCTCAACGCATACCTAGGTAAGGATTATTTAAGATATGACATTACGCCAGAAACCGCATTTGCAACGGAGTTAACCTATGCGGAACAGGAACAAGCCATAATTTATCGAACTGATGGCTCAGAACAAATACTAACGCTGGAAGCATTCAAACAGTTAGACGATCCAGATACAGTGCTATATAGCCAACTTAAGATAAATAATCAGACCCTAAAACAACATACCAATCTAGTTCTAGTCGACATGCCAGGATTCGATGCTCAGAACCAAGCCCATCAGAACGCCATTATTCGCTATCTAGAAAAAGGTGACCTCTTTATTAATCTGCTGCCATCTAATGTGCCCTTCGATGGATCTATCATGCAGCAATTAGCTGAAATTCATTATGGTTATGACAAACCTATTACTTGTCTAATCTCCAAAGCGGGAAGATGCACTCAATGTGAATTAACCGCTAAAAGAGAAGAAGTTAGCCAGTTACTAGCGTTACACCTGGAGCAAGACTCTGAAATAGGTTTCGTTGAGAGCATGGGCCCAGAGCAAGACTTGCAAAGCTTCTGCGAAGCACTTGAATTAGCAGAGCGTAGTTTTGACAGTCTACTGTTGCAGCGTTATTCCAACTCAATAAATGATACTATCCTACAAACCAGTACAGAGATTTCAGCCTTACTCAATTTTGCGGCTACCGACTATGCTGAGTTAGAACAAAAAATTCACCGCACATCTCTTGAGTTCGAACAAGCCCAAGAGTCCCTAGATAAACACCTCAACCACCTTCAGCATAACCTACTTGGTAATGGAATAACCCAGTTACGCCAACAGTGCCACAGCGCCCTCTCCAGAGGAAGCGAACAACTAATTCTGGCAGCAAAAAGCAACTCTCTCTCGCAGGCAATAAACAGTATTCTTAGGCCTACCGTTCAAAATGGACTGCAGCAGCTTGTACAGCAGGAAATGAGCCGCCTCCAAACCAATCTGGGGGCTCTCAGCTCAGGAGAATATGCTGAGCTAGATATCTCCCTACAGCTGCCAGAGGCACAAAAGGAGGGGCTACTGAGTGGGCTAGTTGATATCACTATCACACTGAGTACCTTACTGCTTAAAGGGAAATTGTTCTTTCTTGCCCCGATTGTTAGCATAATCGCCAAGGCTCTGGGCAGCGAAATGCAGGAACAAGAACGAGAACAACAGATCCGCGATCAAATTAACAGTCAGGTGATCCCTCAAGCTGTAGCAAGTGTTGAGATACAGGTCTGCGGCCAACTTAAACAGATTGTCACAGAGCTCAGCGACGCTTGCCAACTCTCCTTTGCAGATAAAAAAACTGATTTTGAAACCTGTATATCCCAAATGAAACAAGAATTGGCAGAGTCACAAGATCAACATCAGCAATTAACAGATAAGTACAAAGCCCACTATCGACAGGTTGAACAAGAAATAAAGTTATGCGAGTTGTTATCAATGATACAAGCCACCAACGAGCAACCTGAGGCCGTACTATGAGTGATACAGATTTAGATTTTGATACTTTAATGAACGGCCACCAGCAAACTAAATCGACGGTTCCACAAAAATATGCTCCGGTATCCCAAGGGCAAAATCCCTATCTACATAATCCGCAACAGGGTTTGGAGTTGGTGTCTCAGCTCGTTGCAGATGGCAATAAGCAGGCTTCTTATCATCAGCTTTTACAATCCTTCGACGCATTGATAGAACAGGAGTTTTCAACGCACTCTGAACATGACAACAACAGTGCAGCCACGCAAACTTATCGACAACTCCGACAGCTTAAATCCCGATTAGATGAAGTTGTCGCCTTTCCAGGTATTGAACGAGGTTATACGGTTGCTGTTGGTGGTGCGTTCAGCGCAGGAAAATCCCGTTTTTTAAATTCCTTGCTCGGCTATCATTCACTACTGCCAACAGATACAACACCAACAACCTCTATCCCAACCTATATTTCCCAAGGTAGTGAAGACCGAATCGATGCGCTCAACGTCTATGGTGGCAAAACTCAAATAGATGAGGATGCACTCAAGGCAATCTGTCATGCATTTCATCAACGCTTTAATGTCTCTTTCGGCCATTTTTTGCAGCTAATTTCAGTTGAACGTTCCAATTTTCATTATGAGAATATCAACTTCCTCGATACGCCAGGTTACAGTAAAGCCGATACCCTCAGTCAACAAAGAACAAACTCAGATGAAACGATCGCTCGACAGCAACTCAGTAATGTTGATTACCTTATTTGGCTGGTGGATCAGCAAAATGGCACAGTTCCCCAACCTGACATCGAGTTTATTCAGAGCTTGAACCTTGAACAACCTATCTTATTTGTCATTACCAAAGCGGATCATAAGCCAGCCGCGCAAATACAACAGATCATTGATACCGCACGAAATGATTTACTCGCAGCAGAAATACCAATCTATGATGTTATTGGTTACTCATCACAAACCGGAACAGAATTGTCCAACTCTGGTAATGTGCTGACTGACATGCTCGAATCCATCAATCAGGGTATGCAGGCTTCCACTCTGCTTTGGCAGAATCGCGAGATATTCCGACACTATCAG
Source organism: Shewanella mesophila (assembly GCF_019457515.1). NCBI lineage: Bacteria > Pseudomonadati > Pseudomonadota > Gammaproteobacteria > Alteromonadales > Shewanellaceae > Shewanella > Shewanella mesophila. The sequence goes on from NZ_CP080421.1 coordinate 3,888,161, forward strand.
CGCCACTATGAAACGAATAAAGAAACGCTAAAACTAAGCCTTAAAACGCTAAACGAGCTGCAGTTTGATGAATCCATCTCTTCTGATAATCGCAAACACCTCAGTGATATGCACACTAAAACACGTACACAGTTAAAAATGCTTAGCCACCAGCAAGCCAGCGCAGAGACGATGCTCCAACGAGCCGATGAACTAATAGAAGTGTTATGTGAGCAACTACAATTGCCGCTTTGCTCACAACCCAACCGCATTCAACTAAAAGCCATGAGTAAGCAACAAGCCCACAAACAAACTAAGAACTATCATTTTGAAGCCTTGCTAAAAGGCTCACTAAACCACCTGTCCCACTCAGGGGAGTTAACCTCTCTGCCAGGTTCAGTCATCAAAGTGACCTCGAATGGCATCAGTATAGACATCAAGCAGCCATTGGAGATTTTTGTACCACGCTATGAGCTTGAAAAGCAGCTCAATACTGAAGAGTGGCACAGGCTGTTTTATGCTGGCTGTCTAGTGGAAGTGCAAATCATCAGCGACAAGCTTGCGTTAATTAGTCCTCATCAAGTAGCCAATTAACAGTGACTTATTGAAACGTTCAGACAATAAAACCAAATAGACCAAAAACCATTACATAGTAAGGATACCCAATGGATTTAGATATTTTTGACATCATTGAAGACGCCACCCGCGAGAACAACAGCTTTGAAAACCATCCAATCAATGAATATTCATTAGAAGAACAGTTGCTCTATCTGCAAGGCCTGGCCTTAGTGATGAACGCCGACAACGACATCCACGAAGATGAAAAAGAATATCTGCGGATCTTGATCAAATCTTTTGATATGGACCAATCTAGTCTTGAAGCCTTAGTTGAATTTGCAATAAGTCCCGATAAAGATACCGTCCAAGCATTTTTCAAGACCTTTCGCCGCAAGCCCATAGCCCAACTGTTCTTGTTCGATGCACTAATGATGACCCGCCGTGACAATCAAGTGCACGACAAAGAAACGCGGGTTGTTGATAAAATAGCGGAACAATTAGAAATCCTAAAAGGAACTCAAAGAGATATCTATGATCTGTTTTGCCACATTAAAAACAAAGACTGGAATGAAAGCGCCCTTTACTTCAGCTCTCAGCTATTAAATCCAGAGCATTTTAAGCATCTGCTCAACTATTTCGAAGTGGACTTTGAAGAATTAATGACGCGAACAACCTCATTAAGAGAAGCAAGGCTTCGAGAAGTTATTGCATCAAAGCTGAATTTAGCGAAATGGGACTGGATCCCTCTTAAATATACCACCGATGGATTGTTACCCGAAGCTACCGAGATCACAGCAGATCTTGTCAACCTGAAAGACATAATCACTAACTCAGACATCATCTTGCCCTATTTACAGTCAAAACTTGATAGAGGAGAACTCAGCGTTTCTGCCGAGTCCAACTTATTTACCAACCAAAATAATCAAGAGCAAAAGATTGGGCCATGCAGCCACTTAGGAGTGACGTATGATCATGAATCACGTTCCTTTGCTCTCAACCCTTCTAAAAACGAGGCGGAGCATCTTGAGCAATTGAGTAGCGTCATCGCCATTTTAGCTAATGGCCATCCAGAAATTATAGACGTAAATCAATTCAACCAAGTACTCGAGTTCATTACTGGAATAAAAGATGTCCAAATTGCTTATTCAAAAAGATATAGCTCGGGGGACTCAGACTGTTGCTTCCCGCAAACTAAAGATAATTCGTATCTAAACGAAGAAGTGCTCTATTCATACTCTGGTGCCTTAATCATAAGTGATGGCAATGAATACGCAAGGTATCTAACGCCATGCGATCTGACTTATAACCAGCTACTTTTTAGTGGCCAATTTCGTTTAATACGCTAAACCTAAAACTCAAGGAAGAGCATATGACAGCTTCATCGGCTAACATTAAAAAACAATGTCACAAACTAACAGAACTGCACCATCATTATCAGGACTATCAATCCATTATCAATCCTCTGCTATTGAACGAAATTGCTCGGTTGGCAGATGAATTCAGACTCGATGCAGAGAATGCCAAAAATGAAAACCGTTTGTTACGTATCGGCATCATAGGTCAAATTAAGCGCGGAAAGTCATCATTTTTAAACAGCTTATTGTTTGATGGCCAAGAGATTCTCCCCAAGGCTGCAACTCCGATGACAGCAGCACTGACCCGAATTAGATATGCAGATTTACCGTCTGCTGACATTGAGTTCTATAGCTTGGATGAATGGAACCAGGTCGAACAAACCGTTAGCCGAATGTCACGCATTGAGCAAGAATACCAACAGGAGCTACAAGCATTTCGTAATGCAAAAAAATCGGGCCAATTCAGTACCTCCATCCCTTTAGCACCGCAATTTAATGCAGAAGAAAAAGCCTGCCAAGAGCTGGTAAAAATGGTTCGAACTAGTGGTTTGAATGTCACGGATTATCTTGGGACGATTCAACAACTCGATAAATTTAAAAGCCATACAGAATTGGTCAACCAACTGAACGATTATGTCGGTTCTTCAGGACACTTCACCCCCATTGTAAAGAGCACTGGACTAAAGCTGAATATTCCAGCCTTGAAAAACATAGAGGTTGTGGACACACCAGGAATGAACGACCCTATCGTTTCCCGCAGCCGTCGAACTCAAGAGTTTATAGGGCAATGTGATGTCGTGTTCTTCCTTAGTTACTGTGGGCAATTTCTCGATCTACCCGATATGCAGTTACTGGCGCAAAATATCCCCAACAAAGGCATCGAAGATATTGTGCTTATTGGCTCGCTGTTTGACAGCGCGTTAATTGATGAAGGCCATAACTACAAGGATATCGCCACAGCCCTACACTCATTGACTCACAAGTTAGGCGATCAAGCTAAAAGTAATGTATTACGGCTGGGACAATCAAATAGCAAAGAGTTGTCAAACAACTCCCGACAAAGAGGGATACTTGCAAGCCTTAATCGAGCACTACCTCCAATCTTTATTTCGTCTCGCTGTCTTGATTTGGCACAAAAAGAACGAGCACTTTCGGAAGAGGAAACCCACAGCTTAGCTCAACTGAATGGCCTGTTTGAAGGCTTTGCTTTTACGCCACAAATACTCGAGAAATTAGCTAATTTTGGCAAAGTGGAACAACGCCTCAACGAAGTAAAAGAGAAAAAACAACAAATTTTAGCAGGACGTTTCAACAATCTCTTAATAGGAAGTCAAAGGGAAGTACTTCAAAAGCTTGAGCAAATCCGCGGTGAAGCCCTAAGCCAACAAAAAGCGTTATTGGAAGGTGATGTCGAAACGCTTAGTGCTTCTCAAAAAGCAATAAGCCAACGTATCGAAGCAGGCAAAGCGCGGGTTAATTCTGTATTTAGTCACTGCAGTATCCAAGCAGAGAAAGCGTTAAACAGACATAATACCGAATTGCAACAACTCGCATTGGAAACGAAACGCATTCAATCCCATTCGGGATCAAGACAGGAAAGTTATCAGGTTTCCAGTTCAGTTAGTGCCTCATCTTGGTATAACCCTTTTTCTTGGGGTAGCACTCGAACCGTATACTCTACCCATTACCGGACCATCGACTTCAACTATGCCAACGTCCATGAAGCAATCGATCTTTTAGAAGATTTCGTGCTTACAGCAAACCGCAGGTTAATGGATGCCTGTGAACAGGCGATCAATATCAGCAAGTTTCGCAATGACATCAAAACAGCCATTAAAGACATGTTCGACTTTTCCGACACTACGTTCGATGCAGAACTAATACTCTCGCCACTAAACAACGCAGTGGAGCGCTTAACCATCCCCAAAGTATCATTGGATCTTGATGCTCATATCGATACGATTCGCCAGCAATTTACCTCACACCAAGTGGAAAATGACGAAATAACGACACTGCGGAATGAGCAAGCTCGTGTAGTCTCAATTCTTATTACAGAGATAAATAAGGAGATCGGTATTTTGACAGATAGCATGCTTTCTAGCTTGGCGGCCCAAGAACAGAGTTTTATACCTACATTGACCAAAGGTTTGGAAAGCAAGGTCGCACAATTGAAAACCGATTTACAAAATAAAGAGCAGGCCCTAGAGACCTATTCTGAGTTGATTCAGCAACTTAACCAAGACATTGCGGAGCTATCATGACTAACCTATCTTTCGATACCTTAAAGCAACGTCAGCGAGCCGAGCGCAGTGAATACCCTGAAGCGCTGGGCTTGAGGGTACACAGAGCTTTGAGTTGGCTAAAAAAAGCTGAAACGTGTGATGATAATGATAGCCGCTTTATCTTCCTATGGATTGCTTTTAACTCTGCTTATGCCTGTGATATTCCAGTACAACATCGCCCCTTTGAGCAACAAATGTTTGGTGATTTCATTGCTCGATTGTGCAAAAGTGACACCCATGAGCACCTTGCCAAACTAGTGTGGAACAGCTTTACAGGCCCTATCCGTGTTTTACTGGATAATCCGTTTGTATTTCAGCCCTACTGGGACCACCTGAACGGAAAGATTAGCGAAGATGAATGGAAACAAAGTTTCTTAACCGCTAAACAATCTGCGACCAAAGCGCTCAGTCGAAACGACACAGAGAAATTACTTTCTATTGTGTTGTCTCGTGTCTATACGCTGAGAAATCAATTACTGCATGGAGGAGCAACTTGGAACAGTGAAGTCAATCGTCAACAAATTCGCGACTGCACTCGTCTAATGGAGGCATTGGTACCAAGCATTATCTCCATCATGATGGATACCGCGCAGTCCCATTGGGGAGACCCTTATTATCCGGTGATAAAAGAATAAGTAACCATGACATTGCGGAAGAGGGCTTGGTCTGTAAAATCACACTGAGGCAAGCCCTTTACTTTTGAAACCATAAACATAGTTATTCTAAGTCACATTCCAGCTTTTAAAACCGCCTGAGAACAGTCATCCCTTTCTGTAATCCTTTCTAAAATCCAATCTTGCACTTCGCTTTCAACCCAAGCAACAGCCCTTGCGCCAAGACTTACTGGTTTTGGAAAGGTCTCATCTGCAATGTAGTTATAAATAGTTGAGCGCCCTAGTCCAGTGCAATCCATCACTTCTTTCAGTTTAATTAGTCTCATTGTGAATACCTCATGTTTGATTCACAACATGAGTTGAGCTAGTAAAAATTTACGGTTGTCATCACCTAGATAAAATACGAAACCAATAAGTTTCAGGTATATATCACCACTGTGCATAAGCAAATAACTGATTAAAGGAGGCTTATATGCACAACAAATTTATCAATCAAACAACGTCACATTGGCCCACGACAGCCCTTCAAGTACTTGAGAGCGCTGCGAGTATCATTGCAGAAAAACTGAACCATCAGGATGTGTTCACTAACCCTCAGAGCACAAAGGACTTCCTTACTTACAAGTTAGGTGGTTATGAGCGAGAGGTATTTGGGGTGATGATGCTCAACAGTCAACATCAGCTCATCGAGTTTCGTGAATTGTTCTTTGGCACTATTGACGCTGCCAGTGTTTATCCGAGAGAAGTAGTGAAAGCTGTACTTGAAGTAAATGCCGCTGCAGTCATCTTTTCCCACAATCACCCTTCAGGTGAATCTGAACCATCTCAAGCAGATAAGCTCATAACAAAGAAGTTAATTGATGCTTTGGGATTAATAGATGTCAGGGTCTTAGACCACATTGTAGTGGGTAAATCGCCAGTATCTTTCGCTGAACGAGGCTTAATATAGCCTCGGCCTCAATACCACTAACTGACATTTTAGACTTGGATATTAAGGAGTTCATCATGATTGAATTTACTGACAGCTTTTCTCAAGCTTGTGTGGCTGAAGCCTGTGCCGCTTTCCCTGACTTAAGAAAGCGTTTAATGGTTGAACTGATTTTACCGATGTTTGCAAGGCCGCTTGATCCTGCTGGTAATCAGGCTGGAAAGCCTATTGTTAAACCCAACTCTTATTTGCAAAAAACGGTGTTGTTTGTTGCAGCTAGAGATTTAATTGACCACTTACCCAAAGAGATTGGTTTTTGCCGCTTTACTTGTCACTGTAATGAACACGGTCAGCCGACTGACGTGTGGCAACGTACCATCAATGGGATCTATTACAACCACGGTGATAATCAACAACCTAACTGGTGTGTTCACACCTAGACTGTAAATCTTTTTCAACATACAGCCACATCATTTCACGATTTATATCAATCGCTTCAGACAAGTCCACCAGCAGCATCACACGGACTTAAATCTCAATTTCAAGGACTTACTATTATGACAATGGTACAAGCTTCTACGCCTCATCAGTGGGGCTTACAACGCAGCATTACACCACGCTTTGGTGCAAGGTTAATATTACAAGGTAGTCGTTTAGATTTTCTATGGGACCGTTCTGGGTTCATAGGTAATTTTAGCGAAGTACAAGAACAACGGCTCAACGATGCATTCCCTGAATTTATCAAGCAACTTGAAAACCAGGTATCTGTTGGGAAACTCGATGCTCGTCAGCAACGCTGCGTAAATTTACAGCATGCAGGCTTCATCTGTGAAGCCGACACCTTAGGCAGTCATGGATACCTGTATATCGCAATTTACCCCATCCCCCCCCAAAGATAAGCTTGCTAGCTTCAACAATTAGTTACACCGCTTGAACATCGATATCACTCGCAAATCATCTCGTCACTAATACAGCATAACGCCCCTCCTCCAGACCATGCCATGCATGTGTCAGAGGGAGAGTGACGGTAATTTTTACTAAAAGGAAACACGCTATGACAATTCAATTTAACAAGAACGAAAGGCCAGTAGTACCCGCACGCCTTTATGGTGTTCTAGCCAAAGAGCTTAAAAATACTAACCCAAGTAATGCTAATGCAATTACGTTGAATTTTAGAGATCCAGATTACAGTGCCGAAACGGGTGGCTATCACCCTGTAGAAGTTAGATTAGAAAAGCAGAATAAAATCTGGCGCATGGTCTACATGACCGATTTTGCCTTTCAAGGTCAACCCTATCCAGAGTTAGCTAAAGAGATTGATATCTGCTTTAACTCTCATCAGGTTTATAGCGCGCTCAGTGGTTGGCTCAATCCACATCACGGTAAAGAGCTGCTGGACTTATTCATTAAAAACTTTATCAGTTATTACGCCATGGATGCCTATCAAGTCGAAGTATCACTGGATTAGTCATCTTGCTAATCCAAGTTCCCATATTGGTAAAACGGGAACAAGCAAACCCTTACCCCATGGGCCTTTGCGAAACCAAAGTGCCCAAAACATCGATATAGCAGAAAAAAGGAACTTGCCCATGCCTGAGGTTCAAGCAGTTAAAGATCATGATACGGTTAAACTCATTAGCTTCTTGCTTGAGAAACAGTTTAGCCAACAACTTGCTGATGTGTGGAATATCGGCCTAAACCTAGCGTTACGCATCTCTGACCTACTTTCAATTAAGTTTGATGACATTCAAGACGACAGGTTAATCATCCGTGAGTCCAAAACAGGTAAACTCGCTAACATTAAACTCAACTCGACAACCCTTGAGCGTATAACACGTATTCGCCAAGAACATCCTAACCATATCTATCTTTTTCAATCCTACCGTAATCAACGCGCTAAAACCGTAAAACCAGCACCGTTATCTCGACGCTACGTTTGCAGGGCATTAAATACTGTAGGTGAAGAAATAAAACTAGCCCTAGGTACACACTCCATGAGAAAGACCAGGGGCTATCATCTCTACCAAAACACTAAAGATATCGGTCGTGTAATGAAGATGCTCAGGCACAGCTCTGAGGGCGTCACATTGCGATACATCGGCATTGAGCAGGATGATGTCGACCAAGACTTTCAGGAGCTTGAATTATGAAGACTCTACAACCTACATCTGAACACTTTCAGCTGCTAAAGATAAGGCAAGTCATGAAGGTGACTTGCCTGGCTCGCTCAACCGTATACAAGTACTGTGCAGATAACAACTTTCCCAAACCGATTCAACTTGGCAAAAGGAATGCTGCATGGGTAGAGAGTGAAGTAAAAGAGTGGATTGAGCAGAAGATGCTTCAACGAGCACAGCCTCGTTGATCATCCACACTAAGAAGTGGAACTACCTCCATTTCTTTTTTGGTCATATATCGCCCTGTCACTCACGGACCTCTAGCTATTTTATTTGATGATGAATATTGGCTTTATCAGAAGTAATACAACAAGACTAGTAAGCTTGGAACCTTTAAAATGCGAGTTAGTACCCTAAAGGCCTTCAGGTATATATTATCTTCTAAAAACGATTTTCAGCTTATTTGCGACTACAGCCAAATGAATGAGTACGATCACCATAATGCTTGGTATCGACTTTAGCCAAGTAGCTAAGCCTCTTGAATACAGATTGATAATCCTGATGGAAAGTAACAGCATTCATATCTAAAGTGTAATACGGTGTATCTTTCGGGAAGTGAACAAGTGGTGCAGCTTGAAATGCTTCTCTACGTAGCGCGCTAGCCCAAGCCTTAATGATTTTAGTACTGAGATTATTACCAAGCTGATTATAATCCCCTAGATTAAAGTACCTATCCCGATTAAAGAATAATGCTACATGATAATGATCCTGTAGAGCATCATTCCTTTCTTTGACCCATACGTACCTGACAATACATGGATGCACCCGAATACCTTGCTGCATCTTCATCAATAAGTCTGCTTCAACTTGCGCTTTAAGCGAAGCCATAAAACGTGAGATAACGTTAGTATCAAACTCCATTGGATAATCAGCACAATCAGGTCTTGCTGGTAAATGTAGATCAACTCTAACCACAAATGTTCGCCTATGATCTTCTAGCGAGTACCCAATAACACGTTGAATCGAGCACAAGTGGTTTTGAATCAACTGATAGTTATTATTAACTGCTATGCCATTAAAAACACTGCCACTAAGTAAAACCAAGTTCTTGTTATCACGATGTCTAAAAGCCATTCTTACTCTCCTATGATTAAGTTCATAAGAGATGTCTAATTACTATTTTTTTATCGTGTTCTCATGTTACCTAAAGCCATCACTTTAAGGGTGATGGCTAGTTATTCAACACTACTAGCATTGTCATTAGTCTTCGACATGACAATAAAAAGCTGCTTGAACAGTATTAACAAACAGACATTAAATTTTTTAAAAATATCAGCCAAGAAGTGTGCATAACTATTTTTATACGTGAAAAATCACACTGTAGATAGCAGCCTTTACTCTGAAAATATATTATCTAAGGCTATTTTAGATAGTAAACCAACATATAGCGTTGTACTCAAACGTATTTGAGATACGTTTTTTCAACGAAAAACCTACGATTTCAACCCGAAAATTCCTCACAAAGCCTACATAAAATCACTGTGTAATGATGTTCTAGATTGCATATTAATGCTAATGTGTACTTACTGACTAAATTGAGGTGTGAGCGAAATGGCATTTTCTTGTGCAAAAAGTAACTTGAGTGTTATTAATGATTTTTTTGACACAGTTATAAATGATGAAAGAAAAGCAATATGGGTTTCGGTAAGACTTAAAACAACATTCCAAGATTTCTACCTCCCTACACCTCAATGTTACGAATCAGCAATGATCACGATTAATTACCATAAGAAATATCTGATTGATTCTATTAAATACCCACGCGTAATGAACAACTACATATCTATTATCGATGATTTTAATTATCGATTTTTCGTTACAGATTTTGACTGGATTGATGAAAGAACGCCGAGGATGTGCTTTTGGGTATGGACGCATTTTCAAGTCATGTTTGAAAAGTATGAATGGAAGGAATTAAGAACAACTTATACAAAAATTATGGAATATAGACCATCCAACCATTCAGACTGTAAAAGGTCATTTATATTGGCAATTGATTCATTATATATTCAACATTTAAGCACAAAAACAATAATTGAAAACATGAAAGACACGTGGAGCTTCAAAATATTACCCAATAATGATTACAAATGGATCAATAAAGATAACCACAGTCAATGCTCTTATATTTGGAATTATTTAGAAAATCAAGGTCTACAACAACCTTATTACCGGCCATTAACCACTATAGATATCTACAACTCTATTGTTGCTACCTTCGATAGCTGGATAATATTTGATGATTTAGCAATGAACATTGAGGTTAATGTAGGTAACACGAAAAAGAAATTAAATAGAGAACAGGTTTTATCTTTAATCTATAAAGCTTGGAAACAAAAAATATATAGAGAAAAACAAACCAACGACAAAAAAACCATTAAGTTAAAATCAAAAATTTTTAACTCAATAAAAAAAGAAGCTGAAACTAAAAATACAACTGTTGAATCTTACATAAACAATTTATTTGAAAACAACTTTAGTGGTGGGTAATGCGGTGGGTACAACCACAAAAAACCGCACGCAAACCACCTAATACATTAATTTTAATAGAAAATAAAAACGCAAAACACATTCAGATCCAGAACGTCGAGTAACCCTCTACTCTTAGAAAAAAAGCCTCATATTGAGGCTTTTTTCGTTTTAAGATGCAGTAAAGCTACACCGTGAGTCCCCACATATCGAAGGTTTCTTGGCAAAGCTGCTCTCTGAAATCAGGATGAGCGATGTCAATTAACGCGCGGGCTCGTTCTCGCAGTGATTTACCGCGCAAGTTGGCGATGCCATATTCGGTAACGATGTAATGTACGTGGGCTCTAGTGGTGACCACTCCGGCACCGGGTGACAGCACTGTTGTAATACGCGAGACACTTCCGCGCGCGGCGGTACTTGGCAGTGCGATCACCGAGCGGCCACCTTCTGAAAGGCCTGCACCACGAATAAAGTCCATTTGACCACCGACGCCAGAATAGATGCGCGTACCGAGCGAGTCGGCACAGATCTGCCCAGAGATGTCCACTTGCAGCGCCGAGTTTATAGCCATCACATTGGGATTCTTTCGGATAATAGAGGTGTCATTGACCTGCTCAATATCCATAAAGATCACCGATGGGTTGTCGTCCACGTAGTCATAAAGGCGCTGACTTCCTAACGCGAACCCAGTGACCAACTTGCCTGGATGTACTTTCTTGCGGCTATTGTTGATCACCCCGAGTTCGACCAGATTCAACACTCCATCGGAAAACAGCTCAGTATGGATACCAAGATCTTTATGCTCAGTTAGGCACGAAAGAACCGCATCAGGGATCGCACCAATGCCCATCTGTAAGCAGTCGCCATCACGGACTAACTTAGCCACATTTTGGCCTATCGCCAGACTGGTGACATCGCTCGCGGCGAGTGGATGTTGTGGCAAAGGCATACTCTGCTCATAAACCGCTGCAAACTTATTGTAATGAATAAAACCATCACCATGGGTGCGCGGCATCATAGGGTTGATGTGAGCGATGATCTTTTTCGCCATCTGGCACGCGGCTAAGGTCGCCTCAACCGAGATCCCTAATGAACAAATACCATGCTTGTCTGGTGGTGAGACTTGGACTATCGCGGTATCGATTGGTTGCTCGCCAGACCGAAACAGCTTTGGCACCTCAGATAGGAATATTGGCACGTAGTCCGCATCGCCCTGTTGCAGTAATAATCGCGTTGGTAAGCCACCGAAGAAACAGCGGTGACGAATGTGACCTTTCAAGCGTGGATCGCTAAGCGACTCGGCACATTCTGTATGCAGTTGCAACAAGGTTAAGTCTTGAATCGTTAACGCATGCTGGGCTAACGCATCGAGCAACAGCTTAGGCGTCGCGCCCATGGAGTGAGTCCATAAGGTCTCGCCACTTTCAATTAACGATACGGCTTCTAAAGCACTATTACAGATAATGGGTGCCATCAAAGGTTATCCAATGTAATGAATCTGTAAGCAGTGTAAGGGCTATTGCAAAGCTTTAATAGTAATAGCTATGCTGAGTTTGATCTCACGCAAAGAGTTAATGTCACAGCAGTAAAGATTAGATTGAAACAGGCAAGCGTAGATAAGATGAACGAGGAGGTAAATTCCTCCTCAGATAGTAACACCTACAAATATTTTTTAAGGTTATCTTGTTGGTTCAATAGGCTTTGATATAAGGTAAACTGATTAGCCGCTCGTTGTAGATTATGATTTTCATGATGCACATGGAAATAGACATCACCGTTAAGATGGTCAGTCAAAAAGCGTACACCAATCATTAGGCAGATCACTCGTGCGCCAAGCCAAAGACTTTGCTTCTCATCATGGGTTAATACATCACCTAGTTCACCTAAGTAACCACGGCAAATCGCAGCAAATATCGACTCGCGAACTTCAACCTTCTCGAGATTAGTGGAATCTTCCTCTTCTGGCGAGGTAAAGGTGCGCACCATGTCGCCGAAATCATACATCAGATGCCCTTTCATACAGGTATCTAAATCGATAATAGCCAGACTCGCCATATCACGCTTATCATAAAGCATATTATTGATTTTAGTGTCATTATGGCAAATTCGTAGTGGTAACTTTGTGGCGATTTGTTCAAGCTCTAGAAGCAAACTATCCTGCATTAGGGCAAAGTCTACCCACTTTTTGCAATCAGATAAGCGACCTACGGCATCTTGGGAAGCGGCAGCTTTTAGCTGTTCGATACGTCCAGGAAGATAGTGGAACTGTGGAATAACATCCTCTAAATCTGTGGCATCTAAATCACTTAATGCACAGGAGAAATGACCAAAAGCCTTCGCTGCGGATTCAGCCTCATACTCACTGGTCACCACTTCGATGCTGTGACTGTGAGGCAGATAGTTGATGGCTCGCCAATAGCCCTGCTCGGCCAAATCCAGTGAAAGCGCATTATCTAAAGTAGAGATAGGCTCGACGACACTAAGTTGATATTCCCCTTGAGCCACTTTCTTGTGCAGATGCTGGGCAATTTTTTCGGCGTTATTAACTAACGCATTGGGTATCTTAAATACCTCTGTATTAATACGCTGTAATACCAGCTCACCGCTTTGCCAACGCACTAAAAAGGTATCATTAATATGACCATTCCCAAGGGGAGTCACTTTAGCAGAATTTGCGATGCCAAAGCGTGGCAACACCTGTTGCCGAATAATCTCAATCACCCAATAACTCCATTAATTTTTGTTTTACCCACACGGTGTCTTGTGGATAGGTCACACCTAACCATGATTCGTTCGTGGCGTTGACATAAACAGCCTTACTCATACCCGCTTTGGTTGTCGCTAGGTGATTATCATCTGCAGATGGTAAACAGCTTTGCACTACCGCAGGTAAATAGCATTCACTGCTAGGCAGTTGACCGCTTACCTTAACAAATTTGGTTAACGCCTGCCCAAGTACTGTAAAAATATCTTGCGTAAACCCCCAGCAGGTCATAGAAACTAAACTGACTGGATCCAGCGTCGCCTTTCCAGTGTCATTATGGCCAACCACTTTTTCGCCTTGCCATGCAATATCGAGCCATTCTGCAACTGAAGTTAAATAATGTCCGTTGGTCTGACATATGCCACGGTTAACACCGCCATGATCAGACAAGGTTTCAGCCAAACAATAAGCCACCATCTGCCATCTGTCACTATCATGCCTAAAACCATCGGCCAACAACTGAAATGCCATGTCACCATAGTAATCGTCGGCATTAATCACAGCCATAGGGCCATCGACTAGATCCCTTGCTGCCCACAAGGCATGGGCGGTTCCCCAAGGCTTAGTGCGATAACTGGCATCACCAACTAAGGCTAAACATTCAAGGGGCAGATCTAGCTTTTGTTGCACACAGAAGCTCAGCTTAAACTCTTTTGGTAAGTGCTTGAGCAAGTGATTTAAGGGTTCAATCAGCTCTGCTCTTGTCACGATCACCGCAGCGGAAAATCCAGCTTTTATCGCACTTGCCAAAGAGAGTTCGAGCATAGTTTCGCCGCAAGGCCCAAGCCGAGCCAACTGTTTATCGCCGCCATAACGACTACCGAGGCCAGCCGCCATAATCACTAAGGTGAGTGATGGAACTTCTAAAGAGAGCACTAAAGACATAGTTACAACCAAACTAACTCACGGAACACCCCATGATTAGCCATACAAATACCGAGCAAGGAGTCTAATGAGTTAGCTCGATTAACACCAGTTCTAACTCATCGGCAGACTCACAACAGCAGGTTTTAACCATTATAGATATGGGCGAAATGCGGGTTCTTTAGCCAATGCAGCCTGACTGCCCTTGAGACTAAATTGATAGCCACACAGCTTAAGGCTGCCTCGCATGGCTATATCGTTAAGGATCGCACGCGTATCCAATGGCGAAAAACGTGCAACCGTTGCGGTAGTTGCGGTCAATCGAACCTCAATCGGACGATATTGAGCATCGTTATTAAAGGTCAGGTTTTGACAACTTTTGTCCCCTTTCGCCGTGGCTAAAGACCAAATTAATCCTGGTTCTCCGCGCTCTCCAAGCCAGCTTAACTGCAGCACGTCCCCCTCAAGCAGCACATTAAAACCATCGGGCATCACCACCGTTTTAATATCACTATTCACCTCAGATTGGGGCTCGATTGGCGCCTCTTGCTCAGCAGTTACGTCCTCTTTTTCTGCCGCTGGCCAAAGCATACTCACTGCTATCAAAACCAGCATTGAGGCTGCAAAAGTGCTCCCTACAACCTTTGGATAACGCTTAGCTACAGCTAACAGGTGGCTGACCGCCTTACTAATACCTGAAGCGATAACGGCAAGGGTTTCGGTCAAAGATCCGTTTAAATTAGCGTCATCCTTCATACCTACATCATGGGAGCGCTCTGACTCGAACGAAGATTCGGCGCTATGAGCATGCTCAAAGGGCTCATGCCCAGCGCCATCGAATGAATCTAGGCTAACCTCGCCATTAGGCGTCAACGTCGGCTCGACTCGCCTACGCGACACTCTCGTTGCTACAAGCGGTCCACTGTAACCAAAGGCGTCGAAATGACGCCCCGCATTAGGTAACGGGCGTAATGCGATAACCGCAACTGAGATAACAGATGTCACCACACTCACACCACTTAAAATAGGTAACTCATAAACTAATCCAATACTGAATAACAGCAGACCTAAAGCAGGGACCAACAGCAACGGAACCAACTGGCCATTCGCGCGACGTAGGGCACTTAAAATCAATATCACTGCCGCCCCCAGCGCCACCAAAATGCCGATTGAGTGTCCAGAAAACAACACAAAAAAGAGCCATACCGACAGAAAGCCAACTAGGTTGATTAACCCAAAACGTAGATTACTATCTACACCACGACGACAAAAAAAGGTGTTTAACTGCATAACGCCAAGTCCCATAAAAATCATTCAGTACAAAAAATGGTTAGCTCAGATAATTACTTTACATCCTGAGTCCTAACTTAAAAACCCACTAAAGCAGAACAAAACTGCGGTTTCATGAGCATTAGACCACTTGTTGGTCGCTAAATCACTAGCCTAAAATTGCTGCTAGGTTGTATAATGCGCGGCTACCTAAAACGAATCAGCCTTTGGATAGCAAACAAATGACCGCTCGCGGAAACCTATTTATCATTTCAGCGCCTAGTGGTGCCGGCAAGTCTTCTCTTCTTAGCGCTATTTTGCAGGATAAACCCGCCGATATGAAGGTGTCAGTGTCGCATACTACCCGTCAACCACGCGTGGGCGAAGTTAACGGTGAGCATTATCACTTTGTTTCTGTCGATGAGTTTAAAGCTCTTATTGAAAAACAAGCGTTTTTTGAATGGGCTGAAGTTTTCGGTAACTATTACGGCACTTCTCGCGAAGCCATCGAAGTCATGCTGGCGAAAGGTATCGATGTGTTTCTTGATATCGACTGGCAAGGAGCACAACAGGTAAAACAGATGATGCCTGAAGCTATAGGGGTATTTATTCTGCCGCCGTCGAAAGCCGAGCTTGAACGCCGCCTAACAGGCCGCGGTCAAGATAGCGAGGAAGTCATTGCTGGACGCATGGCACAAGCTACATCAGAAATTTCTCACTATGGTGAATATGATTTCATCATAGTAAATGACGACTTCGAGCAAGCTCAGGTCGATTTAAAAGCAATTATTCGCAGCCAACGCCTCACTCGCGCTGGTCAAATTCATGCTCAAAATGATATGCTTAATGATCTGTTGGCAGATTAACTGTCATCGTGTACAATTTTGCGTCATTTTTTCACCCATAATCACTGGAGTTTCAATACATGGCTCGCGTAACTGTAGAAGACGCCGTAAACAAAATCGGCAACCGTTTTGATATGATCCTGGTTGCAGCGCGTCGTGCTCGCCAAATCGCTGTGCAGGGCAAAGACCCTATGGTTGAAGAAGAGAACGACAAGCCTACCGTTATCGCGCTTCGCGAAATCGAACTGGGTTTGGTCACAGCTGATACCCTTGATGCCGATGAGCGTCAAACTGTCCGCGAACGTGAAGCAGCTGAAATCGCTGCTGTTGCTGCCATCGCTGAAGGCCGCAACATTTTATAAGGAGTGAAGCCACTTGTATCTGTTTGAAGGTCTCAAGGAGTCTGCGTCAAGTTATTTAGAACCGGCGCAAGTAGAATTACTCAAGCAGGCCTATCAGGTTGCGCGTGATGCCCATGAAGGTCAGATGCGCACCAGTGGCGAACCTTATATTACCCATCCGGTTGCGGTAGCCCGCATCCTGGCCGATATGCGTCTCGATCATGAGACGCTAATGGCCGCACTCTTGCACGACACCATCGAAGATACGCCTGTCACCAAAGAAGAACTCTCTGAGTTATTTGGTGAATCTATAGGTGAACTTGTCGAAGGGGTTTCTAAACTGGACAAACTTAAGTTCAGAGACAAAAAAGAAGCCCAAGCGGAAAACTTTCGTAAGATGATGATGGCGATGACTCAAGATATCCGAGTCATTCTTATCAAACTTGCCGATCGTACCCATAATATGCGCACCTTAGGTGCACTTCGCCCCGATAAACGTCGCCGCATTGCAAGAGAAACCTTAGAGATTTACGCCCCAATCGCTAACCGTCTCGGTATCCATAATATTAAGACTGAGCTCGAAGACTTAGGCTTTCAAGCTTATTACCCCATGCGCTATCGCGTCCTCAAAGAGGTCGTCAAAGCGGCGCGCGGTAATCGCAAAGAGCTGATCCAGAGTATCGAAGCTGCCGTTGAAACCCGTCTAGAAGATGCGGGGATCAAAGGAACAGTCAAAGGCCGCGAAAAAAATCTTTATTCCATCTATAACAAGATGCGTAATAAAGAGCTTCAATTTCAAGAAGTCATGGATATTTATGCCTTTCGCGTGATTGTCGATTCTATCGATACCTGCTATCGCGTTATGGGGGCGATGCATGGCTTGTATAAGCCTCGTCCAGGTCGATTTAAAGATTACATTGCCATTCCTAAAGCCAACGGCTACCAATCTCTGCATACTTCGCTTTTTGGCCCACATGCTGTGCCCGTTGAGATCCAGATCCGAACCGAAGATATGGATCAGATGGCAGATAAAGGGGTTGCAGCTCATTGGCTTTACAAAGGAGCTGGCACCCAGCAGCAAGGCACCACCACTCAAGTTCGTGCCCGTAAATGGATGCAAAGCTTGCTTGAACTACAACAAAGCGCCAGTACCTCATTTGAGTTTGTCGAAAACTTTAAGACTGAACTGTTTCCTGAAGAGATCTATGTCTTTACGCCAGAGGGACGCATTCTCGAACTTCCCGTTGGCGCTACCGCCGTCGATTTTGCCTATGAAGTGCATACCGATGTGGGCAATACTTGTGTCGGCGCACGGGTTAACCGCCAAGCTTATCCGTTAAGCCAACCCTTGATTTCTGGACAAACCATTGAAATTATTACGGCTAAAGGCGCTAGACCTAACGCCGCATGGCTTAACTTTGTCGTGACAGGTAAAGCACGTTCCAAAATTAGACAGCTGCTCAAGAGCCTTAAAGAAGATGATGCCGTCATTTTGGGTAAACGTCTTCTAAACCATGCGCTTGGCGATGTTAAAATTGCTGACATTCCCCAAGAACAGATCGACAAAGTTGTGCAAGACACTAAGCATAAAAGTCTCGAACATCTGCTTGCCGATATCGGTTTGGGTAACGCCATGAGCATTGTTATCGCTCAGCGCCTCAAGGGTGACCGCGTCGAACCCCATGAACACAAAGAATCGAACATGATGCCAATACGTGGCGCCGAAGGGATGTTGGTGTCATTTGCCAATTGCTGTCGCCCTATTCCAGGCGATGCCGTTATTGCACATGTCAGTCCAGGTAAAGGCTTAGTGGTACACATGGAAAGCTGCGCCAATATTCGTGGCTACCAAGGTGAACCCAATAAATACATCCCAGTGCATTGGGATAATGCCGAAGGCATAGAATTCCAAGCCAATTTGCGTATTGAGATAGTGAACCACCAAGGTGCACTGGCCAAAATCACCTCGATTGTGGCGGCTGAAGGTTCCAACATTCATAACTTGAGTACCGAAGAGCGTGATGGCAGAGTGTTCCTGATTAATTTGCGGATCTCGGTTACCGACCGAATCCACTTGGCAAACGTTATGCGTCGTATTCGAGTGCTGCCAGAAGTACTGCGTACCTCTCGCAACCGTTAAGCCGCTCATAAAAACCAATACTTCATCACATAGACTTAATCACAAAAGTAGAGAGATCGTTATGGCAGAAAAGATTATCATCGCGACCGATAAAGCCCCACAAGCTATCGGTACCTATTCTCAAGCGGTTAAAGTTGGTGGCACAGTATATCTATCAGGTCAGATCCCGCTCAATCCTGCGACTATGCAGATGGTAAGTGATGAATTTGAAGCCCAAGTCGTCCAAGTCTTCGATAATCTTACCGCGGTATGCGAAGCCGCCGGTGGTTCGCTGAAGGATATTGTGAAACTCAATATCTTTATGACCGACCTAAGCAATTTTGCTACCGTGAACGAAATCATGGGGCGCTACTTTGAGCAACCCTATCCTGCTCGCGCCGCGATTGGCGTTAAGCAATTGCCGAAAGATTCTTTAGTTGAGATGGATGGTGTGATGGAGCTCTAAGGCTAACACACTGCATTGGGGCGCTAAGGCGCCCTTTCTCTTTTTTAAAAAACCAATAAAGCTAAATAACCATGAGCCCTGAACGCTTCGCCCGCATTAATCAAATGCTCGATAATCGCCAAACCGATCTTACTCTTTGTCTCGATAAAGTTCATAAAACCAATAATATCGCTGCGGTTATCCGCACGGCAGATGCCGTCGGTATTCATCAGATCCACGCGGTATGGCCAGATATCGAGATGCGTGTATCAGGTAATACAGCATCAGGTAGTCAGCAGTGGGTTAAAACCATTAAACACTATCACATGAGCGAAGCGGCCGAGCAGTTTAAGGCACAAGGAATGCAGGTGTTAGCCACTAACTTTTCACCGACAGCAGTGGATTTTCGAGAGGTAGATTACACTAAGCCCACAGTGATTATCATGGGCAATGAACGAGATGGCGTCAGTGATGAAGGATTGGCAATTGCCGATCAACATATCATTATTCCCATGATAGGCATGGTGCAATCGCTTAATGTTTCGGTGGCATCGGCACTCATTATGTACGAAGCACAGCGTCAGCGTGAACAAGCGGGTAAATATGGTACTCGCACATTAGATGACGCCTACTGCCAGACCATGTTGTTTGAACAGGGGCACCCAATATATGCCAAAGCGTGTCGTCGTAAAAATATCCCCTACCCGCAAATTGACGACCAAGGGCAGATCCTAGCAGATGAAGCTTGGTGGCAACGGATGCGCGAACCCGATCCTCAAGCAGAAGCTTAACGTTTTAAACAGCTAAAAACGCGCCTCATTGGCGCGCTTCATTTTCGTAACACCGCACCTAAATCCATGACAAATCGCCTATTATTCAGGCAAAGCAATTGTCATAGATCACATTATTCGCCATACTCAATTGTACGCATAAAGATCTAACCAGCGCTAGGGAAAGGCCGCAATGCTCATTAATGGGGGTTAATTGAGATTAGCGGATAGATACAAAGATATCTTCGCGCCCTTTTCTTAAGCTAGGTTAAATAAGCAAGCCCATGCGTCTCCTTAAACACTAAGAATAATTATGGAATAGCAGATGGACTCATTATTTAAATCTCCAATCGACATGTTGCAGCATTGGGTCGAGCAATATGGAGACAACACCTACCTGAGACAACCGATTAATGGCCAATATGTTGATTTTAGCTGGCGTGCAGTACAGCAAAAAATGCAACAGCTGGCTGGCGGCCTGCGTCATTTAGGATTAAAGCCTGGCGATAAAATTGCGGTACTATCAAAAAACTGTGCCGAGTGGTTTATAACCGATCTTGCTCTAATGCATGGCGGTTATATCAGTGTGCCGATTTACCCCACAGCAAATGCCGACACCATACGCTATGTGCTTGAGCACAGTGAAGCTAAAGCCATTTTTATCGGTAAGTTAGATTACTGGGCCGATCAAGAAGCAGGAGTGGGTGGCGATCTACTGCGCATGGCAATGCCCTACGACACTATGCCAGCCCAATATCAATGGGATACCTTACTTAACCTTGGTCAACCACTGGTTGACACCCCAGCGCCTACTTCCGATCAGATAATGACCATTATCTATACCTCTGGTTCTACTGGTAAACCCAAAGGTGCAATGCAAACATTCGACAGCTATGCCTGGACCTGTAAAGCCGTCGTCCGCGATCTAAAAACCGATGGCGAAGACCGCTTATTGTCATACCTGCCACTGGCTCATATTACCGAGCGTGTCGCGATAGAGGGTTCCTCTTTCTATTCCGGTAGCAGCGTTGCCTTTGTCGAGAGCCTCGACAGCTTTGTTGCCGATGTCCAGCGAGCGCAGCCTACGGTATTTTTCTCCGTGCCACGACTCTGGAGCCTATTCCAGAAAAATATCATCGATAAGATTGGCTATACCAAACTTAACTTCCTGCTCAAGGTGCCAATTATTAGCGGCATAGTGAAAAAGAAGATCCACCAAGGTTTAGGACTAGAACATTGTCATCTACTGGGATCAGGCTCCGCCCCCATCCCACCATCACTGATTGCTTGGTATCATAAAATTGGTCTCAACATCAGTGAAGCTTGGGGAATGACCGAAAACAGTGCCTACTCCATTATTAACCATCCTTTTGATGCTCGTAAGATTGGTACCGTAGGTCATGCTGTTGAGGGATGTGAGATTAAGGTTGCAGAGACAGGCGAGCTGTTAGTCAAGAGTCCTGGCCTGATGCTAGGCTACTACAAACAACCAGAAGCGAGCGAAGCCTGTTTCGATGCAGATGGTTTTTTCCATACTGGCGATCTATGTTCCATCGATAATGATGGCTGTGTCACCATTACTGGCCGAGTAAAAGACAATTTCAAAACCTCAAAAGGGAAATATGTCGCCCCGGTGCCAATTGAACGTAAATTGGCGCAAGATCCTCATGTTGAACTCATCTGTATTATCGGCTCAGGTTTGCCGCATCCTATCGCACTGGTGCAGCTCTCTGAAGGCGCTGCATTGCAGCCTAGAGAAGAGGTTCGCACCTCACTAAAGGCAACCTTAGACAGCATTAATCCGAATCTAGAATCCCATGAAACTGTCGATGCTATTGTCGTCGTCAGTGAAGCTTGGGATGTCGAAAACGATGTGCTAACACCAACACTAAAAATTAAGCGTCACGTGTTAGAAGCCAGATTTAGTGCAAAGGTCGATGGCATTCGTGGTGGCAAGGTGCGCTGGGAAGATGAGATAGAATAAGATCATTCCCCGCTCTCACAGAAGGCACGTCTCAGACGTGCCTTTTTATTACATAGTCAGCAATGGCTCAAATTTCGTTAAACAAAATTTAATCCTCTTCTGGCAAAATTTGGTTGTCAAAGAACGCCTACAGTCTATCCTTGCCGCCTATCCATTTTAGAGAGTTAAACATGTTAATCGCACTGGCTATTATCGGTGGTTTTCTGATCTTAACCTTTGGTGCCGAAGCGCTCGTTCGTGGAGCGAGTTCCTTGGCATTGAAGCTAGGAATAACCCCTTTAGTTATCGGCTTAACTATTGTCGCGTTTGGTACTAGCGCTCCTGAGTTAACGGTAAGTTTAAAGTCTGCATTAGCCGGGAATCCCGGCATAGCAATCGGTAATGTCATTGGATCTAATATCGCCAATATTGGACTCATTCTTGGGATCACCGCACTGATCCGTCCGATTCAAATTCAGTCGCAGATGGTCAAGCGAGATATTCCCATTATGATCATCGCCTCGCTGCTATTTTTGGGGCTTAACAGTGATGAAAATCTTAGCCTGCTCGATGGTGCCATACTGACCTCTTTACTCGTTAGCTATCTCATATTTAGCTACTTAAGCGGTAAAAAAGCAGATAAAGAAGAGATAAGTTGTATTGAGATTAGTGGACCAAAGCCGCTTAATCCGCTCATAGCCAGCCTGTTTATCCTAGCGGGTATTTCTATGCTAGTGGGTGGTGGCATCCTATTTGTCGATGGTGCGGTAGAGCTCGCTGGCCTATTTGGCATCAGTGAACTGATCATTGGGCTCACCATAGTCGCGATAGGTACCAGCATGCCGGAGTTAGTGACCTCAGTGGTTGCCGCCCGCAAAGGCGAAAGTGATATCGCCATCGGTAATGTTGTTGGCTCCAATCTATTTAATATTTTGGGCATTTTAGGTATCACGGCTCTGCTACATCCCATTGCATCGAGTGGCCTGCAATTGCTAGACATGGGCGTTATGTTGATACTGGCGATAGTATTACTACCACTCGCTTGGACAGGTATGCGTATTGGACGCAGAGAAGGTGCACTGCTATTAGTAGCCTATCTTTGCTATCTAGGATATTTGATCAATAGCGCCAGCGCTTAGAATCGCTTTATTGTTTTTAAGCTTATTCGTTAACACATTCGAAAAGAGGTGACATTTGTCATCCCTTTTCGGTGACATCTGTGTCTGCAAAAAACTCGCCCCATCCTAGATACTCTCCCTAAGCCCAATAGAGGGACTTAACCATAAGGTAACTGGCCTTATGCTAATCAAGGAGAATCAAATGAAAACCCTAATTATTGCATCGAGTCTTGCTATCATCAGCTCATTGACCCAAGCCAATGAAATCGCCGCTATCGACGGCGCTTCAAATCAAATGAACATCGAGCAACTAACTCGACTCAGCCAACAGACAGACGGCTATGAGAAAGGTTATGCCCTATACCGTCTCGCTATCAATGCCAACATTTTGGGACAAAAAAGCAAAGCATTGTCAGCGCTCCAAGAAGCGGAATCACTGTTAGCTTCCGAGCAAGATAATGGCGAAGTTGCCACGCTGCTGGCGGCAATCTATGGTATGCAGATTGGCTTAGATCTCACCAAAGGGCGTAGCTATGGCCCCAAAGTGTCAGCCGCGATCAATACAGCCGAAAACCTCGTACCCGATAGTCCAAGACTTGCACTCGTCAAAGCCATTTCGGCCTATTCGACACCAGTTGAATATGGCGGCAGTATGCAGCATGCTATTGAGTTAGGAAGTAGAGCAATTGAGTTGTTTGAAAAACCTTGCGATAACATCTGTTGGGGATATGCCGAAGCCTATACTTGGAGAGGCCTTGCTAAGCAAAACTTAGGCGATCAACAAGGCGCGGTTGCAGACTGGAAAGCCGCGCTACGGGTTCAAAGTGATTACGCCTGGGCAAGCTTTTTACTCAAGCAAAATCAGTAATGATGTTAAGTTTATCCGGAGCCATAAAAAGCTCCGGGTCTTATAGAGAATATGACCATGAATAAAGTTAACCTCATAGCTCACCATCAACTAGATCAAACAAAAAAGGTCGAAGATAAACTAGCGTGGATCTATCTTATCAATCTAGGCTTTTATCTGATCCCGCTATTTGTTCAAACTATGCCGCTATGACATATTGCAGTCAGTCTAGCAACGCTAATCCCCTTTATTTACTGCTATTTCTGGGCATATCGCAGCCCAAGTACTGAAGCTCATAAGCCTATAATGGCCATGATAGCCATAGGCATCGCCATTACACCTATCAATTCAGGCTCTCTGTCACTATTTACGTTTGCAGGATTCTTTATCGGCTTTAACTACTCATTACGTATAGCTTTCTATTGTCTTATTGCGATGGCAGCTATATTAGCGATGCTCAGCTCCCTATTCGATTTCCACTATTACTTTATGGTGTACGGCACTGCTTTAATCGCCGGCGTTGGCTTCTTTGGCGTTGCCGAGCAAAAACGAGTCGCGACAAAACTGGCTGAACATCGAAGTCAGCAAGAGATCACTCAACTTGCGACAATGTTGGAGCGAGAGCGAATCGCGAGGGATCTGCATGACATTATGGGCCACTCCCTCTCATCTATCTCACTCAAAGCCGAATTAGCTCAAAAGCTTTTAGCCAAGAGTAAACTTGACCAAGCTAGCGCTGAATTACAGGAGCTTAACGCCATTGCTCGCGATAGTTTGAGTCAGATACGTCAAACCGTCTCAGGTTATAAACATAAAGGCTTAGCTTCCAGCGTGACCTACCTGTGCCAAGCATTACGAGACAAAGGGATGAGCGTTACCTTGAAGGGCGATATTCCACAGCTACCGCCAGATATAGAGACCCATGTGATCTTAAGCTTGACCGAACTTTGCAATAACATCATCCGCCATAGCAGTGCAAGTCACTGCGACATCGTCTTCGCTGATACGGAAGGTGCGCTCTCAATCACTGTAACTGATGATGCGTCTATCGCCTCTATTAACGAGGGAAATGGACTTACTGGTATACGAGAACGACTGGCTCAATTTGGTGGTACACTCGATTATCAGTTAAACACCAACACCCACTTTACGCTGACATTGCCACGCTAAGGATAAGCATGAGAATACTACTGGCTGAAGATCAAGCCATGGTCCGAGGGGCATTAGCGGCACTGCTGTCCCTAGAAGGAGAGTTTGAAGTGATTCAGGCTAAAGACGGCAATGAGGCTCTCGCGCTATTAAAGCGCGATAGTTTTGATCTGCTGCTGACCGATATTGAGATGCCCGGTTACACAGGTCTCGAACTCGCCGACTGGTGTAACACACAAGCCTCACCGATTAAGGTGATTATCCTGACCACCTTTGGCAGAGCGGGCTACATCAAACGAGCAATAGAAGCGGGAGTTGGCGGCTTTCTACTAAAAGATGCGCCATCAGACTCACTCATTGAAGCCATAGGATTGATCGCTAAAGGTAAGCGAGTTATCGATCCCGAACTGGCTATCATGGCCGTAGGCGAGCAAGACCCACTCAACGATAAAGAACGCCGAGCATTACGATTAGCCAGTGACGGACGTAGCACAGCCGAAATTGCCGATACCCTATTTATCGCCGAAGGCACCGTCCGTAATTATTTATCTGAGGCGATCGCCAAACTGAACGCAACCAATCGAATTGATGCGGCCCGTATTGCCAAACAAAAGGGATGGCTATAGCGACAGTGATATAGCAAACCTCAACGAAATTGCGGCAAGATTGCGTTCACATCAAACTCTGATAATATATGTATATATTTACAGTGATTGAGTTATCAAACTTCTAAATGACTCAATTAATCAAATGGGTATAAAGCGTGGATAGACTCGATCTTATGGCTGTAACTGAGTTAAAAGGCGTGGCGACCAAAATGGCGCAGCGGCTAGAAAAGCTCGGCATAAAAACAGTCCAAGACCTATTGTTTCATCTACCGCTACGCTACGAAGATCGTACTCAAATATACCCGATAGCTGCACTTTATCCTGGCAGCTATGGCACCATCGAAGCCACGATTCAATCATCACAAATTATTCAGGGTCGTAAGCGCATGCTCACCTGCACGGTGAGAGATGAAACCGGCATGGTGACACTGCGCTTCTTTAATTTCTCGGTTGCACAGCGCAATGGCTTACAAAACGGTGCCACGATCCGCGCCTATGGTGAGATACGTCGCGGCAAACATCATCCAGAAATTATTCATCCAGAGTACAAGGTTATCCACTCTGATAGCGACCTGAACTTGAGTGAGACTTTAACGCCAATTTATCCCACGACAGAGGGGCTAAAACAGGCCAGTTGGATCAAACTTACCGAACAAGCACTAGCATTACTCGCCCATGGTGGACTAAAAGAGTTATTACCACCTCAGCTGCAGCCAAATCAGATGTCGCTGATCGACGCGCTACAACTATTGCACCGCCCCCCGATCGGCGTAGCCCTCTATGAACTAGAACAAGGCACTCATCCTGCGCAGCAAAGATTGATCCAAGAGGAGCTACTAGCCCATAACCTCAGCATGTTAAAACTGAGACAGCGCAGCAATCATGACGCCGCAGTATCAATGACAGCGACTGGTCAGCTACTCACCCCATTTCTCGCATCACTACCCTTTAAACCTACTGGAGCACAGCAGCGAGTCGTTGCCGATATCACCGCCGATTTAGCGTTAAGCCATCCTATGATGCGTTTAGTACAAGGCGATGTGGGTTCAGGCAAAACACTCGTGGCTGCCCTAGCCGCACTGCAAGCCATAGAGAGTGGCTACCAAGTTGCTATGATGGCGCCAACAGAACTGCTAGCAGAGCAACATGCTACAAACTTCGCCGCTTGGTTTGAACCTCTTGGCTTAACCGTTGGCTGGTTAGCAGGCAAACTCAAGGGCAAGGCACGCAGTCAATCATTAGCACAGATAAAAAGCGGTGAAGCCCACATCGTTATTGGCACCCATGCGATTTTCCAGGAACAAGTGGAATTTAATAAACTGGCGCTAATTATTATCGATGAACAACACAGATTTGGGGTCCATCAACGATTAGGTCTACGAGAAAAGGGGATTAGCCAAGGCTTTCATCCTCATCAATTGATCATGACGGCAACCCCGATCCCCCGCACCTTAGCGATGACAGCCTATGCCGATCTCGATACCTCCATTATCGATGAGCTGCCACCGGGACGAACGCCAGTGACTACGGTCGCCGTATCTGACGGTCGCCGCTGCGAAGTAATTGATCGCGTACGCCAAGCCGCTCTGCATGACAATAGGCAAGCTTACTGGGTCTGTACTCTCATCGAAGAATCTGAGGTATTAGAGTGCCAAGCCGCCGAAGATACCGCCGAAGAGCTCAAACAGCAGTTACCTGAATTATCCATTGGCTTAGTGCACGGACGAATGAAGCCCGCAGAGAAACAAGCCATTATGGCTGACTTCAAAGCAGGGAATATTCATCTATTAGTGGCAACGACGGTGATTGAAGTGGGTGTCGATGTACCCAATGCGAGCCTGATGATTATCGAGAACCCCGAGCGACTGGGCTTGGCACAGTTACATCAGCTCAGAGGGCGAGTCGGTCGTGGAGCCATTGCCAGCCACTGCGTGCTCATGTACAAAGCGCCGCTATCCCATACCGCAACAAAACGCCTTGGGGTATTACGCGACAGTAACGATGGATTTGTGATTGCGCAAAAAGATTTAGAGATCAGGGGACCAGGTGAAGTATTAGGCACCAAACAAACGGGCATTGCGGAGATGAAAATCGCCGATCTTATTCGTGACCAAGCACTTATTCCCCATATTCAAAAGCTGGCTCAGCACGTTATGCAGCAGGTGCCCGATAATGTCGATGCCATCATAATGCGCTGGCTAGGCGAGCGGCAACAATATGTTCAGGCCTGATCTTTGACAGCGTAAGCTCTCATATCAGGTTAATTATTTTTTATTTCAACCAACTTCACTAGACAAGTCGAGTTAATTTTGCAGAATGGAGGAAGGCCATTAAGGGTACGCTCCTTACACACCAGCTATTTTTCAAGGAACTTTCATGCAAGTCAGTCAAGAAGATAGAATCGCACCCCAAGAAAAACGTGGTGGCGCTAGTGCATTAACAATTGCCGTTGCCGTTATCTTGCTGATGGTCGCTGGCGGTACCTATTATCTACTAGATGGCGAAGATAAACAGCCAGAGCCAGAAGTTGCCCCCCCAGTTACGCTGCCTGAAATCATCCCAGAAGAACCATTAGCCACGGACGCTAACATACCTGAGCCTGAAGCGATTGCAGAACCTCAGCCCCCTGAACCGACAGAGGTGGTGAAGCCAGAACTAGAAGTACTCCCCGCTTTGGCAGACAGTGATGAATATGTCAAAGAGAAGACTCTAGAAGTCGCTAATGGAATGAAAATAGATCCTATATTGGTCGAGAAGGATATCGTGCGTCATTTCGTGGTCTTCGTCGACAACCTCGCCCAAGGTGAATTGGCTCGCAAAGTGAGTCCCCTTAAAGCACCTAACAGTCAATTTACCGTATCGGATGTCACCAATAAGACCTATCTTAATCCTGATAGCTACCATAGATACGACCTGTATGCGGACTTTGTTAGCAATTTAGATGAGCAACAACTAGTAATCACTTATCAGCAATTAACCCCACTTATGGGCGAAGCGTTCGATGAACTCGGTTATGGCGATATGAGCTTCAATGACCGCGTCATTGAAGCCATCGATGTAATGCTTGCCGCACCGATAATCGAACAGGCCATCGAACTCAGTAGCGTCAGTGTTAACTATAAGTTTGTCGATCCCGAGCTTGAAACCCTGCCTAATGCACAAAAACTCATGATCCGCATGGGACCAGAAAACAGCAAGAAAGTTAAGGCTGCTCTGCGTAAGTTAAAAAAGCAACTTAAGTGAGTCCAACACCACCCAAACCGCCGACTAGGGCGGTTTTTCGTTTTATGTTGCGATAATTGCAACATCTGAACAGCTCAAAGAGTGCTTTCCTTCCACACTTAGGTGTACAATACCGGCCCCGTTTACCATCATTAACGGGTTCAACCTAATTGTTATGGAAAACGACAGTTTAAACTGTATGTAGAGGCAAAGTAGTGCAGTTAATCTTTGGCATTCAATCTTCGGGCGCCTGGTCGCCACGCTATCAAAAACTCTCAGATTGGCAACAATGGCCCAATAAGCTTATTGATGGTCAAGATAGCCTAGTTTTGGCACCGAAACTTCCTCAAGTACCAGCAATGCAGCGCCGCCGCTATAGTAAATTGACCAAGATGTTGCTCGAAGTCGCTTTCCAATGCGATGCCCCGGCAAATTGCCGTACTATTTTCGCTTCGCGCCATGGTGAGCTCAATCGTACCGTCGACCTATTGCAAGATATCGTGCGTGAACAACCTATATCGCCTATTGGTTTTAGTCAGTCAGTGCATAATACCGCCAGTGGTATCTTCAGCATCCTGACAAATAACTGTTCACCGTCGACATCGATCGCAGCGGGAGAAACCACATTAGCACAGGCACTCATCGAAGCTTATGGTCAACTCAGTGAACACGACAGCGACCTGCTATTAGTATTTGGCGATGAACCCGTAGCTGATATTTACAAAGAGTTTACCAATGAGCCCGAGCTGCCAATCGCCCTTGCCCTGCTGCTATCGCTGCCCAAGCAAGAGCAAAACCTTGAGCTGACACTAAGCCTAGAAACACAGCCAACGGCTGAGCAGCTCGATGCGCTTCAGACCATCAGCTACGGACAGCTATTATGCGCCATTGCCAGTAAGCAAAACCTTTGCGGCAAACTAAGTCAATTTGTCTGGAACATCGCCCATGGCTAAGACTATCGAGGCAAAACGTTTAACGGGAATAGCCTATATTCCTCGTTGGCTCGGCGGCGTAAGCTGTTACATCGTCTTTGGGCTTGGCGGCTTACTAAGCTCGCTCACCCTATTGCCCCTGCTTAGGCTATGGCCAGGAACGCCACAACAGAAAACCACCAGAGTACAACGAGCCGTACATCGCATGTTTCGTGGTTTTGTTGGCATGCTTACTTGGGCGGGTGTGATACGAGTGAGTACTCAACACTTAGAAAGATTAGCTGAAGCACAGGGAAAGGTGATTATTGCCAATCATCCCACCTTGGTCGATGTTGTGGTTTTAATCAGCCTAATGCCCAATGTCGGCTGTATCGTCAAACAGGGGTTATGGCGCAACCCTTTTATGCGTGGAGTCGTCTCATCTGCAGGCTATATACCTAACCGCGGTGCAGATCTGTTATTAAGCGACTGCAAAGGCGTATTAGCACAGGGAACCAACCTGATCATTTTTCCTGAAGGCACGCGTACCCATATTAGTGCTGTAATCAATGAATTCGCCCGCGGCGCTGCCAATATCGCACTGCGGACCAAGACAGACCTTATTCCGGTCGTACTGCGGACTACTGCCGTAGGATTGACCAAACAACAACCTTGGTATGAGATCCCTCGTCAAACCATCGGCATGAATGTCGAAGTAGGCGAAACTATTGAACATATCAGGTATTATGCTCAATCGGGTGGAGATGCCAAAATGGCTCGCCAGCTGACTCGAGATCTTGAAAATTATTATAAACAACAACTTGATACTAATTATGAGCTTACAAAACGAAATTAAACAACTGATCATTGATTGCTTAGATCTTGAAGATGTTAGCATTGACGATATTGAAACTGATGCACCACTATTTGGCGAAGGCTTGGGCTTAGACTCGATTGATGCACTCGAACTGGGCTTAGCGATTAAGAAGCAGTTTGATGTCAAGATTGAAGCAAACTCCGAGGCGACCAAAGCACACTTTTACAGTGTGACAAGCCTTGCTAGTTTCATCGAATCCCAGCGAGTTTAGGAGCCAAGATGCAAAATCGTGAACAGATCCTAGCAATGCTAACCAAGATATTGGTAGATGAATTTGAAATCGACGCCGACGATATCACCCTAGAAGCTTCGTTATATGAAGAGCTAGACCTAGACAGCATCGATGCTGTCGACCTAGTGATTAAATTGCAGCAGTTAACTGGCAAGAAAATTCAACCCGATGAGTTTAAAGCAGTACGCACGGTCGATGACGTCGTCTCCGCTATCGAAGGGCTAGTTAAACAGTAATGCGTGTGGTGTTGCAACTGGTTACTGGCATCCTGTTATTGGGATATCCGGTGGCCGTCTATTTCGGCTTAAACTATTTGCCACCAGGGGTTATCGCGCTGGTTTTATGCCTAATACTCTTGCTTCGACTTGCTATGCTAAAGAAGCAAGTCAAATCGATGGCAATACCCGTTTTAGTCGGCATAGGGCTCACTGCTGGTAGCTTTATCGCCAAGCGTAACGATTGGTTACTCTATTACCCAGTCGTGATCAATCTGAGTATGTTAGCCTTGTTTGGTTATTCACTTAAACGTGGGCCTAGCATGATTGAACGTCTCGCTCGGTTTAAAGAGCCTGATCTCCCAAATGACGCTATTCCCTATTTACATAGGGTCACGCAAATTTGGTGTGGGCTGTTTATATTAAACGGCACTGTTGCCTACTACACGGCAAGCTACGCCAGTTTAGAGATCTGGACATTATATAACGGCTTCATCGCATATCTGCTTATCGGATTATTGCTCGGTGGAGAGTGGCTATATCGAACATTGTGGTTAAAAAAGTCATGACAGAGTTACTTAAAACTTGGCTGTCTCAGGGCCCATCGAGCCAGCAACTTATCAGCTT
The DNA here is from genome assembly GCF_019457515.1 of Shewanella mesophila. NCBI lineage: Bacteria > Pseudomonadati > Pseudomonadota > Gammaproteobacteria > Alteromonadales > Shewanellaceae > Shewanella > Shewanella mesophila. Next base: position 3,919,709 of record NZ_CP080421.1, read on the forward strand.
CAATCATCATGATATCGTCATTGGTAGTGCCTTTACCGGGCAAGTGGCAGCCTTACATCAAACGTTAAGCGAACATAAAGCCACCCGCTGGCTACTCGCCTGCGATAGCAGCGACCTGTTTGCAGCAGGGCTATGCGCTGGCTTGTTAGCCGGTAAACAACTGATTTTACCTAGTAACACTCAAGCGGGTACCTTAAGCGAACTGACCCATGAGTTTGATGGAATACTGTCTGACACTTGTCTATGCGAAGGTAAAGTGTTTCTACCGCTTAAAAAGGAGCTGTATTTAAATGATGCAGCTTGGCCTCACGGCGAAAAACTGGGTGAACTGATACTCTTTACCTCGGGAAGCAGCGGCCAGCCTAAGGCGATCACTAAAACCATAGATCAGCTTGATGCCGAGGTGAGTGTACTCGAACAGACCTTCGCTGCACATCTGCCACAATGCAGTGTTATTTCAACGGTTTCACACCAGCATATCTATGGTTTACTGTTTAAGATCCTCTGGCCATTAGCCGCTAGTCGCCCCTTCTTGAGCGATCAGGTTGAATACCCAGAAACCCTGACCTATTACACAAATTTGTTCCCTAATTTATGCCTAATCAGCAGTCCAGCTCAACTGTCTAGACTTCCTGAAGCCTTAGAGAACCAGCCTCAATATCGTTCGCCAAGTCTGGTTTTTAGCTCTGGCGGACCATTAAGTCAGCAGGCCGCGATCGACATAGCGCACTGCTATGGCAAACCGCCGATTGAAGTCTTTGGTAGTACAGAAACCGGTGGTATAGCTTACCGTCGCCAGAGTCGTGATAATCAACCTTGGCGTGCCTTTAACTCTCATCAAATTGCACAAGATGAACACGACGGGGCTTTACTGCTTAAATCACCCTATTTGGACAGTGCCGACTGGCTAAGATGCGATGATAAAATAAGTATCACGGATACAGGGGAATTTGTGCTGCAGGGTAGGCTCGACCGTATCGTTAAGATCGAAGAGAAACGTATCTGCCTAGTACAGATGGAAGCCTTGTTAGAGAGTCATCCATTGGTATCTAAAGCTGCACTGTTAGTGCTAGAGCAACCAAGAGTTCAACTCGGCGCAGCCATAGTGTTATCAAAGCAGGGCCGACAGCTACTCGCAGATGAAGGTAAGCTCGCCGTCAACAACCGATTAAAAGCGCATCTACTAACCCAATTTGAGCGTGTGACGCTACCAAGACGCTGGCGCTACCCAGAGACGCTCACACTCAATACCCAAGGCAAACTTTTACATCAGGAGCTCAAAGAGCTATTTAGTCATGATTAACTCTAGTTTACCGCCAATCATAGCCAAAACAGTGATGGATGATGGCGTCGAATGGCTGCTCTCTATTACGGCAGATCTACCCTATTTTGAAGGGCATTTTCCTCAGCAGGCAGTACTACCTGGCGTTACCCAGTTAGATTGGGCGACTCAACTGGGGGCATTAGAGTTTGGCTACGCTGCAGAAGTAGAGAGTCTTGAAGTATTAAAGTTTCAGCAGCTTATTTTGCCTGGAACCCAAGTCTTCCTAAAAATCAGCCATAACGCGGGCAAACATAAGCTCAACTTCGCCTATTATGATGGTGACAAACGCTTCGGTTCTGGCCGCATCGCCCTTAGTGGTCGTAAATTCGAGGGTGCTAACTAATGCATTTAGCCTTAGTCATTCCAAACTACAACCATCGTCAAGCGATCACCGCAACTCTTGAGCGCCTCGCGCCATTTAACCTCCCCTGTTACTTAGTCAATGATGGTAGTGATGATGAGACTCGCTATCTACTCATTCAATTGGCCAAACAATATGATTGGGTAACCCTGCTCCATCATCCCCTTAATCGGGGCAAAGGGGCTGCTGTCACCACAGGTTTAAGAGCCGCCTACGCAGATGGCTACAGTCATGCCCTACAGGTCGATGCCGACGGTCAACATGATCTCGATGACATTCCAGCCATGATAACCAAAGCGACAGAGCAGCCCCAGGCGCTTATTTCTGGTTTGCCTCAGTATGATGAATCTGTGCCTAAAGGCCGACTCTATGGCCGCTATATTACCCATTTCTGGGTTTGGGTTGAAACCTTAAGCCTAGAAATTAAAGATTCCATGTGCGGTTTTCGCGTTTATCCACTAGCGGAGACCGAAGCGCTTTTTCTCCGCCAGTCCTTAGGCGAGCGTATGGATTTTGACATCGAAATCTTAGTTAAGCTCTACTGGCAAGGAGTGCAGATCATTCATTTGCCCACTAAGGTGATCTACCCTGATGATGGCAGTAGCCACTTTCAAGGCATAAAAGATAATCTGCGGATCTCAGCCATGCATACCAAGCTATTTTTTGGCATGCTCAAACGGCTACCCAATTTGCTCAGCCGTCATACTGACCGGCAAGAGTACAAGCACTGGTCACGTATGGGTGAACGCGGCAGCTATTGGGGAATTAAGTTGCTCGCCACTAGCTACAAAATAGGCGGCCACTGGTTATGCAGGGCGATCATGTATCCAGTGATCTGTTACTTCTTTTTGACGGGTAAAACGGCTCGTACGGCTTCATTAGCCTTCTTGCAGCAAGTGCAACAGGTCGACCCCAAGCATCCACAATTGCAAGGCGTGATAGGTTGGCGCCATAGTCTAAAACACTTTATCGCCTTCGGTAATGCCGCGTTAGACAGGATAGATGCTTGGTGCGATAGAATTCAGTTAAGTCAGGTGGATTTCCCTCAGCGAGAATTGCTTGCTAATCAACTTCAACAGGGGAAAGGCGCTGTGCTACTGGTATCCCATTTGGGCAACCTTGAGCTGTGCCGAGCAATCTCTATCCACCAGCACAAAGTCAAAGTTAATGTGATGGTGCTGACAGAGAATGCCGAGCACTTTAATCGAGTGCTCAAACAACTCAATCCCAATAGCGCACTGAATCTGATCCAAGTCACCGAACTCGGCCCCAGCACCTCTATGTTGTTACAACAGAAGATTGAACAGGGAGAATTAGTGGTTATTGCGGGCGACCGAACCTCCTCTAATAGTGAAGGTCGAGTCATATACGCCCCCTTTATGGGTAAAGAGGCTCCTTTCCCTCAAGGCCCCTTTATTCTAGCTGGATTACTTGATTGTCCTGTCTATCTGATGTTTTGTATTCGAGAACAGGGACGCTATCAAGTTCATTTGGAGCACTTTGTCGACAGTCTAAAAGGCCCTCGAGCAGGACGTATGCAACGCTTAGAGCAAGCAGTCAAACACTACAGCACACGGCTAGAACATTACGCAAGACGCGAACCAATGCAATGGTTTAACTTTTTCGATTTTTGGCGCAAGGATGAAGAACTCCAGCGCGAGGCTAGCACTAAAAGCAGCCCTCTCACTCCAAACAGGACAGATAAATAGATGACTCAGACGACTCAAACATCAGCATCGGCAACTACAGTTGAGTTCGGCCAACGCTCGCTAACGCTAGAAGAAGTGGTAGCGATAGCCAAGGGGGCCAAAGCACATCTGCAAGACAGCGCTGATTATCAAGAGTATATCCAAAAAGGTGCACGCTTCATCGATAGCCTATTGGCTGAAGAGGGCGTAGTTTACGGTGTTACCACAGGTTATGGCGACTCATGTACCGTCACCGTCGGATTAGATCTGGTCCACGAACTCCCTCTGCATCTATCCCGCTTTCATGGTTGTGGGCTCGGAGAGATCTTATCGCCAATGCAAGCCAGAGCCGTAATGGCCTGCCGCCTGAGTTCACTTGCGATCGGTAAATCTGGGGTGAGCTACGAGTTACTGCAACGTATCGAAACCTTACTTAACCTTAATATTACCCCCGTTATTCCAGAGGAAGGATCGGTCGGTGCCAGCGGCGATCTAACGCCGCTTTCCTATCTTGCCGCCGTACTAGTGGGTGAACGAGAAGTGATCTATCAAGGTGAGCGCCAAAATACTGCTGATGTTTACACTAAATTAAATATCACTCCGCTGAAGCTGCGCCCGAAAGAGGGCTTAGCCTTGATGAATGGCACAGCAGTAATGACAGCGCTAGCCTGTCTTGCCTACGACAGAGCCCAATATTTGGCTCGCTTGGCAAGCCGCATCACCGCGATGGCGTCATTAACCCTTAAAGGTAACTCCAACCATTTCGACGATATTCTATTTGCGGCAAAACCTCACCCAGGGCAGAACCAAATTGCCGCTTGGATCCGTGAGGATTTGAATCATCATGAACATCCTCGTAATTCAGACCGCCTACAAGACAGATACTCGATTCGCTGCGCACCGCACATTATAGGTGTACTGCAAGATGCGCTGCCGTTCATGCGCCAATTTATCGAAACCGAACTCAATAGCGCGAACGATAACCCTATAGTCGATGCTGAAGGTGAACATATTCTCCATGGTGGGCATTTTTATGGTGGCCATATCGCCTTTGCCATGGATTCAATGAAAAATACCGTTGCCAATATCGCCGATCTTATCGATCGTCAAATGGCGTTGGTAATGGACCCTAAATTCAACAATGGCTTACCCGCAAATCTATCGGCAGCAACAGGCAGTCGCCGCGCAATTAACCATGGCTTTAAAGCGGTGCAGATCGGCGTGTCAGCTTGGACGGCAGAAGCATTAAAAAATACTATGCCAGCCAGTGTATTCTCGCGCTCAACGGAATGTCATAACCAAGATAAAGTCAGCATGGGCACCATTGCTGCACGCGATTGCATGCGTGTCTTACAACTTACCGAACAAGTTGCCGCAGCGGCGCTACTGGCGATGACCCAAGGGATCAAACTGCGAATTACCCAAAATGAGCTGTGCGAAGCTTCACTCACCCCTTCGGTGGCAAAAACCTTAGAGCAGGTGAATCAGGATTTTGAAACCTTAATAGAAGATCGCCCGCTAGAAAGCGTACTCAGACAAACCCTTGATAAGATCCAACAAGGTCTTTGGGAAGTGTGTCACTAAGGCTATGGCAATGAAAGCAATACTGACAACCACTATGGAGATGACTATCCCCTTTCATGATGTGGACTCTATGGGCATTACTTGGCATGGTAACTATTTACGCTATTTTGAAGTTGCTCGTTGCCAGTTACTCGATGAGATTGATTATGGCTATCGGAAAATGCAGGCCTCTGGTTATGCATGGCCGATAGTCGATGCCCAGATAAAATATGCTCATTCGAGCACCTTCGATCAGAAGATTAAGGTGATCGCCTCATTAATTGAATGGGAAAATCGCATCAAAATTAATTATGAAGTCCGTGATTTAGACAGCAATAAACGCCTAACGAAGGGCTACACCATCCAAGCTGCAGTTAACATGCTTAATAACGAGCTCTGTTTTGTAACACCCGACTGTTTTCGCGAAAAAATCGCTCACCTTGTCGATATAAAACAGGAGCAATAAGATGACTAGGCTGCTCACCACTCTTCGACTGCCGATACTCGTTTGCTGGCTATGCACACTGAGTCTGTATAGCAATGCGGCACAAAGCCCCTCTTTTGAGGCTCTTTTTAACGCCAAAGTAAACAATGTCCAGCTTGAGCGGCTCGCAAAACAGTTAAATATAGGTGAAAGCGCCCAGGGTCACTTTACCCAGTACCGTTATCTAAAGGTACTTAAGCAGCCTTTGATCAGCCAAGGTGAGTTTATTTTCAAAGAACAATTGGGCTTGGCTTGGCTGCAACATAGCCCATTTGAAAGTGCACTCATATTGACCCAAGGCAACTTAATACAGATCGATAGCGACGGCAATAAGCAGCTGACTCAGGCAAGCGACAATCAAGAGGCCAGTAACTTAGCACAGATGATGCCGACCTTGATGAGCGCGCTTTTAAAGGGAAATATCGCCCCACTCGCCGAGCAATTTAGTCTTCATCTTGTTGAAGGTGAACAGGGTTGGCAACTAGGGCTAATCCCCCTAGATTCGCTTTTAGCTAAAGCGATGAGCGGCATTGTTTTGCAGGGCAGTCATCAACTAGACAGCTTGACGTTACTCAGTAGTAACGGCGATCGCAGTCAAATAAAATTTGAGCAACTGAACAATGCGCCACTCAGCGACAAGCAGCTAGATTATTTCTTGGATGCTACGGCCACTGAATCTGTAACCTCGCCAGAATCCTTAACCACGCCATGATCGCCCTTCTTAGCTATCAACTTAACCGACTATCGGTAAATAGTAGACTGGGTATTTGGTTGCTGTTACTACTGATGGTCACAGTCTTGGGCGCGATCCAGTTGCAACAAGGAGCCAAGATCCAAAGCGACATCCTCGCTATGTTGCCTAAGCTACAAGAGGAGCCATTAACCCAGAGGGCCATCAGTCGAGTCGAGCAGCAGCTTGCCGATAGGCTCTATATCGCGCTAATCACCAAAACCAAAGCTCAAGCGGTCACTGCCGCTCAGCAGCTTATCGATGCATTACACCAGTACCCAGACATTTTTACTCAAGTAAAGAGTGCCGATATCGATAGCGCCCAATCGTTAAATCAGTTCTATTTCCCCTATCGATTTAAGTTGCTGACAGAGCAGCAAAGAGCCCTGATTGAAAATGGACAAATATCGAGATTAGAGGCAAATGCGTTATCCCAGCTTTACAATGCCTTTGGATATGCCAATAGCAGTCTACTGAGCCAAGATCCCTTATTACTCTATCCAGACAATTTAAAGGCACTGGCACCAAGCCAGCGTTTGCATAGCGCCCAGGGAATATTGCTCACCTCTGTCACCGACGAGTCGGGAAACATGAAGCACGCCGCTATCGTGATGGCAAAAGGCGTAGGTAGCGCCTTTAACCCTGACGTACAACAAGCGCAAAATACCACCTTAGATAATGCGCTCAGCGAGGTCACGGTACACTTAGGCAAAGACGCGCAATTGGAAGTACTCAAGGCTGGGGCACTATTTCATGCTAGTGCGGCAACTGAGCAAGCCAAAGCCGAAGTATCTACTCTTGGGTTAGCCTCTCTCATCGGTGTCATTGCCTTAGTTTGGTTCGCCTTTCGCTCTGTTTTTCCGTTAGTGATAGCCAGCCTGACCATCGCCACCAGTTTATTATATGCAACGGTTTCGACTCTGTTTATCTTTGGCGAGCTCCACCTACTTACCTTAGTTTTTGGTACCAGCTTGATAGGCATAGCTATCGATTATAGCTTTCATTTTTACTGTGAGCGGCTCAGCCATATCGATGATTCAGCAACAGATTCGGTCAGTCATGTATTCCCAGCTGCCTTATTAGCGCTGCTGACCACGGTTTTAGCTTACCTAGGGATAGGGCTCACGCCGTTTCCAGGTATGCAGCAAGTGGCGGTTTTTTGCGCCGCTGGGCTTATAGGGGCATTTTTAACCCTTGTGTTTGCCTATCCAAAGATCGCCAACAGCAGCCTAACACCTCGTCCTCGGCCACTTAATTGGGCAACCGCTTACTTAACTTGGCTAGCAAAACTCAAATACGCCAAGCCAAGCCCCCTTGTATTCGCCACGCTTGGGACACTTTCCTTGGCAACGCTGATCGGTTTATGGCAACTCGATATCGATGACGACATTCGTTCTCTACAGCAAAGTCCTGATAAGGTGCTCAAGCAGGAAAAAGCCTTACGTCAACTACTTAGCGGTGGTACCGACAATCAGTTTCTATTGGTCAGAGGCGATAGCCCACAGCAACTATTACAAAATTTAGAAACACTCACCACTCCACTTAACAAACTTAAACAAGATGGTGTCATTGGTAATGCTATTAACCTGGCCAGCTATATTCCTAGCCATGCAAGGCAACAAGATAACTACCGACTGCAAGAATTGATCTATAGCCAAATAGATAAGTCACTGAGCCGATTGGGGCTAGATGAAACACTTGCCCTAGAGATAAAACGCCAATATGCACTGAGCCAAGATCTGTTCATTGAACCAGAGGCTTTCCTCAATTCCCCAGCGGGTCGCCTATTTACCCCACTTTGGTTAGCACCAAAAGACAATGAACATCAATATGGCGCAATAGTCTTGCTTGGTGGGATCAAAGATCTAAACCAGCTGCAAACAATCATTACCCCGATAGCCCATACCCAACTGATAGATAAGGTCGCTGATATCTCCAAGGTGATGGCGAAGTACCGAAGCCTCACCTTAGGTCTACTGGTTCTCTCCTTGGTGATCGCTGGTGCGATATTCTCGCTGCGCTTTGGATTTAAGCTCGCAATGCGAGTGACTGCCGTCCCTGCCTTGGCTGCAATAATGACGCTAGCGATGCTTGGACTATTTGCCTCCCCCTTAACCCTGTTTCATGCACTCGCTCTGATCCTAGTCTTTGGCATTGGGGTGGATTACAGCCTGTTTTTCGCCGAAAGCAAACAAGGCAGAGGAGTGATGATGGCGGTATTTATGTCAGCTTGCTCCACATTATTGGCGTTCGGCCTGCTGGCCTTTAGTCAAACGCCAGCGATTCATTACTTTGGCTTAACATTATTGCTCGGCATTGCAGTCACCTTCTTGCTCTCGCCGTTTATTTACACTTTTACAAGGATTGACAAGTGATACCAACAACTCATTATGATGTGGTTATTATTGGTGCAGGCCCCTCCGGTAGCGTCGCAGCAAGCTTATTACACCAACAGGGAAAGCGAGTGTTAGTGATAGAGAAGCAGCTGTTTCCCCGTTTTTCTATCGGCGAAAGTTTACTCCCCTGTTGCATGCAAATGCTTGAAGAAGCCGGCATGGCCCAAGCGGTAAATGATGCGGGTTACCAGTTTAAAAATGGCGCGGCGTTTAACTCGAAAGGCCGTTCAATTTTGTTTAATTTCACTGATAAATTTACCCCTGGCCCTGGCACTACTTTCCAAGTTGAGCGTGGCCACTTTGACAAGTTGCTAGCCGATACCGCCGCACAGCAGGGAGTCGAAATACGTTACGGCGAAACGGTTACCGCTGTCGACCTCACCGATAAACCCAGATTATCGGTTCTCGATGCGAATAATGAACCTTATCAAATTAGCGCCGAATACTTGCTCGATGCGAGTGGTTTTGGTCGAGTACTTCCCCGCTTGTTAGATCTTGAGCGACCATCTAACTTAGCCAGTCGCACCGCGGTATTTACCCATATCGAAGACAATATCGATCAGGTCGAAATGGATGACTATCAGTTTGATCGCAATAAGATCCTCATCAGTGTTCATCCTGAAAATCGTGATATCTGGTATTGGTTAATCCCCTTTAGTGGGGGCCGCTGCTCACTTGGCGTCGTCGGCGAACCTCATCTACTGGGCGATCTTAATGAAGATTTAGATATAGTATTGATGCGCTTAGTGAAGCAAGAACCTCGCCTAAAGCAGCTGCTTTCGAAAGCAAAAATTGTACGCGACTGTGCACGTATCGAAGGTTATTCGGCCAATGTCAGTACTCTAGCAAGTGACAAATTTGCTTTACTCGGTAATGCGGGAGAGTTCCTCGACCCAGTATTTTCATCAGGTGTCACCATCGCGATGCAATCAGCCTCTATGGCCGTTAAATGTGTAGTCAAACAACTCAATGGCGAAGTCATCGATTGGCAAACGGATTACGCGAAGCCATTGATGCGTGGTGTCGATACTTTTAGAACCTACGTAGAAGCTTGGTACGACGGCCGCTTCCAAGATGTGATTTTTTATGAGTCACCCAATCCCAAGATCAAACAGATGATCTGCTCTATCTTGGCAGGCTACGCTTGGGATGAAAATAATCCATTTGTGACTGAATCGGAGCGACGCCTCAATATGATCGTTGAGCTCTGCCAATGACAAAGCACAGCTTGATTCGCTCTCTCATACTCCTATGGGTTGTTATCGGCATGAGTGGCTGCGCTCAACATCTGCAACGACAAACCTGTATGACTTTGGCAACAGATCTTGATTACTGTCTCGCGCCTCTGCTACAAAATAGTCAACACTCACAGAGCCAAAGAGTTAATTTAGACGTCGATGGCAAGCGTCACCAACTCATGAGCCAACTGGAGTTAAGCCCTGAGCAGCTAACACTTGTTGGTTTAGCCCCCTTAGGACAAGCCCTGTTTACCTTGACCTTCGATGGTGAGCTGTTAAATAGCGAACAGAGTCTGTTACTTGGCGACCAATTTAAGGCCGAGTATCTGCTCGGTTTGCTGCAATTAATCTATTGGCCCCTTGACGATCTAAATCGCCATTTACAAGGAGGCATAATAACTTCACCCGCCTGCGAAGCGATGATGTGTAGAAAACTATATGCTAGTGGCGATATAGGTGGCAAAACCAATGGCAGTGGCAGTGGCAGTGGCAGAGAGATTGTTGATATTCGCTACAGTAAGCAATCCCTATGGCAAGCGAACATAGTGCTCACCCTAGCCCAAGCTAAACTTACGCTGAAGATAACACCGATTGAGTAGCGATTTCGCGACCACTGAAGAAGAATGGATACGATGACAGAGATAGCGATCACCCACTTGGGACTATGTACGCCGCTAGGACAAACTCCAGAACAAGTCTTGACCCATCTACTTGAAGGAAACACCGATGGCATGCAATGGCGCGATGATCTAATCCCTAACACTCAGGTGTTAGTTGGCCAAGTCGACGCGGTTTTACCCGAGATCCCAGAGCATTTTAAACGCTTTCGCAGCCGTAATAATCAACTATTACTCGCAGCAGCTCAGCAGATTGAGCAGCAGGTTGAGCTTGCAAAAACTCAATATGGCACTGAACGGATTGGCATCATATTAGGCACGAGCACCTCAGGGATCGCAAGAGGCGAAAATGCACTGGCTTATCGAATGGAGCATGGCGTTCTGCCAGATGACTACCTCTATTCCAAACAGGAGTTAGGCAATAGCTGTGATTTCTTGCAGCATTATTTCGAGCTTTCAGGCCCTTGCTATACAGTGTCCACGGCATGCTCCTCCAGTGCAAAAGTGTTTGCTAGTGCCAAGCGCTTATTGAATGCTGGTGTATGCGACATGGTCATAGTCGGCGGTGCCGATAGTCTATGTAAACTCACCTTAAATGGCTTTCACTCACTAGAATCTATCTCTAAAGGCCATTGTCAGCCCTTTAGTATTAATCGAGATGGCATCAATATTGGCGAAGGTGCAGCCCTTTTCACCTTAGTGCGTGGCAAGAGCGAAATCATGCTGGCTGGCGTGGGCGAATCGAGCGATGCACATCATATCTCGGCGCCACATCCAGAGGGTACTGGCGCCATCGCCGCCATCGAAATGGCACTAAAAGACGCCAACATAGATGCCTATCAAATTGACTACATCAACTTGCATGGTACGGCTACCATGAAAAATGATGCTATGGAAAGTCGAGCGCTGGCTAAGGTGTTTGGTCAATCCTTACCAATGATGAGCTCGACTAAACCCTTAAGTGGTCATGCGCTTGGCGCTGCAGGGGCCATTGAAGCCGCGTTTTGTTTCTTGCTACTATCTAAACTCAACGTTACTGGCAGGATGCCGCCGCAACTGGGTGACCATCTATGGGATGAAAATAACCCCCTATTGCCCTTCGTCCAATCAAATATGCACACTAAATTAAACTATATTATGAGTAACTCTTTTGCCTTTGGCGGTAGTAATGCCAGCGTAATTTTTTGCCGAGGGACGATCTAAACCTATGAGTCAATCTATAACAATGGACTATCCACTAGCCCATCTCGATGTAGCCGAGTTCATCCCTCATCGCGCGCCGATGATATTGATAGACAACTTACTGGAACATCAAACAGATACCTTGCTAACCGATGTTTACATTAGTGCACAAAGCGCTTATTTCGATCCTGCGACTCAATCGGTTCCTAACTATGTTGGGATTGAGTATATGGCACAGAGTATTGCAGCATTAGCTGGAATAGAAGCAAAAGCCAAACAGGAACCGATTAAGATAGGCTTCCTGCTCGGTACCCGCAAACTCAAGCTCGATATCCAAGCGTATAAGCACGGCGAACACTACCAAACCCGCGTCACCCGTTTATATCAAGAAGATAGCGGGCTCGCCGTGTTTGATTGTCAAATTGTACATAACAATGAAGTTGTGGCGCAGGCCAACGTTAATGTATTTCAGCCTCAAGATACACAAGCCTACATATCGGACAGTATCCAAGGCCAAGAGGAAGAAAAGTAATGACCAATAAACGAATACTCGTCACAGGCTCCAGCCGCGGTATAGGCAAAGCTATCGCGCTCAAACTCGCTCAAACTGGCTATGATATTGCACTGCACTTTCACAGTAATCTGCCAGCAGCACAAGCGACACAGGCGGAACTTGAATCTTTAGGCGTAAACGTCAGCTGCCTACAGTTTGATGTCGCCGATCGCACAGGCGTAAAAGCCGCCATCGAAACGGATATTGAACAACATGGCGCCTACTATGGCGTGGTATTAAATGCGGGGATTAACCGTGATACCGCCTTCCCAGCAATGACCGAAGATGAATGGGATAGTGTGGTTCACACTAATTTAGATGGCTTCTACAATGTTATTCACCCCTGTACCATGCCGATGATCCAGACGCGTCTGGGCGGCAGAATTATCACTATGGCATCGGTTTCTGGCATTGCAGGCAATCGCGGTCAGGTCAACTATAGTGCCTCGAAAGCGGGCATTATCGGTGCGACGAAAGCACTAAGCCTAGAGCTAGCCAAACGAAAAATTACCGTCAACTGTATCGCTCCTGGCCTTATCGAAACCGACATGGTTGCCGATATTCCCAAAGATATGGTTAAAGAGATGGTGCCAATGCGCCGCATGGGTAAACCAGAAGAGATCGCTGGACTGGCAAATTTCTTAATGTCTGAAGATGCTGCCTACATTACCCGTCAGGTGATCTCAGTAAACGGCGGGATGATCTAATGGCGCATTCAACAAGACGAGTGGTTATTACTGGCGTTGGTGGCGTTACGGCCTTAGGTCATGATTGGCCAACGATTGCGGCGAATTTGAAAGCACAAAAGAACTGCGTAAAAACCATGCCAGAATGGGATCTGTACGATGGGTTAAACACCCGTCTAGCGGCTCCTGTCACCGACTTTGAAAAACCAGCTCACTACTCTCGTAAGAAAATTCGCTCCATGGGACGTGTGTCACTAATGGCAGCTTGGGCGAGCGAGAAAGCCTTAATCGATGCAGACTTATTCGACTCGCCAGTGGTCACTTCGGGCGCAATGGGAATCGCTTACGGCTCCTCAACGGGCAGTACCGATCCCATTATTGCCTTTGGCGACATGCTTAAAGAAGGTGATATGTCTGGCGTCACCGCAACTAGTTATATTCGAATGATGGCGCATACCACAGCGGTCAACGTCGGGGTGTTTTTTGGTCTAAAAGGACGCGTACATACCACTAGCAGCGCTTGTACTTCAGGTAGCCAAGGAATTGGTTATGCCTATGAGGCGATCAAATATGGCCAACAAGATCTCATGTTAGCTGGCGGCGGTGAAGAGCTTTGCCCTACAGAAGCGGTGGTGTTCGATACCCTATTTGCCACCAGCACGAAAAATAGTACGCCAGCGCTAACACCCAGTCCTTTCGATAGCAACCGAGATGGGTTAGTCATAGGCGAAGGAGCCTGTACTCTTGTGCTCGAAGAACTTGAGCACGCCAAAGCACGAGGTGCCAAGATATACGCTGAATTAGTCGGTTTTGGTACTAACTCCGACGGGCTCCATGTCACTCAACCCAATGCCGATACCATGGAAGTCGCCATCCGATTGGCCCTAAAAGATGCCAAGCTTGAACCTGACGCTATCGGTTATGTTAATGCCCACGGCACAGCAACCGATCGTGGTGATATCGCTGAGACCCAAGCCACAGAGGCGGTATTTGGTCAACACATGCCAATCTCTTCACTCAAAAGCTACACTGGCCATACCCTCGGCGCCTGTGGGTCACTCGAAGCTTGGATTTCTATCGAGATGATGAATGCAGGTTGGTTTGCGCCAACCTTGAACCTCTCTAATATAGACCCAGCCTGTGGCAAACTTGACTATATCCAAGGCGCGATTCGTGAGATCGATACCGATTATGTGATGACTAATAACTTTGCCTTCGGTGGCATCAATACATCGCTTATCTTCAAAAGATGGCGTGACTAATCCCAATCAGTTAAATCATCTTTAATACCGCCGCTCGTCGGCGGTATTTCCACTGCAATCATTACGACCTTTTTCTCTTTGGCATGTGCCTTGCTAAATCTATAACGATACCCCGCACTATTTGGAGCTATTTATGCAGTTCGTTCTAGGTCTTATAAGCAACGCCAATGTGGTACAACTTCTACAACAACATAGCGACGATATGTATGCTACTTCGCCAGCTGATAGTGTCCACACCTTAGATATACAGGCGCTGTCACAACCTGACATTCGTTTTTGGACATTATGGGATGGCGATCATCTTGCTGGCTGTGGGGCGCTAAAACGTTTAGATAAATACCATGGTGAAATAAAGTCAATGCGAACTGCAAATGCCTATCGTCAACAAGGACTTGGAACGCAAATATTGCACCATCTAATAGCAGATGCCGCACAACTTGGGATCAATCGTGTCAGCCTAGAGACGGGCTCTATGGCATTTTTTACCCCAGCGAGACGGCTATATCAAAAATCTGGATTCCAACTTTGCCAGCCTTTTGGCCACTATCATTCCGATCCTAACAGCGTATTTATGACGAGAGCCTGTTGAGCGGCGAAGGTAAGCAAAAAGCTCATCCTCGCTTATGGTGGTTAAACCTGAGCTTGCACTCAAACATCAATTAGAATAATCTTATTGAATATTTTCTAATTGATGTTTGAGGTAACACAATGTTTCAATCTATCTTAGCTAAACTTTCTGGCAGCCAGTCGTCTGAAAATTGTTGGCAACTTATCGAGCAAGGTGCAAACGTGATTGACGTTCGCTCACCAGAAGAGTTTGCTCAAGGTCACCTACCTCAAGCAATCAATGTTCCGTTAGCACGATTAGATCATTGGCTAGGCAATCAAAAAGATAAGCAGCAAGCCTTTGTATTGTATTGTGGTGCGGGTATTCGGGCACAAAAAGGCTGTGACATACTGAGAGCCAATGGCTTTGAGTGTGCGATCAACGGGGGATCGTTAAAAGATCTACTCTGTTGCCAACCGAACCAGCCCAAGGCTTTATTATGAACACCACAGCCAAAGATAAAACAGTTCAGCCTGAGTTAACGGCACCGCAATGCAGCAAAGCGCAATTTAGGTTTAGCGCTAACCGCCATTTAGCAAGTCATAAGGTACGCTACGTTGAAACCAGCAGTAACAGCCAAGACTGCAGCTTATGTGAATTGACCTGAACTCAGGTTAAATTAATACCAATCAGTATGGCAACTTGAACGACAAAAACTGAAAGAAAATAGCGCTATTCAAACTGACAACCCAAATAGCGCTCTACCGACAAATAATAGGGGTTTGTTGGTAAGCCTTAAAGATAGGCTCGAAATAGATGATGAAAAAAGAAACTGACGTTAACTAAGCCGATAGCAAATCAACGGTGACCGGCTTATTACAAACGGTTAAGCAACTAGCTGGTCAATGGTTTGTTTAGCCGAATTGATCCCTTGCTCAGTCGCCTCAGGTCCCATATTCAAAGCTTCTGCGTAAACCGTATCAACATTATCTATGCCGATAAAACCAAGCACTGTCTTTAGATACGGCACAACATGGTCGGTTACACCACCTTTATGAACACCACCACGAGTCGTGACTAATACGGCACGTTTACCTTCAATCAATCCTTTAGGACCGGTTTCTGTGTAGGTAAAGGTGATGCCTGCACGGGCAATGAGATCGATCCAGTTTTTCAACTGAGTGGGGATATTAAAGTTATACATTGGCGCAGCAATCACAATGGTGTCATGAGCTTTTAACTCGGCAACAAGTTCATCTGACAGAAATAACGCTTGTTGCTGTTTTTCCGACAAATCATCACCACCTCTTAATGCCATAGCAATCTCGCCATCGAGTATCGGCAATGGGTTTTCCACCAAGTCACGTACAGTCACTTGCGCGCCCTGATTTTGCCAATGTTGCTGCAGATGCTCGACTAACTTAGCCGATTGTGAATAGTCACCCAAAATACTCGATTTCAATACTAAAACGTTAGCCATAACTCACCTCAAAACAGGATTAATGATAAACAATGGAGTAAGTTTATATATCGATTAATCGAAACAAAAGCGCATTAAATGCGATAAAAGATACCAAATAATCGAACTATAAGGCTAGTAATAGAGTAGCAAGGTCAATGCGGAAATAGCTTAATTCAGTTGCTGAATATTTTTATTAAGCCTAAACACCTGACGATTATTAAGGAAAGTCTAATAAAATGGATATACCCTGCACTACTCTTCAGTTCAATGCCAAATGCATGGACTGGAGATTCCTACGTGGCGCTCTTGGTCGCACTTAACGAGGCCCATCTGGTAGTGCTAGACAAAATGGCTAGCAGCGATGTAAGAGTGGTACATGGTGTTGCCAATGCCCCTGCAGTCGATGTGTTTCTCGATGGCGCAGCGACTCCCGCAGTGGATATGCTAGCCTTCGGTGATGTAACGGGTTATCTCAATGTCCCAGAAAGTGATCACACAGTTACTGTTGCCGCAGATGCCAGCAATAACGTGATTGTGATCGATGAAGCCCCAGTTACCCTAACCGCAGGCCAAAGTTATAGCGTATTGGGTGTCGGCTCACTCGGTGATGACGCCATTCAGCCTTGGGGGTTAATGGAAAATCGCCGCGCCGTGGTAACTAAAGCTAAGCTCAATGTGGCTCATGCTTCTTATTCTGCCGGTAACGTCGATATCTATCTCACCCCATCAGGCACCAAAACAGTCGCCATTGGTCCACTTAATGTCGGCTTAGCCGCAGGTGGATTATACGGTGTGGCAACCGTCGATGGGCAAGGTGGCGGTGCACCGCTTGGCGTTATCCTAACGGATGATTTTATTGCCAATATGTAACCACACGCTTTCAAATACCGGGGTCTGACAGTTCTAAAGCTTGATCAGAATCGTCTATCAAAGAGGAGTAACAGCGCCATTTTTGGCGCTGTTTCATTTTAATTAACTTAACAGCTGAGATTTAGCCGTACTTTACCAAAGCGTGATGCGCAAATTAGGGTTTGCTGGTGATTTTCTGGTATTCTATGCAGTTATTAAAAATGACTCTATGCATAAAGAATAATGTCAAAACAAGACTCTCTTTGGTTTAAATCATTACGTTGGATCCAAAAGCAATTAGTGCACACTATTGTGGTACCGCAGGATCCTTTTGATGATCTCAATTTAGACTCCGATAGACCGCTGGTCTACGTGATGAAAACGGAATCGATCAGTGATATTGCCGCACTGAGTGAGATCACAGACAAACTCGGTTTACCTAGCCCCTATGTTTCACTTGAGGTTGGCGGTGAAACCGCGCCACGAGTAGTCTGTCTCGAGGGCAGCAAGCCGTTATTAGGTAAGCGTGAAGGTAACCAGTATTACCTAGACAGCTTCACTCGCTTGTTAAGCGCCCATAAACAACAGCCTGAACTGGACATTCAATTGGTGCCCGTCAGCTTATATTGGGGCCGCACCCCAGGCAAAGAAGATGACACCATGAAAGCGGCCGTGTTGGAGCGAGAAAACCCAACTTGGCTTCGAAAATGCCTGATGATCCTATTCCTAGGCCGTCACAACTTTGTGCAATTCTCCAATGCGATGTCATTGCGTTACATGGCCGATGAACATGGCACTGATAAACGTATTGCGCAAAAACTTGCCCGAGTTGCACGAGTCCACTTCCGTCGCCAACGTAAGGTGATGACAGGGCCACAACTCCCTAATCGCCAAAACCTGTTTCATGCCCTGCTAAAATCAGAGTCGATGAAAAAAGCGATTCAAGAAGAGGCGCAAAACAAGAAGGTTTCAGAAGAGAAAGCACGCGAAACCGCGATGCAGTATCTCGATGAGATTGCAGCCGATTACTCAGACAGCTTAGTGCGTATTGCAGAGCGTTTCCTAACTTGGCTTTGGAATAAGCTCTATAAAGGCATCAATATCAAGGGCGCAGAGCTGGTCCGGCAGCTACACCATGATGGGCATGAGATCGTCTATGTGCCTTGCCATCGCAGCCATATGGACTACCTGTTACTCTCATACATCCTTTACTATCAAGGTATGGTTCCACCTCATATTGCCGCGGGTATTAACCTCAATTTCTGGCCAGCGGGCCCCATGTTCCGTCGTGGCGGTGCCTTCTTTATTCGCCGTAGCTTCCGAGGAAATAAGCTTTACACCGCAGTGTTTCGCGAATATTTAGATCAACTGTTTGCTAAAGGTTACTCTGTAGAGTATTTCACCGAAGGTGGACGTTCGCGCACAGGCCGCTTACTTGCCCCCAAAACGGGCATGATCGCCATGACACTCAACAGCGTGTTGCGCGGCGTCGAGCGTCCAGTAACATTGGTCCCCGTCTATCTAGGCTACGACCATGTAATGGAAGTGGCGACTTACCACAAAGAACTTAGTGGTAAGAAGAAGAAAAAAGAGTCAGTTTGGCAGGTTTTTGGTGCCATTCGTAAACTGGGTAATTTCGGTCAAGGTTATGTTAACTTCGGCGAGCCCATTACTCTGCACAACTTCCTCACCGAGCAGGTACCAGACTGGCGCGAAGAGCTAGCAAAAGACCCAGAGCAAAAGCCAAGCTGGTTAACGCCCGTGGTCAACACCTTAGCGAATCGCGTAATGACCCGTATCAACGATGCAGCGGCAGTGAGCTCTGTCACCTTAACTAGCTTAGTATTGTTAGCATCTGAACAAAATGCACTCGAACGCTCTCTGCTTGAGAAGCAACTCGATCTCTACCTAACACTATTAAAAGAGTTGCCCTATACCGAATTTGCTTCTGTCGTCGAAGGTGATGGTGCCAAACTCGTCTCTCAAGGGCTTGAACTGAAAAAATTTACCCTAGAGAGCGACTCATTAGGCGACATCATCTCTATAGATGAAAATATCGCGGTGGCGATGACCTATTATCGCAATAATATTATTCACCTCATGGTGGTTCCCTCATTAATTGCCAGTTGCTTGACTCAGCAAGAGCAATGCTCTCGCCAAGAGATCATCGATACCGTTAATGATTTCTATCCGCTGTTGCAGGCAGAGTTATTTATGGGGATTGAAGATGTGCCAGCTTACGTGGAAAAGCTGCTGGATCTATTCATCGAGCAAGGGCTAATCCTTGAATCCCATCGCTTTAGTGTCAATCCAGAGCGATTGAACCAACTGCTATTGCTCGCAGGTAGTATCAGCGAAACCATGCAACGCTATGCGATTATTTTCAATATTTTGGCCGCCTCACCTAATATTGAACGCTCGTCGCTTGAAAGTGATAGCCATCAATTAGCCCAACGCTTAGGGGCTCTACACGGTATTACCGCACCTGAATTCTACGATAAAAAACTTTATGGCACCCTCAGCGTTAAACTTAAAGAGCTAGGCTACTTGTCTGATAATGCTAATAAAGAGGATGTGCAACGTATTCGTGCCCGCGCGAATCAATTATTACGCACATCAGTAAAACAAACTATCGTCGATAGCGTGGCTGCGGAGCATAACGACTAATGGCCAATCATATGAATGCGGCCAAGAGCGCCGCTTCTGGCAAATCATTATTAGGCGGAGCGATGATCATCGCCGGTACCGCCGTGGGCGCTGGGATGTTTTCTCTGCCTGTTGTGGGTGCGGGTATGTGGTTTAGCTACTCACTCTTGATGATGATGGGCGTATGGTTTTGTATGTTGGTGTCTGGTCTATTATTGCTAGAGACTAATTTACACTTTGAACCCGGGGCCAGCTTCGATACCTTAACCAAAGATACCTTGGGGCAGTTTTGGCGCATAGTAAATGGCCTTTCCATCGCCTTCGTCTTGTATATCTTGGCTTATGCCTACATCAGCGGCGGTGGTTCTATTGTGAATCACAGTCTGACAGGCTTAGGTATAGAACTGCCACAAAGTATTGCTGGCTTGGTCTTTGCGCTAGGGCTAGCGATCATTGTATTTATTAGTACCAAGGCCGTAGATCGTATTACGACAATAATGCTCGGCGGTATGATAATTACCTTCTTCCTCGCTATCGGTAATTTACTCATAGATATAGAACCAGCTAAGCTATTTGTGCCCGATGGTGAAGCGACCTACCTGCCCTACATGTTAGCGGCGATTCCATTTGGTCTAGTCAGTTTTGGCTACCACGGCAATGTTCCCAGCCTAGTCAAATACTATGGCAAAGACTCAAGGACGATTGTTAAAGCGATCACCCTTGGCACCCTCATCGCGTTCGTGATCTATGTGTGTTGGTTGATGGCGACGATGGGCAACATTGCTCGTAGCGAGTTTGTCGACATTATAGCGAAAGGCGGCAACATGGGAGTGCTGGTTGCAGCGCTTTCCGATGTGATAGCAAGCGACTGGCTCACCACCATGCTAACCCTGTTTGCTAACCTGGCTGTTGCCTCATCATTTTTGGGGGTCACTTTAGGTCTATTTGATTATCTAGCGGATCTATTTGGTTTCGACGAGTCACGTAGCGGCCGTCTTAAAACCGCTGCGGTAACCTTTTTACCGCCAACTTTACTTGGATTGTTATTTCCAAATGGCTTCTTAATCGCCATTGGCTTTGCCGCGCTTGCGGCAACAATTTGGGCGGCCATTGTCCCGGCATTAATGGCTTATAAAGCCAGAAAGATGTTCCCAGACAATCAGGGCTTTAAAGTTCCTGGCGGTACGGCGGTGATTGCAATTGTCATAGCCTATGGCTTGCTCACTGGCGCCTGTCATCTATTGGTGATGGCCGACCTACTGCCCGTTTACGGCTCCTAGTCACACCACACCAACTAAAAAGGCGCTCAATGAGCGCCTTTTTGTTTTCAACCCTAAACATCGACTTCGGTAGGTCATTTTTACTACCTCTTTAATCTAATCGGCGCACATCTCATGACGCCAAAACAGTTTTATCACTCGATATATGAATGTATTAAGCAGTGAAGAAACGGATCGGCGTAGACAGATACCCAAAAGCAGACTTAACTTAACCTTAACTTATATTAAATGAGATTTTATAGACAAGGATACCTACATGAAAATATCGCATTATCAGCATGGTAGTCCCTGCTGGATTGAGCTAGCGAGCCAGGAGGCCGCCTCAGGTAAACACTTCTACGCAGCACTCTTTGACTGGCAGCTCAAAGATATGCCGATCCCTGAAGGCATCTATACCATTTTTGCCATCGACAATGACGATATTGGGGCCATGTACCAACTCCCCGAAACATCACTGGAACAGCACGTACCGACGCACTGGGGGATCTACTTTGCTGTAGACGACCTAAATGCCACCCTCGCAACCATAAAAGCCCATGGTGGTAAGGTCATAATAGGACCTCATAGTGTTGGTGAGGCGGGACAGATGGCGCAATGCCAAGATCCAGAAGGTACGACTTTCTCCCTCTGGCAAGCTGGGCAGCATATCGGCTCCATTCGTAAAGATGAGCCTAATAGCTTATGTTGGGTCGAACTTGCTTGTCGTAAGCCTGACGTCAGCAGAGCATTTTATAGCAAGGTGCTCGGCTGGTTGCCGCAAATCACTCTAATGGATGACTTTGACTACTGTGAATGGCTTGTTGGCGATACTGCAATAGGCGGCATGATGGAGATGACGTCAGAATGGGGCGACACGCCTTCGCACTGGATGCCCTACATCATGGTTGAAAACTGTGATGCCACGGTAGCTAAAGCGACAGAGATTGGCGGGAAAGTCTGCGTGCCTCCGACAGATATCGCCGAAGTCGGGCGTTTCTCGGTGTTAAATGATCCACAGGGCGGCGTCTTCTCTGTGATAAAACTATTCTCTCAATAAGCGGGAAACGCATTGTAGCACTAACGACTGATTATTCTTCTAAGTAAAGCGAGTACCATTGTATTTAAACATCTTTCTGGTTAATTTTACCGGTTCTATTACTCGAAAAATTACTCAAAAATCAGGGATGTTAACAATGCTAAAAAAATGGATACTGGTTCTTCTACCTACATTATTAATCGGTGCGGCAGGTTGTGCATCAACCAGTGATGCAGAAAATCAAACCGATGATCAATCGGTAACTAAAACGAGCAAAGATTGCCAAAAAGTAAGAACAACTGGTAGTCGACTTAGTCGTTGTAATAGATAAAAAGATTCAAAGTATAGAATAGCGCGACAAAGCCAAATACCTTGTCGCGCTATTTTTTTCATCGATTTAGCTAGCTACTTATCCAAGCTTCGTCCATAGATCAGCAGATATAGGGCTGGTAGCACAAACAGTGACAATAGCGGCGCAGTGATCATCCCTCCGACCATGGGCGCAGCAATTTTCTGCATGACATCATTACCCGATCCAGCTCCCCACATGATGGGCAATAAACCGAAGAAGATGGTTGCAACTGTCATCGCCTTAGGACGAATACGCATCACGGCACCTTCGATAAGCGCCGCCTTAAGATCGCCTACCGATTCATACCCGCCAGTATCTTTGCGGTGAGCAATCGCATTGTTGAGGTAGACCAACATGACCACACCGAACTCTGCCGCAACACCTGCCAGCGCGATCATACCAACGGCAACCGCAACCGACATATTAAAGTCCAGCAGATACAACAGCCATGTGCTGCCGACCAAAGCAAACGGCAAGCTGAGCATGATAATTGAGGCCTGTAAGGTTGAGCCAAAGGTCATCATCAACAAAATAAAGATCACCCCTAAAGCCATTGGGATCACTTTTTTGAGCTTAGCATCCACGCGTTGCATATATTCATATTGCCCAGCAAAGTTATAGCTATAACGCGCCGGAACCACCAGCTGCTGCGACAATGCCGATTTAGCTTGATCTATATATTCACCGATAGAGATCCCTTCAATATCAACAAATACCCATGAGATTAAACGTCCATTTTCACTCTTAAGCATGGGCGCGCCATCGGTTATCTCTATGTCGGCCAGATTACGCAGTGGCAGATAATGGCCAGACTTGGTAATAACGGGTAACTCTCTGAGTTTCTCAATATTGTCACGCAAGGCACGCGGGTAGCGCAGATTAATCGGGTAACGCTCGGCTCCCTGCACCGACTCGCCAATCTCCATGCCACCAATTGCGTAACGCACCACATCTTGAATATCGGTCAGCGTCATGCCATACCGAGAGGCAACATCAAGTTTTGGGGTTATATCAATATAACGCCCACCACCAACACGCTCAGCATAGGCCGACTTAGTGTTCGGTAACTGACTTAATATCGCCTCAATATCGGCGCCGACTTTTTGTAACTCGTTGACATCGGCCCCAGTAATTTTAATCCCCACGGGAGTCTTAATCCCTGTCGATAACATATCGATACGGGTCTTAATCGGTTGTACCCAAGCATTGGTTAATCCAGGGACTTTGACCGTTTTCTGCAACTGGTCAATCACATCTTTCAATTCGATGCCTTCGCGCCACTCCTCACGAGGTTTTAGCATAATAGTGGTTTCGAGCATGGTTAATGGTGCTGGATCTGTCGCCGTTTCCGCGCGCCCCACCTTGCCAAATACCCGTTTGACTTCCGGCACAGTCTTAATCAGCCTATCTGTTTGCTGCAATACCTCAGCCGCCTTACTGGCACTAATACCTGGCAGAGCCGTCGGCATATAAAGCAAGTCCCCCTCCTCCAACTCAGGCATAAACTCACTCCCCATATTAGTGACGGGATACCAAGCACTAAGCAGGGCAACGAAAGCGAGGATTAAGGTAATCTTAGGAAAACGAAGCACCAAATTAAGCGAAGGCTTATAGATAGCGATCAAGACTCGGCTGATGGGGTTACTGGTTTCTTTGGGGATATTCCCGCGGATAAAAAAGCCCATCAAGATCGGCACTAAAGTGATCGATAACACGGCCGCTGCGGCCATAGCGAAGGTCTTAGTGTAGGCCAAGGGACTAAACAGCCTTCCCTCTTGCGCCTCGAGTGAGAATACAGGTACAAAACTCAAG
Organism: Shewanella mesophila; assembly: GCF_019457515.1. Lineage (NCBI taxonomy): Bacteria > Pseudomonadati > Pseudomonadota > Gammaproteobacteria > Alteromonadales > Shewanellaceae > Shewanella > Shewanella mesophila. The sequence goes on from NZ_CP080421.1 coordinate 3,943,756, forward strand.
GTAATGATCAATAAAGAGAAAAATAGTGCTGGGCCCACTTCAATCGAGGCCTTAGAGACGATATCCCAATGCTCTTTATTATCGGGAGCACGTTGGTGCTCGTCTTTAAAATGCTCCAAGTGCTTGTGCATATTTTCGATCATTACAATCGCGCCATCCACCACGGCACCAATCGCGATCGCAATCCCCCCTAGGCTCATAATATTGGCATTCACTCCCATCTTATTCATCACGATGAATGCGATAAGGATCGACAGTGGCAAGGTAATAACGGCCACTAAGGTTGAACGAGCATGCAGCAAAAACAGCAGACAAACGATTCCCACGACAACCATCTCTTCTACGACTTTATGGAATAGGTTTTCCACCGAGTTTTCGATTAAATGGGATCTATCATAAGTAGGGACGATCTCAACACCTTGAGGTAACCCTGCTTTAAGTTGCTCGAGCTTAGCCTTAACGGCATCTATGGTTGCCAAGGCATTTTCGCCATAGCGCATCACAATAATGCCGCCGACCACTTCACCCTCACCATCTAGTTCGGCAATCCCACGGCGCGAAGCGGGCCCTTTACGCACGGTAGCCACATCCTTTAGCAGTAATGGGGTCCCCGATGGACTGGTTATCCCCAGCGGGATCTCGCGAAAGTCTTCTAATGTCTGCCGATAACCTTTAGCGCGCACCATGTATTCGGCTTCGGCCATTTCGATAACGGAACCACCTGCTTCGGTATTCGATTTTGAGATGGCATTCTTGATAGTGGCAATATCGAGTCGATAGATCGCCAATTTGTCAGGTTCGACCACAACTTGATAGGTTTGCTCCATACCACCAACCGTAGCCACTTCCGATACCCCGGCGACGCTTTGTAGCTCAAGCTTTAAGTACCAATCTTGTAAGCTTTTTAGTTGTGATAGGTCGAGACTGCCGGAACGATCGACCAAGGCATATTCATAAATCCAACCAACTCCCGACGCGTCAGGCCCCAACGAAGGCTGGATCCCTTGAGGTAAACGGCTGCTCACTTGGCTTAGGTATTCTAATACCCGCGAACGCGCCCAATAGATGTCGGTGCCATCTTCGAAAATGACATACACATATGAGTCTCCAAAAAAGGAGTAACCCCGTACAGTTTTAGCGCCAGGCACGGCTAACATCGCCGTCGATAATGGGTAAGTGACCTGCTCTTCGACTAACTTAGGCGCCTGACCAGGAAACGGCGTCTTAATGATCACCTGCACATCAGACAGATCTGGCAGCGCATCCAAGGGAGTATTTCTGAGCTCTTGTACGCCCCACACAGTGATCATTATGGTGATAATGAGCACCATCAGTCTCTGGCGAATGGAGGCTTCAATAATCTTCTTTAACATAACGCCTCCTAGTGTCGATGGCCGCTGCTAAGACGCATGAGACTGCCTTTCAGGCTAGCCTCTGAGTCCAGTAGGAATTGGCCCGAAATCACTACCTGCTCACCTTCACTAATACCACTCAGAATCTCGGCTTTGCCTTGGGACATCATGCCAACTGTCACTTGCCTCGCCACAAAACTGCTATCGACTTGCTTAACGATCACCCGATTGTCTTTACCCGTCTGGATCAGGGCTTCTTGCGGGATCACTAAAACATCTTTATTGGGTCCACCAAAAATATCTATCTTAGCTAAGGTATTAGGGCGTAATACGACATCGGGATTCTGCACCACGATGCGCACTCTTAAGCTACGAGTAATAGGATCGAGCTCAGGGTAGATGTAATCTATCACCCCTTCGATTCCCTGAAGTCCCATTGCAGGAACAGATACCTCTGTTTGCTGACCAATAGCCAGCCAACTCTGTTCATTCTCAAACACATCGGCTATCACCCAGACTTTAGAGAGGTCGACTAGAGACAGCACTTCTGTCGCTGGCTGAATATACATACCATCCCGTACAGAAAGCTCTTTAACGATACCGTTACTCAGGGCGTAAAAAGGCACTCGGTATTGGGTCTTTTCTGTTTTGGCTAACTTAGCGACTTGCTCCTTGTTCATACCTAAGAGCTCTAGACGTAAGCCCGCTCTGCGCACTAAATCTTGATAACTTTTACTGTTACCTGAACTCTTTAAACTCCCCAAAGCCAACAGGTAATCATCTTGGGCATTGATAAGATCTGGCGAATAGATCTCATACAACATCTGCCCCTTAGTGATCTTGTCACCTACAGATTTAATGGCCAGCTTCTCTATCCAACCATTTACACGCGCATGAACATGATTGATTTCACTCTCGTCATACCCTATTTGCCCCACAGTACTAACAAACTTCCACAGGGTATCTTTTTCGGCTTTGGCGACCTTTAACGCTAACGCCTGTTGCATGCTGCCTGAGACATCGATCTCTATCTGCTGTTGGCTACCACCAACTTCCACCTTTTCGAGGTTCATGCCGCAAATAGGACAAGTTCCAGGCACATCACTGACGATATGAGCATGCATAGGACATACATATTTAATCGAGGGTTCTGAATTTAGCGGCGCTGGCTTTGCCTCATCGAGAATAGAGAGCTCAGTTTCGGCAGAGTTTCCTTGCATTTTTGCCTGTGGCAGATCACTTTCATTAGCGTGATTAGCCCCATGCTCCTCCTCTTCCTCCTCAACTAAGAACATATTGCACTTAGGGCAACGACTACCCGCTTCGTGACTGGTTTCTTCGGGATGCATTGGACAAACATAAGTTTTTTGCGCAGCAACGACAGTATCCATGGTTTTTGACGATTCAGCCTCTTGCTCAACCAAGAACATGTTGCACTTAGGACAGCGATTACCCGCTTCATGGCTGGTTTCTTCAGGATGCATTGGGCAGACATAGGTTTTCTGGCCTGCCCCATGTTGATGCTCAGCATGCTCTAGAGGATTAGCTGCAACAGCTTCAAGCTGGCTATACGCCAGATGAGGGGTGGCCACCAGAAACAGGCTTAGTAAATAAGCGACTTTATTACTTTTATTCTTCATATTTAAACGATTCATAATGCCTCACTTCCACTCATTTACTAATGATGTTGATGCTGAGCATCATCTTCAGCAGCCTTGTCTGTCTTCTCGCGCTTTACTTTTTTCTCAAGGTTCATACCACACTTAGGACATGTATCGCCTTTTTTTCCTGTCACCTCAGGATGCATAGGGCAATCATAAGCCGCATTCATATGTTGAGCCTGCTGATGCTTAGGGCAGTTATCGCAACGCTTAGCATCATGATGTCCATTCATAGCACCAACTTGCTCTAGGTTCATGCCACATTTAGGGCAAGTATCGCCTTTCTCACCTTTTACTTCAGGATGCATTGGGCAATGATAGTTTTGTCCGTGATGTTCATGTTGAGCATGATTTTCGGCAAATACCATAGGTACAGAAATAGTAAAAATAAATGCTGTCAGCACCAGGCTGATAAGTGTTTTCATTGATTAACTCCATCAAAATAACCGCCCAATTGCTGCCTTGAATGACCCCACAGAGCCTAAGCAAGTGTTAAACAATCAATGGCTAATATAAAGTGATTATCGTTATGAACCTTAGCTATCTTTCCCGGGAACAATATCAAGGATGTTACGGCATTACGCGCTCATAATTGATATCGAAATCACGACAATAGAAATCGGCTAAAACTGATAATTATATAAATTTTAATTAAATATACCGCTTGCTGATCTGACGAACAGATAACAGATTAAGACACTGTTTTAGGCAATCGGAGGCCGCAGGGCAGAACCTAACGAGATGGAGTGGAAATGAGGCATTTGAATGGCCAAAATAGACTCTGAGCCGTTAAAACCTGGCCAAGGCTTAACAGTAAATAGCGTTCCAATCACAGAGATCACCAAGCAGTGATTACAATCTCCCTTGCAATATCCATTGCCTTCGCAACAATGCTGAGTCGCGGGAAGCACATTTTCCTCACCATCGCAGCAATGGGATTTCATCTCAACTTGGCTTTCATGACAATCATCGCTATTTGTCAGCTGCATCATCATTGGCATCTCATCCGCTTGTGCATATGACACCATAGAAAAACCATTAGATAGCATTACCTGGCCCAGCATAGCGAGCAAAGTAAAAGCAACTAATGTATGGTGACGCAGCATTTTACGCATGACACTTCCTAATAATAACGCAGCCTAAGTCTAACATGATAAAACTAGACAACATTGACTGAATTCACAATTTACTGACATTCGACCAGAAACTAGGCTCCAAAGATCAATAATTTGAATTCTGACAGCCCTATTTAACTAATTATCCAGCCAAATTTTTGCCATCAACTGCTGATGATTCATTAGCATGACCGCTTGAACCTGTCCATTATCAGACAGCAGCTTAAGCTTAGGCTGCTTTAAAAATGATTCGGCTTGCTGCTTGCTGTTTATTTGAGGTAGTTCAATACGATAAGTATCTTCGTCGCTAAGAGTCACCGTAAAGTAGAGCGGCGAAGATTTTACCCATGCCCCAGAATCATCGGCGTTGTCAGCAAAAAGATCACGATAAGTGACTTCAATAAGCTGTTTTCCCGCATCTAACTTAAGGGATTGCGTATGTCTGCCATTTACAACTCCTGATGCTTGCACTTCAAGTTCTGGCGGAATGATTAAGGTTGCTGCATTGACAACCGCGCTGGTTAATATGCTTAGGATAAATAGCGATACAGCTGAAACCTTGTTTAATTTTTTCATGACTAACTCCAATAATTATTACTGCGACTTAGCTCAAGCACGGCAGTGCTTACAGCTAAAAATCACCAGCCTAAATAGGCATAAACAGATTAAGGTTTATTGATAAATATTACTGATGAATAACTATCACTAACTTATTGGAGGAGGAGAGAGAGGTGCCAATTCGGCAGTTTGCACAGACCACATATATCCAGCGATCGCAGCACTTTGATCAATTAAAGGCATTAATGGTATCAACTGATGCAAGGCGGCTAAAGTCGAACCACCATGAGAGATACAATGACCGTTACCCACGATGTCACATAGGGATTGGCAATCAAGTCCAGCAAGTAGCTTGGTACCACCATGACTCATAGTGCAGGGCGATGAGCCATGAGACATCATTTTACCTTTCGCCATTACAGCTGTAGTCGTGTCCCGCGATGAATAATTAATTGTAGCCAAACTCATGATCACAGGTTCTGGCTTTACCAATAGTTCATTCATATTTTGCTGGCTATGAAGTAGAGACAATAGTGCACTTGGCATACCCATAGCTGGGGTCAGAATAAACTGCCCAGTGAGGATAATAATAAGTATCACCTTGGTCAAAATACACTTCATAGAGATTATTAATCACCAGAACTTAATTAACTACCAAAGTAGACCGATGTAAAAGGATAAAGGTTCCATCAACACACATGTTTATTTTCCCCTTGCGCTAATCCCTTAGTTTAATGATCGCTGCATTAACTCAACACTTTATAATCTAAGAACAAAATGTCACTTCTTTGTAAAAAAAAGATCAAACTTGTCATATTACAATCTATGCAGTAACTTTAGTAGATGCGCATATATGTTGAGCATAATGAGATAATCTTGCTTATGTAAAATAGAGTTAGAGCTAGCTCTCATTTTGCGGTTTTAAAGCCAGATCCGTAGCCATGTTCTGGTTATACTCTCAACTACAGAGATGAAGTAATTACAATCAAATAAAAATTATATTTTGGAGATAGAGTGATGAACTGGCGTGCACTATTCAAACCAAGCGCAAAATACTCAATTCTTGCCCTAATTGTGGTAGGTATTGTAGTCGGCGTTGTGGGCTATTTCGCTACACAACAAACCTTACACGCAACAAGTACAGATGCGTTCTGTATGTCTTGCCATAGCAACCATTCATTGAAAGATGAAGTATTAACATCTGCACACGGCGGTGGACGCGCAGGTGTTACTGTTCAGTGTCAAGATTGTCACCTTCCTCACGGTCCAGTTGATTATCTGATCAAGAAGATCATTGTGTCTAAAGATCTATATGGTTTCTTAACTATCGATGGTTTCAACACTCAAGAGTGGTTAGACGAAAACCGTAAAGAGCAAGCCGACCTTGCACTTAAATATTTCCGTTCAACTGACAGTGCAAACTGTCAACACTGCCACACTCGCATCTACGAAAATCAGCCTGAAACGATGAAGAAGATGGCGAAGAGAATGCACGAGAACAACTTCAAAAAAGATGCTGACAAGCGCAAGACTTGTGTCGACTGTCACAAAGGTGTCGCACACCCTTATCCTAAAGGATAAAAATTAACGCCAGACTGTACTCTCGCGCTAAAAAATAAAAGCCTCGCAATGCGAGGCTTTTTTGTTTCACTAACGCCAAAAACACGCTGAGTAGATCACTTTCTTATACTGATTGGTATTACAGACTAGGTAAACTCACATAGGTTCCTTCAAACTCGGCGCAGCGCTTACCCTCACAATAAAGCTCAACGGATAGGTTTACCTTAACTCGACGACCAGCAGATAAAGCAGAAAGATCATCTCCCGGCCAAGTCACCTTCGCGGTAGGAGAAGTGGTTATCGGAGCAAGATAGCGAATATGGGCATTAGCCAATACGATATCCCCTTTGACACCGGTTAATTGCTGATTAAGCCAAACGGCTCCCCACCCGGTGAGCGTCATTAAGGTATAGATACTGCCAGCAAACATAGTGTGATGCAGATTAATATTGGGCGCTAAAGGTGCGCTCACTGAAAACACATGTTGTAAATAAGACTCTGGACAGATCTGCATAAACTCACTGACAGGGATAGTTTGATGCCAAGTATTGCCCAGTTGTTCAAGCAGAATAGAGATTTTACTCGTCATCACTATACCTGCAGATTAAACGTCACGGGGCCATCGTTAATTAAGCTAACTTGCATGTCCGCAGCAAATTCACCAGTTTCAACATGCACACCTTTGTTCTGACAGAAATCCACGAATGCCCGATATAGGGTATCAGCTTGCTCGGGCGTTCCCGCGCCAGAAAAACTGGGACGCAGGCCTCTCCCCGTATCGGCAGCTAAAGTAAACTGCGACACGACCAGTAGGCTGCCTCCCACCTGCTGTAAATTCAAATTCATCTTGCCATTTTCATCACTAAATACGCGATAATTCATTACCTTAGTCGCCAGTTTTTCCATCTTAAGCAGATCATCTTCACGCTCAACACCCAATAACACTAACAAGCCATGATCTATGGCACCGATGGTTTTCCCTTCTACATCGACCTTAGCTTGTTTAACTCGCTGGATTAACGCAATCACGACAATTTATCTCCTCGGCTTAATTTGTTTGAGAAATAGGCATTACAGGTAAGGGTTTAATGAATTCGTAGGCATTTGCAGGTATAGCTTTACCCACTGCTTCAAGGGCGTCATCGGTCCAAATAAGGAAGCGACGTAACTCCTCAAGCTCTAAGGTATCGACAAAGGTTGCCGCGCCTTGTACTTGAATTACTTTGCCATTTTCACGCAAAGTAAACTTGGCGAAATTAAGTTTGTCATTCAACGTGAGCAACATCGCCATTAAATCTTGAGACCCCTGAAGCTTAGGACTAACGCTGTAATAGCGACTCGCTAGAATACGATCTATGCCGTTAGGGTTTAAACTCGGTTGCAATACAAACTGGTGGTTACCTAACTGAACTCCAACGCTAGTCGGCGCAATTTTTTTAACCATATAGTTCTTATTCATCAAAGAAACGAGTAAGGCATCTGTTGCGAGTTCATTACTCATACCGTTGAAATAGACGCGCTCAGGAGCCAGCTTTGCCTCATGAGTCTTGTTCGCAGGTATCCTATCTTGTGAGCTCTCTGTTGCCGCGCAACCAGCGAGTATCAGCATCATGCTAGTGATGATCAATTTGTTCATTTATTCAATTCCTTTAAGGTAAGATCGGTTAGCGAGTCGGAGGTTGTAGGCTCTTGGTGTACCGTGCCATCTGCTGCACCGCATCCGCTACTGCGTTACACATCCTATCATCCGTCAGAGTATGATACCCCCCCTTAACTAGACGAGAGCTTAATCGCTGTGGGCCAAATTGTGCTAAAAATTCATCGACTAACTTCTGTGGGCATACCCAATCTAACTCGCCCTGTAAGATAACGGTGGGAGACTGTACATTGACAGCCACTTTTTTCATTAGAGGATAAGCCCCGAAATAACGATGCTTGGCGTAGTGCAGTTCAAGCCTTGCCAGCACCCGCCTCTCATCGGTATAGGTCTCGCTAAAATGTAGTCCAGGCGCCGCTAACTCCAATTCCCAAGCTAACCAGCGGCTAATATATTGATCTCTCACTATGCTTTCTTGATGACTAAAGCCCTGATCAAAATCTTTAAAAAGTAACTCAAGCTCGCCGATCCCTTGAGGGTTAAATTGTCGATATTGGGGAGAAAATATCTGACCTGCGCCACTTCGGCCATATAACCACTCAACACCCTCATTTGAGGGAATAAACATGCCCCAATAAACTTGAGTTAAGACTCTCTCTGGATAAATACAGCTATACAAATAACCTAAGGTAGCCCCAAATGAGCCACCAAGTAGACACCATCGGTCGACCTCGGCCCAGCGCCTCACTTTTTCTACATCTTTTAATAAGCTAAGCAGGTCATTATTGTCCAAAGCACCACAGGGCTTAGAACGGCCTGCCGCGCGCTGATCTAACATGTAGATATGAAAACCGTCATCGATAAATAATTTTAACTCTTCACCACTGCATCCTGCGCCAGGACCACCATGAAGATAGAGCACAGGGATCCCCTCTGGATCGCCATACTGAGCTAAAAAAAGTTGGTGGCCTTCACCCACATCGACCCAATCTCGGCGGATCAGTGGATGAGCACCTTGCGACTTCAAGGCTTTGGCTCTTCGATATTATCTGCTCGTTGAGTATCAGCCTCTGTTGCTGATTCTTGCTCAACCGCATCAATCGACAGCAAGCGCTTATCTAAATATTCGGGCATAGCAGCGGTGATCTCCGCGCCAATGAGCACAATAATCCATGACAGATAGACCCAAACAAACAAGATGGGGATGGTCGCTAACGCGCCATAAATCGCTTCATATGATGGAAACTCGGTCAGATAGAGCGCAAAACCTTTCTTGCCCAATTCAAACAATATTGCCGCAGCAATCGCACCCAACAACGCGTGAAAAAACTTCACCTTTGTATTAGGCACAACCATATAGATGAGTAAGAATGTGGCGACCGAGAAAAACATCGGCAGGCGCTCCACCAATAAGGGCACCACACCACTTAAATCGGCCCCATTAAATACCTTTAGAGATACTATATAAGAGCTCGCCACAATACTCGCGCCCATTAACACAGGGCCTAAGGTCAATACCATCCAGTACATAGAGAAGGAAACGACCATTGAGCGCTTCTCCGTGGTTCGCCAGATCCCATTTAACGACTTGTCGATATTAGAGATAAGTAAAATAGCCACGACCACTAGCGCACCGATACCAACAGCCGTCCCTTTAGAGGCATTGGCAACGAATTCATTGATATACACTTGCACGCTATCACCGGCCGAGGGGATGAAATTCTCATAGATAAAGGCCTCAATATGACCGCGGATCCCTTTAAAAACCGGGAATGCAGATAGCATAGACATAGTCACCGCGACCATAGGAACCAAGGACAATAGGGTCACATAGGCCAAATGTCCCGCGCGCATATTAATCTGATCTTCCGCCACACGCTGTTTTAGATGTATCATAAACTCCCAGATACCCAGCATAATTGAGCGAAGTAGGCTCCCATCTATTCTATTTATCACGGTATTCTCTTGATTCAAGTGGTGTTAACTGCGTAAGCTAGATTACAAGTTTAAAGATGCTAGATACAAGTGTAAGGAACAAATAGATGTCACAACAAGGCTCTGCAGGCAATGTTATTGCCGCAATAGCAAGTTTTTTCTTCCCAGGTCTGGGACAATTAGTACAGGGACGCATCTTAGCCGCCTTGTTATTTTGCGTTATCACCATCGTCGGTTACGCCATGTGGTGGCTGATTATTCCCGCCATCATAGGTGGTATAGCGCATCTATGGAGTATCATCGACGCGGCAAAATTTAAGGCCGACTAACCCCATTAAAGGATAACTTCAGGATGAAAAACCTATTATCAGCTTTTGTCATCACCTCAGCGCTACTGCTCACAGGCTGCCAAAGTGCTTACTATGGTGCTATGGAGAAAGTGGGCTACCATAAGCGCGACATCATGGTCGACCGCGTTACTGCCGCAAAAGAATCTCAAGAAGAGGCACAACAACAGTTTAGTTCAGCGCTGGAAGAGATGCAGGCGCTATTAAACCATGATGGCGGCGATCTTGAAAAAGCCTACAACAAGGCCAAAGATGAGTATGAATCCTCTCAAGAAGCCGCCGATGAGGTAACTAATCGTATCGATAAGGTAGAAGATGTCGCCGAGGCGCTATTTGATGAGTGGCAAGCCGAAATCGGTGAGATTAGTAAAGCCAGCCTACGTCGTAACAGCGAGACCAAGCTACGAGAGACTAAACGCTCATACGGGCAGTTAGTCAAAACCATGCGCCGCGCCGAAAGTAAAATGCCACCTATTCTGACAGCAATGAAAGACAACATGCTCTATCTCAAGCATAACCTTAACGCCCAGGCGATAGGCGCCATCAAGGGCGAGTTTGCCAGCCTGCAAACCGATATATCCAGCCTGATAAAAGAGATGAATAAGTCGATTGCCGAATCAAGCAAATTTATCGAATCTATGGAAGGCAGCAACTAGCGATCTTTCATAGTGATTTTCTGTTATATAAAGCCCTGACCTTATGTTGGGGCTTTTTATTTTCTATCGCTAAGTAGTGCTGCGACACAAACTAGCAACAAGGCGACACAGATCATCAAAATTTGTATCAAGAAGCATTATTTCGCGAGTCACAGCACATTATTTTGATAGCAAAAGAACTTACATCATTCAATAGTCTCTCATAGATACAAGCGGTTACCTTACTCTCTCAATAACTGGTTCTAGCACTATGAGTATTATCGAATCAATCACCTTAACCTTGGCTTTGGTTTATAGCATTAGCTTACTTTACTGGAGCGGCAAAAAGTGGGGCGCTGTCGCAGCGGGCGGCTTACTTGTTGGCTCACTAATCACCACACTCTATTGGCCGTTATGGTTAGCACTGGTTGTCGCGGTTATTTGTCTTGGAGTCGCGAATCGATACCAAAACGAACTCATCAAAGGTGAGGTGCGTTCCAACACGTTGCGGGATGTTATTCAACACTTGTTAGCTCTGTCGATGTTGCTTGTCGGAATTCAATTTGCCGCTAATGCCGCCATGCTCAAGCTAGGAATAACGCCTTGGCTAATGCGCCCCGATGTCGGCGATGCTTTCTTGCCCATCGCTGGCGGCATTGAGATAAAAGCGATTCTAACCTTGGGGATTTGGGACCAAAACCATCCTGCTGCGGCTGTGATGCTCACTGCTGTATTGCTCACTGGTCTCTTGTGTAAACGTGCATTCTGCGGCTGGGCTTGCCCTTTAGGGCTCGCGGGTGAATATCTTTACAAACTGAGAAAACGCTTTATCAAACGTGAGCTTTTACCGCCAATCTGGCTCGATTGGCCACTGCGCATGTTGAAATATCTACTCCTCGGAGGATTATTTTATATCATCTTTACCATGCCAACCGCGTCCATCCCCCACTACCTTAACGGCAATTACCATAAGATAGCCGACCTAAAAATGGCGCTGTTTTTTATTACTCCAGGCCTAGTTACCCTTATGGGCTTTGGCATTATTTTAGGGCTGGCTGCGTGGCGTCGCCAAGGTTTTTGCCGCTACATCTGCCCTTACGGCGCGCTATTAGGACTACTTAGTTTTTTAAGCCCCTTTAAAATTCGCAGGAGTACCCAGCACTGCCTGATTGAATCGAAAGGGATGAACTGCGACAAGTGTACTCGCGCCTGCCCTGCAGGTATCAGTGTCCATACTCAAGCCCATATTCGCTCCGATGAATGCCAAGCCTGTATGCGGTGTGTTTCAGCCTGTCCTAAACAGCAAGCTTTACACTTCAGTACGCGCAATGGCATCAAATTATCGGCACGAGGGCTGACCATCATGTTGCTACTGCTACTTTTCATAGTGCCGCTTATCGCCTATGTAAGTGGTTTTTGGGTGAGCCAGACACCCACCGAGATCAGAATGTATTTAATTCAACACTTAGGCTCGATAGGCCATTGATAATGTTTGCTAACACTCAGATTTAGCCACAGAGAACTGCTACACTTTCTCGTTTAACAGAATCTCTCGGCAACTGAGTGTTAGTTTGACAAGGAATAACGATGCATCCATTTACCCATTTGGGCAACGCAAAATTGATTTTTGGTAACGGCGAGATTAATAAATTAGCCGACCTAGTAAAGCCCTATAAATCGGTACAGTTCATCACAGGTAAGCATTTTGTAGAAACTGAAAGCTGGGCGGAAATTCAAACTAAGTTACGCCAGGCGAATGTCCATTTTAACCACAACATTGTTAGCGGTGAACCGACACCCCAAATTGTCGATAGCTTAACGGAAATAGCTCGTCTCCAAGAGGTTGAGGTCGTTGTGGCCATTGGTGGCGGCAGCGTACTCGATGCAGGCAAAGCCGTTGCTGCAATGCTTTGTCATCAAGGTTCGGTGCTCGATTATCTAGAAGGCATTGGAACTAAAACGCCTGAAGCCAATACCTTGCCGCTGATTGCCGTACCAACAACAGCAGGAACGGGAAGCGAAGCGACTAAAAATGCGGTGATCGGGCAACGGGGCGAAAAACCGTTCAAAAAATCGCTAAGACACGATGCTTTCGTACCTCGCCTAGCCATTCTCGATCCTCAGTTGGCAGTAGGAACCCCCAAATTGGTCACTCTCGCCTGCAGTATGGACTCTTTCTGCCAACTGTTAGAGTCTTTGGTTTCAACCAAGGCAACTCCACTCACACATGCCTTGGCATTACAGGGGATCAGCTTATTTTCTCAAGGGAGCCAGTTGTTCACCGACACACTTTATGGCACGCCAACAGAGCTAGAACTAAGAGGCAAACTTGCACTAGCCGCTTATCTCTCAGGCCTTAGCTTAGCTAATGGAGGACTGGGAACCGTTCATGGTATTGCGGGGCCTCTTGGCGCGGTTTGCAACATTCCCCATGGCGCTGCCTGCGGAATCTTACTCGGTCCTGTATTTAGGCGTTTACTGGAAAAATCTTCGATTAAACAGTTTACGCTTGCCCGTCAGACTCTATTCGGTGAAACCATAGATGATTTAGAAGCGATCGATCTATTTGAGCAGTGGGCGAAGCCACTGGGCAAATTATCAGATTATGGCCTTCGCAAATCTGATATAGATGCGGTAGTTGCTCACGCAGACAACAAGAACTCCCCAGTTTCACTTGATGAAAATGAGATGAAACAGCTATTACTCGAGCTACTCTGATCCTAATTTACTAAAGAGATGCTTTCTGATTAACCTCACTGATAGAGAGATCTCTAATATTGGTATATGGCGGCCAATTAACTCAACTTGATTACAGCAATTAACGCAGCACCTGATAGTACAGCGACCAGAGCTAATAGCGATACAATGGTTCGCAGTATTTCTTTAAATGTCATTTAAATCATCATGTAAGCCGCTTTAACCTGTCACGTGCAGCGAATTTACACCGTATAAAAGTGACATTAGACGTTGATAATTACGGGTGGGACCGAGATTAAAAAATCAGCGCCGAATCAATGCGCCGCCAAATCATTCATGATTGAGGATTAAAAATGCCGACCAGCAAGCTGGTCGGCATGGTATTGCTGCATTAACGCTTATTGCGCGGCAGCTTCTTGACCTGCGATACGTCCAAATACGGTAATATCGGTAATGGCGTTACCACCAAGACGGTTCGAGCCGTGCGTCATACCAGTTACTTCACCGGCAGCAAACAGTCCTGCAATCGGCTTACCTTGGGTGTCTAACACTCGGGTATGAGTATCTGTCATCAAACCACCCATAGTATGGTGCACAGAAGGCTTGGCTACTAGCATATAGAAAGGTGGCTTCATGATCGTTTTCAGGCCACCACGATGATTAAATTCTTTATCATCACCTGCTTTAGCAAACTGATTCACACGGTCAACTTGTGCCATAAGCGCTTTTTTATCGACGCCGAATTTGTCGGCTAACTCTTCGATTGAGTCAGCTTTAAACATCATGCCTTTACGGTTCAGCTCAGCGAATTCATCTTTATGTACGCTAACCACATCGGCAACTTCTTCGATCTCTGCGCCCCACAGTACATAAGCCTGCTGATTAGTTTGCGCTAAGATCGCACGGCTGATAACGTCACGACGCTCTAACTCTTCAACAAAACGATGGCCCTGTTTATTGACAACGATCGCACCGAAGAAACGAGAATCGGCAATTAAAGAGATCACCCCAGTATCGATATGACAGATAGGATAAGTCTGAATCGACTCCATATTGTGGGTTTTAGCATTTAACTTTTCGGCCATAACAATGCCATCGCCCATGATCCCACGTGCGTTGGTGGTGCCATAACGACTATCTAGCTCAGGCACATATTTGGTACGCATCGCCACGTTAGCACCGAAACCACCGGTTGCCATGATCACACCACGCTTGGCGTTGTAGGTTATCTTCTGGCCATTTTTCTCGGCTTCTACACCGATCACGCGTCCGCTTTGATCTTTAATCAAAGCTGTTGCAGTCGTGCGGGTATGAATAGGGATCTGAAGCTCATCGGTTTTAGCCATAAACTTGCTGATCCACTCGGCGCCGGTATGGTTACGTGGGATCAAAGCACGCTTAACGCTGTGGCCACCGAATTGAAATAACTGATCTGGGTAAAAGTCGACCTTAATATAGTCTCTTAACCACTCGGCAGCAGGCAACGCTTGTTCGGCTAAGAGCTGCACCATTTCAGGGTCGCCAAGGTAATCGCCCCCTTTAAGCGTATCTTGTACAAATAACTCGATACTGTCTTCAATACCCATCTTTTTTTGCACCCAGTTGCCTGGCACATTCATCTGGCCCCCCGTGATTAAGCTGTTACCGCCTACCGTTGGCATTTTTTCGATAATAACCACATTAGCACCAGCATTTTTGGCGGTGATTGCCGCACTGAAACCTGCACCTCCTGAGCCAATCACTACCACATCAAAATTCTGCTCACTGGACAGCTGCTCATCTGCTTGGGTATTACCCTTAGCCATACCCGAAACCAAGGTCACGCCAGCAGCAGCAAGAGAGCCTTCAACCGCCTCTTTAAAAGCATTACTCGTGATTGTGGCACCACTGATACCATCTACCTGAGTGCTGTTGCTAGCAAGCATGGCATCTTTCATTTCGGTAAATACCGAGGCGGCTAAGACTTTGTTTTCATTTTGCTTAATGACACTAATATCCACCAACTGACCACCTTTAGTAGCAGTTTGGACCTGGATCTCTCCGTGCTTACCAAAAGCAGCACCTTCACTTTTCACTATAGGTTGACTCTCTTGTGTTGAGCATCCCATGGCCAGAGCTACAATTGCACTCGCGATAATCGTTCTTTTAATCATTCTTTATTCCTTTTTAAGTCAAACCGATACTAGAAAGTAAAACCAAGGGCAACGCCATATTCGATACCGTCATTTGGCACTGAGCCCCAGCTGTCGAAATGAGTAAGATGCAATTTGGTGTAGAAAGAATCGGTAACGCTGGTTTTTAACGTTGTGATGATCTGATGACCATAACTGTCATAACCCAGTGTGCTCATATGCTCGTCATCACGATCGATTTGGCCTTCATAATTGACAGACAATGAATGTTTTAGTCCCGCAAAAGCAAAAGGGTAACGTGCGTTTATCACGGCGGCGTAACCACTTATGCCATCGAAACTGGCCCCAGTTGGATCAAAGTGTGCCGCAGAATAGTTCACCCCTAAGCCCGCGTTAATGAGCAAATCGCCATATTTACGATTAGTCGTGACCCCCAAATAGAAGTTGTCTTCCATTACGGTACGATTGCTGACTAAGAAGTTTTGGACCCAAAAGTTGTACTGACTTTCAGCGATCTGCTTATCAAGCACCAGTAATGACTTCACTGTCAGCTTACCGTCTTTGCCCTGTTGAGCATCTTCGATTTCGCCTGGGTTTTCTAACTTCACATAGGCCAGTAAAGTGCCCCAATCCGCCTTGTTGAAATGAGTTAACTTCACAAAAGGCTGATCGTATGCGCCACCATTATCGGATTTAGTATCAGAGGTGTACGCCTTATAGCCCAAATCGACTGATGTAGCCGACATGGCTGGCGCCACGACAAACGCAGCCAAAGCTATGACAAGTTGCTTTTTCATTTAAACATCCCTTAATTTTAAAATTCCTCGACATGATAAATAAATAAGCAAAATTCTTTGTGAGCTAGCTCGTGTAATAATTTTGAATAGTAAAAAGTGTGTGGATTAGAGAAGTAAAAGCACCAATTAAAAACAGCAAAAAAATAAAAAATTTAATCTAGAAAATTTGACAAATTATATTTGTGAAAATAACGTCAAAATATAAATAAAGCCTAAATGTGAAAATAACGTCAAAATGAAAATGAGATATAAATAAAAATAAGCCTAAAATATTGATAGCAGAGACTAATGCAAAAAGCATGACTAGTTATCATCAATAGATTATTCAAACTCATGATGAATAGTGATTAAAATAGAGTAGGTTAACCATTCTATTTACTATTTTATGTAGATGTAAGAGATTTTAAACAAGAGAGCTAATTGAACAGATAAAATACAACTTAAACAACAAAGCGCTGTATTAGCGATGCAACTATTGCCATCACTAAACAGCGAGTTGTTATTAAAGGTTAAGCTGAATGTATGATGAGGCTTGCTCTAAAAAAGTTATCATCGTAACTGGTTGAATAGTGCCAATTAAGCTGTGCCGTTAAACGTTCAACCAACATCAAACCGAGCCCGAAACCACTGGAGTTATGCCGTGACAACGGGTTAACAATATCGATTCTATTACCTCGTTGAGTGATGCTAATACCTTTAGCACCGTGCTCTAAACTGTTACGCACCAAGTTATTTAACACTATGCTCAGCGGCTCTTTAAGCACTAATAATTGGGTGTCATCACAGGATAACTCCACCTCGACCTCGCTGCCTTGGGCAAATTGTTGATCATAAACAATGCTCTGTAACAAGCTGGCTAACTTCACATGGCTTTTATCCATCGGACTACAATCAGAGCTCATTAACCACAGCAGGGTTTCGGTGATCGATTTCATTTGAGTCGTCGCTTGACTGGCATGCAATGTCGGCCCCGTTAACTGGCCCTGTTGTAAGGTCAAAATATCAAACGAAGACTGACAGATAGCGATGGGCGTGCGGAGTTCATGACTGGCAAAACGCAAAAATGATAGCTCACGTTGCTGCGCCTCTTTAAGCTGTTTAATCGAGCTGTCTAAGGCATCGACAATAGATTGAAGCTCGGCATAACATTGTTTTGGAAACCGAAGTTGTTCCATCTTTTGCCAATCATGCTGCTTTATTGCCCGACTGATCTGATGCACTGGCGAAATGACTCGGCTTTGTAAATACCATGCCAAAATAGCATTCACAGTGAAAGTCATGATAATCAATAAGCAGATGGCGGCCATATTCTTTGGGGCAAACTCTAACTCATGGGTGGCATTATAGTGCAGCCATACATAGCTAGATTTTCCCGCCTCATCTTGATGTAACATCAGAGCATCGATGAATTTACCATCGATATGCTGGTGCTTTACGTCATTAGGCTCTTCGGGGGGCACGCCATTATTTATCGCCTTTATCTTGCTTGGTACTGACTCCCAGCTATTAAATACGCTCAGATTTTCGGTGTGAAAGGGACTATTTCCAGCACTAGCGTATTGCACTGCAGCTTGAGCCGCATTTCTCATGGTGATCTCATGCATGCTAAACATGCCGGTACACATCATACACAGCGGGATAAAACTGTTA